>NZ_JBFBJZ010000013.1:0-158953 GCF_040686255.1 Kitasatospora sp. NPDC085879 | reverse complement strand
AGACGCCGCGGAAGCCGGGGATCTCGAGGACCTGCTTGAGTGCGGGCTCGCTGTCGGCGGTCAGGTCCTGCGCGGCGGGGATCGGGTCGCCCCGGCCGATCCGCTCGCCGGCCCGGGCGAGCGCCGTCCCGGAGACGCCCGCGGTGGAGAGCCACAGTGCGAGTCCGCCCGGCGGCAGGGTGAACTCCCAGTCGGGCAGCCGCAGTCGGAGTTCCGCGCCGAGGGCCTCGGCGCTCGCCCGCAGCCGCTGCAGCTGGTGGGCGCGGATCTCCTCGACCTGCTCGGCGATCATCTCGGCGGCGATCAGCTGGTCGAGCACGGGGGTGCCGACGTCGCCGAACACCCGGTCCGCGGCCAACTGCCGTACCAGGGCGGGCGTGGCGCGCAGCCAGCCGATCCGCAGGCCGCCCCAGAGCAGCTTGCTGGCCGAGCCGACGGTGAGCACCTGGGCGGTGCGGTCGAGCGCGGCGGTCGGCCGGGGGAGTGCCTTGTCCTCGGTGCCCCAGCCGAGTTCGGCGGTGGTCTCGTCGACCAGCAGCACGGTGCCGGCCGCGCGGGCGGCGGCCAGCAGGGCGCGGCGCTGCTCCTCCGGGACGAGCGCGCCGGTCGGGTTGTGGAAGTCCGGTACGACGTACGCGGCCTTCGGAGCGGTGTCGCGCAGGGCGCGCCGCCATTCGGCGAGGTCCCACTGGGGTGCCGGGCCGGTCGGCCGGGTCAGCGGGACGGGGACGAGGCGGGCCCCGGCGCGGCGCAGCAGCTGCAGGCTGTGGGCGTAGCTGGGCGCCTCCACGGCGACCCGGTCGCCGCGGGCGATCAGCGCCCGTTGGGCGAGCTGCAGGGCGCCCATGGCGCCGGTGGTGACGAGGATCTGGTCGGGGTTGGTGGGCAGGCCGCGGGCGGTGAACCGGCGGGCGATCGCCTCGCGCAGCACCGGCACCCCGGTCGGGTAGTGGCCGTGCCCGGCGGCGTACGCGGGCAGCTGCTCCAGGGCGCGGGCGGCGGCCCGGCCGAGGTGGGGCTGCGGGGCGGGCAGCGCGGCGACGCCGAGGTCGATGATGCTGTCGCGCTGGTCCGGGGGGACGGGCTGCAGGGCGTCGGCGGGCGGCCGGGTGCCCTCCGGGAGGACCGTCCAGCTGCCGGCGCCGCGGCGGCTGCGCAGGTAGCCGTCGGTGCGCAGTGCCTCGTAGGCGGTGGCCACGGTGGTGCGGCTGAGGGCCAGCTCGGCGGCGAGTTCGCGTTCGGCGGGCAGCCGGGTGCCGACCGGGAGGCGGCCGTCGGCGAGCAGCGTCCGGACCTGGCCGGCGAGCGTGCGGTACGCGGAGCGCCGCCCGTCGCCCCGGTCGGGCAGGCGGGCGGAGCGCAGCAGCCGGGCGAGGGCCGGCGGGGTGATGGTGGTGTGCCACTCGGACATCGGACTTCCAGTCCACCTGATTCGAATTGGACCTGGATGGGGGTCGTGCGGACCGCCCATGATGGCGCCAGTCCGCGCATCACCGCAAGGGAGACCCGATGGCCGCCACGACCGCCGCGCCCGCCGACGAGAACGCCGTACCGACAGCCGTACCGACAGCCGCAGAGACAGCCGCACAGAGCGCCGGCAACGCCCCGAAGGCGCGCTCCCGGCTGGGCCGCCGGCTGACCCAGCTCGCGACGGGGCTGGTGCTGTACGGCGTGAGCATGGGCCTGATGCTGCGCGCCTCGCTCGGCGGCAACCCGTGGGACGTCTTCCACCAGGGCCTGGCCCGGCACCTCGGGCTGAGCGTCGGCGCCTGGGTGACCATCGTCGGCGCCTGCGTCCTGCTGCTGTGGGTGCCGCTGCGGCAGCGGCCCGGGGTCGGCACGGTCGGCAACGTGCTGGTGCTGGGCGCGGCCATGGACGCCACCCTGCGACTGGTCGACGGCCCGCAGTCGCTGCCCGCCCGGATCGCGCTGCTGCTCACCGGCATCGTCCTCAACGGCCTCGCCACCGGCCTCTACATCGGCGCCCGGCTCGGCCCCGGCCCCCGGGACGGCCTGATGACCGGCCTGCACCGGCGCACCGGCCGCTCGCTGCGGCTCATCCGCACCGGCATCGAGCTGACGGTGCTCACCGTCGGCATCCTGCTCGGCGGCACCTTCGGCGCCGGGACGATCGCCTACGCGCTGGCCATCGGCCCGCTCGCCCAGTTCTTCCTCCGCTGGTGCACCGTGCCCGAAGCGCCCGCGGCGTGAGCCGCCCGGCGCCCGGCCGGTCCGGTGTCCCGGGGATCGGGGGAACCGGCCCGGAAGGGATGAACTTGGCGCTGCGGGGGGCGGGCTCGTCGCGCATCGACGGTGGTACCTCGTAAGGTCGTCACCGTGTTGGACGAGATGCGGATACGGGATCTGGGCGTCATCGACGACGCCGTGGTCGAACTGGCACCGGGGTTCACGGCCGTGACGGGCGAGACCGGCGCGGGCAAGACCATGGTGGTGACGAGCCTCGGCCTGCTGCTCGGCGGCCGGGCGGATCCGGCGCTGGTGCGCAACGGCTCGGACCGTGCGGTGGTCGAGGGCAGGCTCAGCCTGCCCGAGGGATCCCCGGTGGTGGCCCGCGCCCTGGAGGCCGGCGCCGAGCTGGACGACGGCGAGCTGCTCATCAGCCGCACGGTCTCCGCCGAGGGCCGTTCGCGGGCGCACGTCGGCGGTCGCGCCGTCCCGGTGGGCCTGCTGGCCGAGCTCGGCGAGGACCTCGTGGCCGTGCACGGCCAGACCGACCAGCAGCGGCTGCTGCGCCCCTCCCGGCAGCGCGGCGCGCTCGACCGGTACGCGGGCGAGGCGGTCGCCGAGCCGCTGGTCCGCTACCGCGAGGTGTACCGCCGGCTGCGCGAGGTGTCGGCCACCCTGGAGGAGCTGACCACCCGGGCCCGGGAGCGCGCCCAGGAGGCCGACCTGCTGCGCTTCGGCCTGGACGAGGTCGCCGCCGCCGAGCCGGTGGCCGGCGAGGACGTGGAGCTCTCCGCGGAGGCCGAGCGGCTCGGCCACGCCGACGCGCTCTCCTCCGCCGCGACCCTGGCGCACGCCGCGCTGGCCGGCGACCCGGCCGACCCGGACGCGGTGGACGCGGGCACCCTGGTCGCCCAGGCCCGCCGCGCGCTGGACTCCGTCCGCCACCACGACGAGCGGCTCGCCGCCCTCGCCGACCGGCTCAACGAGGTCGGCTACCTGCTGGCCGACGTCGCCGGCGACCTCGCCGGGTACGCCGACGACCTGGACGCCGACCCGGTGCGGCTGGCCGCGGTGGAGGACCGCCGGGCCGTCCTCGGCCAGCTGCTGCGCAAGTACGCCGGCGCCGAGGGCACCCTCGCCGAGGTCCTGGAGTGGGCCGGGGCCGGCTCGCTGCGGCTCGCCGAACTCGACGGCGACGACGAGCGGATCGACGAGCTCGGCGCCCAGGAGACCGAGCTGAGGGCCGAGTTGGCGGAGCTGGCGGCGGAGGTGTCGGCCGCCCGGCACGGCGCCGCCGACCGGTTCGCCGCCGCGGTCTCCGCGGAACTCGCCGAACTCGCCATGCCGCACGCCCGGGTGAGCTTCGCGATCACCCAGGTCGACGACCCGTCCGGCCTGGAGGTCGGCGAGCGCACCGTGGCCTACGGCGCACACGGCGTGGACGAGGTCGAGGTGCTGCTCGCCCCGCACCCGGGCGCGCAGCCGCGGCCGATCGCCAAGGGCGCCTCGGGCGGTGAGCTGTCCCGGGTGATGCTCGCCGTCGAGGTGGTCTTCGCCGGTGCCGACCCGGTGCCGACGTACCTCTTCGACGAGGTCGACGCGGGCGTCGGCGGCAAGGCGGCGGTGGAGATCGGCCGCCGGCTGGCGAAGCTCGCCGAGTCCGCGCAGGTCGTGGTCGTCACGCACCTGCCGCAGGTCGCGGCGTTCGCCGACCGGCACCTGGTGGTGGAGAAGACCAACGACGGCACCGTCACCCGAAGCGGCGTCAAGGCGCTGACCGACGAGGAGCGGGTCCGCGAACTGTCCCGGATGCTCGCCGGCCTGGAGGACTCCGAACTCGGCCGTGCGCACGCCGAGGAACTGCTCGCCGCGGCCCGTGCGCCGCGCAGCCGCTGACGGCAGGCCCGATGCCGGGCCGCTCCTCCGACCGGGGGAGCGGCCCCCGACGCGCCCGCACGCGGCGCCGACTGTCCAAGACCCGGCCCGACCTGGCATGGTGGCGGCTGGACAATGGCTTTCCAGTCCCGAGGACCGTCCGCGGGAACCCGCCTTCCCCGCCCACCGGCGGGCGGGGGCAGCTGTCGGCCGACCCGGGCCGGGGCAGGGGGTCCGGCGACGGTGCTCGTCACCTGAACGAGTCGGAGCGAGACGACGTGGACCATTCCGCCGCCAAGGGCGCCGCAGCGGCCCATGAAGAACCCGGCCAGCTACGGGCGGTGCTCGTCCTGTCGGCCGGCACCGGGGGCATCGGCGCCCATGTGCGGTCGCTCGCCCAGGGGTTGGTCGCGCACGGGGTGACCGTGACGGTCTGTGCGCCGCAGAGCGCGGACACCCGGTTCGGATTCTCCCGCACGGGCGCCCGGTTCCACCCGGTGGACATCACCCCGACCGCGGGCGCCCGCAGCGACGCCGCAGCGATCGGCGAGCTGCGCCGCGCGTTCACCGGCGCGGAGGTCGTCCACGCGCACGGCCTGCGGGCCGGCCTGCTCTCCGACCTGGCGCTGCGCACCGCCGGCCGCTTCCCCGGTCTGCGCCCGGAGACGCCGCTGGTGGTGACGTCGCACCACGCGATGCTGGCCACCGGCCTGGACCGCCGGCTGCAGCGGCTGATGGAGCGCCGGGTGGCGCGCGCCGCGGACCTGGTGCTCGGCGCCTCCTCCGACCTGGTCGCCCGGGCCCGCGAGCTCGGCGCGACCGACGCCCGGCTCGGCCCGATCGCGGCCCCGCCGCTGCCGCCCGCGACGCTGGACCGCGAGGCCGCCCGCGCGGCCCTGTTCGGCGGCAAGGACGAGCCGGAGCGGCCGCTGCTGGTCGCCATCGGCCGGCTCGTGCCGCAGAAGTCCTTCGGCCTGCTGCTGGACGCGGCCGGCCGGCTCGGCGACCTCGACCCGCTGGTCGCGCTCGCCGGCGACGGCCCGGACGGCCCGAGCCTGCGCGAGCGGGTCGCCGCCGACGGCCTGCCTGTGCAGCTGCTCGGCCACCGCACCGATGTGCCGGACCTGCTGGCCGCCGCCGACCTGGTGGTCGTCTCCAGCCGGTGGGAGGCCCGCTCGCTGGTCGTCCAGGAGGCGATGCGGGCGGGGGTGCCGGTGGTCTCCACCGCGGTCGGCGGGGTGCCCGAGCTGGTCGGCGACGCCGCCGTCCTCGTCCCGTACGGCGACGCCGCCGCGCTGGCCGGGGCCGTCCGCTCGCTGCTCGGCGACCCCGGGCGGCGGGCCGAACTCGCCGAGGCCGGCCGCCAGCAGCAGCTCACCTGGCCGGACGAGGCGGACACCGTCGCCCAGGTGCTCTCCACCTACGACGAGCTGGTGCAGCGCGGCTGACGGCGGCCCGGCCCGGGGTCAGGCGCCGGCGCGCTCGGCGGCGCTCCGCTCGACGCAGAACTCGTTGCCCTCGGGGTCGGCGAGGGTGACCCAGCCGGTGCCGTCGGGCCGGCGGTGGTCGGCGACCGGGGCGGCGCCGAGCGCGAGCAGCCGCTCGACCTCCTCGTCGCGGGTGCGGTCCTGCGGCTGCAGGTCGAGGTGGACGCGGTTCTTCACGGACTTGGGTTCGGGCACGGTGACGAACAGCAGCGCGGAGCCCTGGGCCTCGACCAGTGCCTCGGGGTCGCCGGGCTTGTCGTCGTCGTGGACCTTGCTGTCCAGGGCCGCGGCCCAGAAGGTGCCGAGCCGGTAGGCGTCGGCGCAGTCGATGGTGATGTGACGTACGAGAGATGACATGCGCGCCAGTCTGCGGCGCCGTCCGCGGCCCGTCCACCGGTTTGTCGATCACGCGTCAGACCGGGCCGGGGGCACCCGCAGGCGCCCCCGGCGTGGCCGCTACTGGTCCTGCCGGCCCGCCCCGTAGGCGCCGCCGCAGGCGGTCAGGCGCAGCGCGGTGTCGATCAGCGGCACGTGGCTGAACGCCTGCGGGAAGTTGCCGACCTGGCGCTTGGCCCGCGGGTCCCACTCCTCGGCGAGCAGCCCGACGTCGTTGCGCAGCGCCAGCAGCCGGTCGAAGAGCTCGCGGGCCTCGGAGACCCGGCCGATCATCGCCAGGTCGTCGGCGAGCCAGAACGAGCAGGCGAGGAAGGCGCCCTCGTGCCCGGACAGGCCGTCCACGTTGTCGCCGTCCGCGTCGTGGGTCGGGTAGCGCAGCACGAAGCCGTCCTCGGTGGACAGTTCGCGCTGGATGGCCTCGATGGTCCCGATCACCCGCTTGTCGTCCGGCGGGAGGAAGCCGACCTGCGGGATGAGCAGCAGCGAGGCGTCCAGCTCCTGCCCGCCGTAGTACTGGGTGAAGGTGTTGCGCTGCTCGTCGTAGCCCCGCTTGCAGACGTCGGCGTGGATCTCCTCGCGCAGTGCCTTCCAGCGTTCCAGCGGGCCCTCGGTGGCGGTGTCCTCCAGCAGGCGGATGGTGCGGTCGACGGCGACCCAGGCCATCACCTTGGAGTGCACGAAGTGCCGGCGGGGGCCGCGGACCTCCCAGATGCCCTCGTCGGGCTCGCGCCAGTGCTTCTCCAGGTAGCTGATCAGCTTGAGCTGCAGCTGGTGGGCGTGGTCGTTGCGGACCAGGCCGGTCATGTGGGCGAGGTGCAGGGCCTCGACGACCTCGCCGTAGACGTCGAGCTGGAGCTGCCCGGCGGCGCCGTTGCCGACCCGGACGGGCAGCGAGCCCTCGTAGCCGGGCAGCCAGTCCAGGGTGGACTCGGTGAGCTCGCGCTCGCCGGCGATGCCGTACATGATCTGCAGGTTCTCCGGGTCGCCGGCGACGGCGCGCAGCAGCCACTCGCGCCAGGCGCGGGCCTCCTCGCGGTATCCGGTGCGCATCAGCGAGGAGAGGGTGATGGCGGCGTCCCGCAGCCAGGTGTAGCGGTAGTCCCAGTTGCGCTCGCCGCCGACGTCCTCGGGCAGCGAGGTGGTGGGGGCGGCGACGATGCCGCCGGTGGGGGCGTAGGTGAGCGCCTTGAGGGTGATCAGCGAGCGGACCACGGCCTCCCGGTAGGGGCCCTGGTAGGTGCACTGGCCGACCCACTCCGCCCAGAACCGCTCGGTGGCCTCCAGGGCGTCGTCCGGGTCGGGCGCGGCGGGCGCGGCCAGGTGGGAGGCCTGCCAGGTGAGGGCGAAGGTGATCCGCTCGCCGGCGCGGACGGTGAAGTCGGCGTAGGTGGTCAGGTCGCGGCCGTAGGTCTCGGCCTCGCCGTCCAGCCAGACGGAGTCCGGGCCGGCCACGGCCACGGTGCGGTGGCCGCCGTCCGGCTGCTCCACCCGGTGGACCCAGGGCACGACCTTGCCGTAGCTGAACCGCATCCGCAGCGCGGAGCGCATCCGCACCCGGCCGGTGACGCCCTCGACGATCCGGATCATCTGCGGGACGTCGGGGGTGCCGAGCAGGTGCCGGGGCGGCATCAGGTCGATCACCCGGACGGTGCCGCCCTGGGTGTCCCACTCCTGCTCCAGGATCAGCGAGTCGCCGCGGTAGGTCCGGCGGTCGGCGGGCAGCGCCGGGGCGGCGGCGGTGGCCGGCGGGATCCGCAGCTCGCCGGTGTCGTGCACCGCGGCGACCGAGTGGTCGGCGTGGAAGGTGTGGTCCCGGTCGGCCGCGGTCACCGGTTCGGGCTCGACCACCTCGGCAGGGCCGATCCGCCAGAAGCCGTGCTCGTCGGTGCCCAGCAGGCCGGCGAAGACGGCCGGCGAGTCGAAGCGGGGCAGGCACAGCCAGTCCACCGCCCCGTCCCTGCTGACCAGGGCGGCGGTCTGCATGTCCCCGATGAGTGCGTAGTCCTCGATACGGCCGGCCACGTGGGTCTCCCAGTTCGCGATGTGGCTGCGTCGACGGCGGGCACGGCGGGCC
Organism: Kitasatospora sp. NPDC085879; assembly: GCF_040686255.1. Classification (NCBI taxonomy): domain Bacteria; kingdom Bacillati; phylum Actinomycetota; class Actinomycetes; order Kitasatosporales; family Streptomycetaceae; genus Kitasatospora; species Kitasatospora sp. NPDC085879. Next base: position 150,934 of record NZ_JBFBJZ010000013.1, on the reverse strand, counting down.
GGAGCCGCCCGCCGGGACCGGGGGCACTCGCGAGGCCCGTTGGGGTGGCGGGAAGGCTCGCGGAGTACCGGACGGGGCCGGTGGGCCCGTGCCTCTGGCCGGGCGCGGGGCGGGACGGGGGGCTTCGGACCGCGCATCGGGGACCGAGCGGAGTCGGCCGACCCCCTCGCCCTCCGTGTGCTCTGGTGTCGGCGATGCGTCCGAGAAGAATACGTCCGCGGCGGGCCCCGGGGCACGCGCAGGGGTGGTCACCCGGCGGACTGGCACCGGATTGACCAGCCCGGCTGGTCCCCTCGGGTGATCGCCGGTAATCCTTCCGAGTCATCCGGAGCTGATCCTTCCACCGGGTGCGGAGCTCCTCCGGCGGGCGCGCCGCACCGACCGGGACCGCGTCCCGCCCGGTGCGCTGATACCCTGGTATCCCGTGGACTGGTGGGCAGCACACAGCTGAGGGCCACCCCCGATCCGCCGATTCGACGACTCCGCCGGTGCCCCGGCGCCAGGTCGCGTCGACGAGCGGACGAGCGGGGGGTCCGGCCACCGGGAGTCACCCTCGACACCGCGACCCACGGGAGCCCCCTCTTGGCACAGCCCCATTCCGGTAAGTCGGCCGCAGGCCGCGCCGTGACGACCAAGCACCTCTTCGTCACCGGGGGTGTCGCCTCCTCGCTCGGCAAGGGCCTCACCGCCTCCAGCCTGGGCGCGCTGCTCAAGGCGCGCGGCCTGCGCGTGACGATGCAGAAGCTCGACCCGTACCTCAACGTGGACCCGGGCACCATGAACCCGTTCCAGCACGGTGAGGTCTTCGTCACCGACGACGGTGCCGAGACCGACCTCGACATCGGCCACTACGAGCGGTTCCTCGACACCAACCTGCACGGCTCCGCGAACGTCACCACCGGCCAGGTGTACTCGACCGTCATCGCCAAGGAGCGCCGCGGCGAGTACCTGGGCGACACCGTCCAGGTCATCCCGCACATCACCAACGAGATCAAGTCCCGGATCCGCCGGATGGCGACCGAGGACGTCGACGTCGTCATCACCGAGGTCGGCGGAACCGTCGGCGACATCGAGTCGCTGCCCTTCCTGGAGGCCGTCCGCCAGGTCCGCCACGAGGTCGGCCGGGACAACGTCTTCTTCGTGCACGTCTCCCTGCTGCCGTACATCGGCCCCTCGGGCGAGCTGAAGACCAAGCCCACCCAGCACTCCGTCGCCGCGCTGCGCAACATCGGCATCCAGCCCGACGCGATCGTGCTGCGCGCCGACCGCGAGGTCCCGCAGGCCATCAAGCGCAAGATCTCGCTGATGTGCGACGTGGACGAGGAGGCCGTGGTCGCGGCCATCGACGCCAAGTCGATCTACGACATCCCGAAGGTGCTGCACGGCGAGGGCCTGGACGCCTACGTGGTGCGCCGCCTCGACCTGCCGTTCCGTGACGTCGACTGGACCACCTGGGACGACCTGCTGCGCCGCGTCCACGAGCCGCAGCACATCGTCAAGGTCGCCCTGGTCGGCAAGTACATCGACCTGCCCGACGCCTACCTGTCGGTGACCGAGGCGCTGCGCGCCGGCGGCTTCGCCAACAACGCCCGCGTCGAGATCAAGTGGGTCACCTCGGACGACTGCCTCACCCCCGAGGGCGCCCGCGAGCAGCTCGGCGACGTGGACGCGGTCTGCATCCCGGGTGGCTTCGGCGACCGCGGTGTGGACGGCAAGGTCGCCGCGATCACCTACGCCCGTGAGAACAAGCTGCCGCTGCTCGGCCTCTGCCTCGGCCTGCAGTGCGTGGTCATCGAGGCCGCCCGCAACCTGGCCGGCCTGCCCGAGGCGAACTCCACCGAGTTCGAGCCGGCCGCCAAGTACCCGGTCATCTCGACCATGGCCGAGCAGCTCGCCATCGTCGACGGCAAGGGCGACCTCGGCGGCACCATGCGCCTCGGCCTCTACCCGGCGAAGCTCGCCGAGGGCTCGATCGTCCGCGAGGTCTACGGCGGCGAGCAGTACGTCGAGGAGCGCCACCGCCACCGCTACGAGGTCAACAACGCCTTCCGCGCCGACCTCGAGAAGACCGGCCTGCAGTTCTCCGGCCTCTCGCCCAAGGGCGACCTGGTCGAGTACGTCGAGTACCCGCGCGAGGTCCACCCCTACCTGGTCGCCACCCAGGCGCACCCGGAGCTCAAGTCCCGCCCGACCCGCCCGCACCCGCTGTTCGCGGGCCTGGTCGCCGCGGCCATCAAGATCAAGACCGGGGCGTAGTGACGCTGCGGACACCCGCGGTGTCCTCTCGGTGACCGGACGGCGGTCGTGCGGATTCCCCCGCACGGCCGCCGTCCGGCTGTTCGCGGACGGTTGTGGCCGCAGGCTGAGCATGCGTCGGGTTAGATTGTGTCGTACTGACGAAAAGGGGAGTGCGATGGACTTTCAGCAGCAGATCCGGGACGCCGCCGAACAGTGGCCCGTCCGGGCCGGCGAGACCCCGTTCAAGGGTCGGGTCACCGGGGTGCGCACCGAGGAGGTGCAGATGCCCGACGGTTCCTGGGCGCGCCGCGACTACCAGACCCACCCGGGCTCGGTCTCCGTTCTCGCCGTCGACGACCGGCAGCGCGTGCTGATCCTGCGCCAGTACCGCCACCCCGTCCGCCAGCGGCTCTGGGAGCTGCCGGCCGGCCTGCTGGACGTGCCCGGGGAGAACCCGCTGCACGCCGCCCAGCGCGAGCTCTACGAGGAGGCGCACTGCAAGGCCGGCGAGTGGCGGGTGCTGGTCGACTTCTACACCTCGCCCGGCGGCACCGACGAGGCGCTGCGGCTCTTCCTCGCCACCGACCTCTCCGAGGCCGACGGTGACCGCTACGAGGCGCACGGCGAGGAACTGGAGATCGAGACCGCCCGGGTGCCGCTGGCGGAGCTGATCGGGCTCGTCCTGGCCGGCCGGCTGCACAACCCCACCCTGATCACCGGCACCCTCGCCCTGCACGCCGCCCTCACCGGCGCCGGACTGGACTCGCTGCGCCCCGCAGACTCCCCGTGGCCGGCCCGGCCCTTCCGCCAGGACTGAGAGGGAGCCGGCCCGTGAGGGCCTGATCCGCGGGCTTGACCCGCGGGGGTGATCCGGGAGGTGGGCCGGGCGGGGGGCCTCGGCGGGGGCGGCTGCGCGAACTACGCTTCGCGGCAGGGCCCGCGAAGGGCCCGCCGCGGGCGACCGACAGGAGTGGGCACGGGTGGCGAGGAAGACGGCGACCATCGACGAGAGGTCCGCCGGCCCCGGAGCGGCCGGGGCCGCGGACGGCCTGCCCCCCGGGCCCGCCGCCTTCGCCGGCCGCCGCGCCGAGCTCGCCGCCCTGACCGCCGCCGCCGGGCGGACCGGCGGCCCGGACGGCATGGCCGCCCGGCTGGTCGTCCTCGCGGGCCGGCCCGGCTCCGGGCGGACGGCGCTCGCCCTGCGCTGGGCCCGCTCGGTGGCCGCCCAGTACCCCGACGGCGTCCTCTGCGCCCGGCTGACCGCACCCGACGGCAGCCGCGTCCCGCCCGGCCGCACCGCCCGGCGGCTGCTGGAACAGCTGGGCGCCGTCCCGGCCGGTCTGCTGCCGCCCGCCGGGCCGGACGGCGAGGACCCGGCCTGCGCCGCCCTGTGCGCGGCCCTCGCCGACCGCCGGGTGCTGCTGCTGCTCGACGACACCAAGGACGCCGCCCAACTGCGGCCGCTGCTCGAGGCGGGCCCCGGCACGCTGCTGCTGGCCGTCACCGGCGGCCCGCTCACCGGTATCGAGGACGTCGACCCGGTGATCCTCGGAGGGCTCGACCAGGCCTCCGCCGTCGGCCTGCTCGGCGACCTGGTCGGCGGCACCCGGATCAGTTGCGACCCGGTCGGCGCCGCCGACCTCGCCGACGCCTGCGCCTGCCGCCCGGCCGCCCTGCGGCTCACCGCCGTCCGGCTGCGGGCCGACGCCCGCGCCGCGGTGACCGACGCGGCCGCCGAACTCACCGCCGCCACCGGCCGCACCCCGTCCGCCCCCGAGAGCGCCGGCGACGGCCCGGCGGGCAGGCGGGGCGCCAACGGCAAGGGCGGCGCCAACGGCAAGGGCGGACAGGCCGGCAAGGGTGTCGAGGGCGGCGACGGCGAGCGCCGGGCCCGGGACCTGCTGCCCGCGGACGGCCCCGTCCCCGTCCCCGAAGGCGACCCGTCCGGCGGCGCCTTCGAACTGCTCTACCGCACCCTCACCCCGGCCCGGGCGCGGATGCTGCGCATGCTCACCCTGGCCCCCGCGCAGGCCGCCGACCTGCGTACCGCCTCCGCCCTGGTCGGCTGCCCGGCCCCGGAGGCGGCAGGCCTGCTCGCCGACCTCGCCGAACGCGAGCTCCTCGCCGCCGAGCCGCCCGCCGCGGACGGCACCGCGCGCTACCGCGTCCCCGGCTGGCTGTACCCGAGGCTGGTGGAACTGCGCGCCGAGGCCGACCGGCCCGCCGAGGTCGAACTCGCCCGTGCCCGGCTGCTGGAGCGGCTCGTCCGGCTGGTCGACTCGGCCCAGGCGCTGCTCGCTCCCGCGGCGGGTCCGGCCCCCGATCCGCTGCCCGGGCCGCTGCGGCTGCGGACCGCCGACCAGGCCGCCCGCTGGCTCGACGAGGAGCGCGAGCACCTGCTCACCGCGGTCGGCGACGCCATCGGCCAGGGCGACCTCGACGGCTCGGCGGGCCGGCTGGTGACCGCCCTGCTGCGGGCGCTGCCGCTGACCCCGGCCACCGTCCCCGCCGATCTGCACCGGTTGCACGAGCTCGTCCTGGAGGTCGCCGAACGGGCCGGGAAGCCCCGGCGGGCCGCCGCGGCGCTGCTCAACCTCGGTGACCTGCAGGCCGCCGCGGGCCGCTGGGATCAGGCGGCGGAACGGTACCGGGCCGCCCTGGACCGGGCCCGGTCGGCGGGCGACGAGGCCGGGTGCGCCCGCGCATTGGAGAGCGCGGGTGGGTGCTACAGGGCGCTCGGCGATCCGGTGCGCGCCGGTGATTCGTACGGCCGCGCGCTGGCCCTGCGGCAGGAGTCCGGCGACGCCGCGGGCGAGGCCCGGCTGCTCGCCCGGGTGGCCGAGGCGCACAGCGCGCAGCGCCGTTTCGAGGAGGCGCTGCGCGAGTACCGGGCGGCGTTCGGGATCTTCCGCCGGCTCGGCGACGAGCGCGGTGCGGCCCTGGTGGGACAGGCCCTGGACCGCCTCCAGCGGCAGCTGGCAGGCGAGTGGAATCACCCTATTGCGGAGTAGTGTCTGATATGCGGCAGTCGCAGGCCTTTGGCCATAGGAGTGCGGTGCAAGCCTACGAACCTGCCAATGAGTCCAGCTGATTTATTCAGTTTGGAAGGCTGACGGATCCGCTGGGCTTCATTACACTCGACAGCAGTCGCGCAGCGATCCGTGCCCCGGTGCTCTCCGGAGGCCTTCCCCGTGCGCGCCGCCCGCCGGTCTTTCCCCGGCCGGGACCCCCAGGCAAGAGGGACGTGTTTAGCCGTGAAGGTCGGCATCCCCCGCGAGGTCAAGAACCACGAGTACCGCGTGGCCATCACGCCCGCCGGCGTGCATGAGCTCGTCCGCAACGGACACGAGGTCTTCATCGAGGACAACGCCGGTCTCGGCTCCTCGATCCCCAACGAGGAGTACGTGGCCGCCGGCGCCACCATCCTCCCCACGGCAGACGAGGTGTGGGAGACCGCAGACCTCCTGCTGAAGGTCAAGGAGCCCATCGCCGAGGAGTACCACCGCCTCCGCAAGGGCCAGACCGTCTTCACCTACCTGCACCTGGCGGCCGACCGCGCCGGCACCGAGGCGCTGCTCGCCTCCGGCACCACCGCGATCGCCTACGAGACCGTGCAGCTCGCCAACGGCGCCCTCCCGCTGCTCGCCCCGATGTCCGAGGTCGCGGGCCGGCTGGCCCCGCAGGTCGGCTCGTACCACCTGATGCGCCCGGCCGGCGGCCGCGGCGTGCTCCCCGGCGGCGTGCCCGGCACCCACCCGGCGAAGTGCGTCGTCATCGGCGGCGGCGTCTCCGGCTGGCACGCGGCGACCATCGCCATCGGCATGGGCTACGACGTGACCCTGCTCGACCGCGACATCAACAAGCTGCGCGAGGCCGACCGGGTCTTCGGCACCAAGGTGAAGGCCATCGCCTCCAACGCCTTCGAGCTGGAGAAGGCCGTCCTCGAGGCCGACCTGGTGATCGGCGCGGTGCTGATCCCGGGCGCCAAGGCCCCGAAGCTCGTCACCAACGAGCTGGTCTCCCGCATGAAGCCGGGCTCCGTGCTCGTCGACATCGCGATCGACCAGGGCGGCTGCTTCGAGGACTCGAAGGCGACCACGCACGCCGAGCCGACCTTCCAGGTCCACAACTCGGTCTTCTACTGCGTGGCCAACATGCCGGGCGCCGTCCCGAACACCTCCACCTACGCGCTGACCAACGCGACGCTGCCGTACATCGTCGAGCTGGCCAACCGTGGTTGGAAGGAGGCCCTGCGCCGCGACGCCGCGCTGGCCAAGGGCCTGAACGTGCACGAGGGCCAGATCACCTACAAGGCCGTCGCCGACGCCTTCGACCTGGAGTCCGTCTCCCTGGACAGCGTGCTCGCCTGACGCACCGCCATTCTGACGCCCCCGACCTGGCCCCCCAGGTCGGGGGCTTCGGCGCGCCCGCACGCCGTCGGTGCGGTGACCGAACGGTGGACGGGCGATGTCAATTCATGTGCGACGTGTCACCCGCCCTGCGGATCCGGTCACCCCGGGTCACGCCGCCCGGGCACGCGACGAACCCGGAAACGTGAGGGTTCTCGGCCGACGCAAGCCTTGACAGCGGGCGGTCGGGGAGCCGACACATCGTGCCCACTACCGTGGATTGTGTTGCTGCGAACGCCTGGAACGGCCTAGAGTCGCAAACCGTCGGCATGCTGCCACGCTGACGTATCGACATAGAGTCCTGGAAGCCCAAGGAGGTAAGACGACTTGTGAATGAGTCGACATTTGCTCCCGGGGGTGGTCAGCCAGGACTGGCGGAGCTCGCCGCCGGACAGCCGAACGACGAGTACGCGCGGCCGGCGACGGTGGGTACGGCAGAGATCGGCTCGGTCGCGGTCCGCACCTTCGAGGCCCGCCAGAGCAGCGCCACGACCGGCGTCGACTACGACGCCGAGCTCGGCGCCTACGGCCTCTCCTACGCCGACCTGGGCTACGGCCCCTACGAGGACCCGGACGCCGAGTACGAGCCGGACCCGGAGTACGCCGCCACGCTGGCCCCCGACGCCGCCCGGCAGCGCCGCGAGCGGGTCGGCCCCACCGGCCGTCCGCTGCCGTACTTCCCGATCCCCGCGCCGGTGGCCGAGCACGGTCCCGCGCAGATCATCGCCATGTGCAACCAGAAGGGCGGCGTCGGCAAGACCACGTCGACCATCAACCTGGGTGCCGCGCTGGCCGAGTACGGCCGCCGGGTGCTGCTCGTCGACTTCGACCCGCAGGGCGCCCTCTCCGTCGGCCTCGGCGTGAACCCGATGGAACTCGACGTCACCGTCTACAACCTGCTCATGGAGCGGGGCCTGACGGCCGATGAGGTCCTGCTGAAGACCGCCGTCCCCGGCATGGACCTGCTGCCGTCCAACATCGACCTGTCGGCCGCCGAGGTGCAGCTGGTCAGCGAGGTCGCCCGCGAGTCCGCGCTCGCCCGCGCCCTCAAGCCGCTGCTGCCCGACTACGACTACGTCATCATCGACTGCCAGCCGTCGCTCGGCCTGCTCACCGTCAACGCCCTGACGGCGGCTCACAGCGTCATCGTCCCGCTGGAGTGCGAGTTCTTCGCCCTGCGCGGCGTCGCGCTGCTCACCGAGACCATCGAGAAGGTCTGCGAGCGGCTCAACCCGGACCTGCGCCTCGACGGCATCCTCGCCACCATGTACGACTCCCGTACGGTGCACAGCCGCGAGGTGCTCGCCCGGGTGGTCGAGGCCTTCGGCGACCACGTCTTCCACACCGTCATCGGACGTACCGTCAGGTTCCCCGAGACCACCGTGGCCGGCGAGCCGATCACCACGTACGCGACCAACTCGGTCGGCGCCGCCGCCTACCGCCAGCTCGCCAGGGAGGTGCTCGACCGGTGCCGCCCCGCCGAGTGAGTCTCCCGGGAGCCGACGAGCTGTTCCGGACCACCGGGGGGATGGCCCTGTCGCCCTCGCTGGGCCGGCCGGCCGAGGCGCCCAGACCGGAGACCGCCCGGCCCGCCGAGCAGCCCGCAGCCGCCGGTGAAGCCGTCGGCGCCGACGGGGCCGCCACCGAGGCCGCCCAGGGCCAGCCGCCCGCCGAGGCCGCCCGCCGGCACGCCGTCGAGGAGCAGGCCGAGGCCGCCCGCCGGCCCCGCCCGCGCAGCCGCGCCGCCCGCCGGCCCACCGGCCGCGAACGGCACGACGAGAAGATCACGGTCTACGTCTCCGCCGAGGAGCTGATGGACCTCGAGCACGCCCGGCTCGTCCTGCGCGGCGAGCACGGCCTGGCCGTGGACCGCGGCCGGGTCGTGCGGGAGGCCATCGCCGTCGTCCTGGCCGACCTGGAGCAGCGGGGCGAGGCCAGCATCCTGGTGCGGCGGCTGCGCGGCCGCTGAGGGCCCCAGCGGGCCCCAGCGGGCCTCTTCCGGCCCGACCGGGCGCCGGCCGGACCCGGGCGCGGGCGTGTCGGGCGCCCCGGGGGGTGGCGCGGCGCCCGGACCGGGTGAAGATGGACCGGTCATGACGAGCGTGCCCGAGCCCCCCGACCCGGCCGCCCCCGCCGCCCCGGCCCACGCCGGGCCGGGCGAGGAGCGCGGCGGCTTCCGGGTGCGGCTGGACAACTTCGAGGGCCCGTTCGACCTCCTGCTCAGCCTGATCGCCAAGCACCGCCTGGACGTCACCGAGGTGGCGCTCTCCAGGGTCACCGACGAGTTCGTCGCGCACATCCGGGCGATGGGCCCCGACTGGGACCTCGACGCGGCGACCGAGTTCCTGGTGGTCGCCGCCACCCTGCTCGACCTCAAGGCGGCCCGGCTGCTGCCCGCCGCCGAGATCGAGGACGAGGAGGACCTCGCCCTCCTGGAGGCCCGCGACCTGCTCTTCGCCCGGCTGCTGCAGTACCGCGCCTACAAGCAGGCGGCCGCCCTGTTCGCCGAGCGCTGGGCCGCCGAACAGCTGACGCGCCCACGCTCGGTCGGCCTGGAGCCGCACCACGCGCTGCTGCTGCCCGAGGTGGTGATCACCATCGGCCCGGAGGGGCTGGCCAGGCTGGCCGCCCGGGCGACGGCGCCGAAGCCGAAACCGGTGGTCTACGTCGACCACATCCACACCCCGCCGGTGAGCGTCCGCGAGCAGGCCGAGGTCGTCGTCGACCGGCTCACCGCGCTCGGCAGCGCGACCTTCGGCAGGCTGGTGGAGGACGCCGACAACACGCTGGTGGTGGTGGCCCGCTTCCTGGCCCTGCTGGAGCTGTACCGGGAGAAGGTGCTCGACTTCGAGCAGCCGGACGCGCTGGGCGAGCTGCTGGTGCACTGGGTCGCCGACACCGGACTGCGCGTCGAGGTGACCGACGAGTTCGACCGCCCGCCCGGCGAGGGCGCGGACGGTCGCGGCAAGGACGGAGAACGGCAGTGAACGGTGAGCAGCCGCGCCCCTCCCGGCGCACCCTCGGCCTCCCCGGCCAGACCCGCCCCGACGAGTGGCTGGAGCCCGCGTACGGCCCCGAGCAGCCGGAGCACGCCGCGGACGGCGCCGCACCCCGGGCCGAGGCCGCCCCCGCAGGGCCGCAGGCGGCGCCCGCGCCGGGCACCGGGACCGCCCCGGGCGCGGGAGCCGCTCCGGCCGTGGAGGCCGCCCCGGAGCGCCCGTACATCCCCGGCCCCGCGGCGGAGCCGGCCGCGGACACCTCCGAGCCCGAACCGATGCCCGACCCCGCCCCGCTGCCCGTCCCCGAGCCGGAGCCCGAGCCGGAACCGGAGCTGCCCGAGGAGGCCACCGGCACCGGCGTGCCGCTGCGCGCCGCCCTGGAGGCGATCCTCATGGTCGTCGACGAGCCCGCCACCGAGACGCACCTCGCCGCCGTCCTGGAACGGCCGCGGGCCGAGGTCGCCGCCGCGCTGCGGGAACTCGCCGCCGAGTACACCGCCCAGGGCCGCGGCTTCGACCTGCGGAACGTCGCCGGCGGCTGGCGTTTCTACACCCGGGCCGACTGCGCGCCCGCCGTCGACCGCTACGTGCTGGACGGCCAGCAGGCCCGCCTCACCCAGGCCGCGCTGGAGACGCTCGCGGTGGTCGCCTACCGCCAGCCGGTGTCGCGCAGCCGGGTCTCCGCAGTACGCGGTGTGAACTGTGACGGCGTGATGCGTACCCTGGTACAGCGAGGACTGGTGGAAGAGACCGGCTCCGAGCCCGAAACAGGTGCGATCCTGTATCGGACGACGAACTACTTCCTGGAACGGACAGGGCTGCGAGGCCTGGACGAGCTGCCCGAGCTCGCGCCCTTCCTGCCCGAGGTCGACGACGTGGAAGCGGAGTCCCTCGAGGGCACGATGATCGCGGAGGCGGTGGCTGCCGCCCGCGCGGCCGACGGCGAGAACGCCTGACGGTCCGCGTCCGATCGGTGAGGGGGCGGTGAGGTCGGCCGGCACGACACGCACTCCCACGACGGACACGACGTACGGACATTTTGATGCGCAGCAGTGGCAACGGCAGGAACAACAGCGGCGGCCAGGGCCGGGGAGGCCAGGGACGCGGCGGACAGGGCGGGGGCCGGAGCGGCGGCGGCTCACGCGGAGGGTCCTCGTCCGGCGGGGGCTCGTACGGCGGCGGCCGCGGAGGCGGCGGCTCCTCGTACGGCGGGGGCTCGTCGCACGGCGGCGGCCGCGGCAGCGGCGGCTCCTCGTCGGGCGGCGGCTCGTCGTACGGCCGCGGCAGCGGCGGCTCCTCCTACGGTGGCGGCTCGTCGTACGGCGGCGGCTCCTCGCAGCGGCGAGGCGACGACCGGCGTGACGACAGGCGCGACGACAGGCGTGACGACCGCCGGTACCCGGACCGCCCGCTGCGCCCCGAGGAGCGCCGCTACGACCGCCCCGAGTACGGCGGCGGCCCGAACGCCACCCCCGGCCGCAGCGGCTACACCGCGCGCCGTCCCGGCCCGGCGCCCAAGCCCCGCCGTGAGGGCCAGGGCGCCCCGGGCGACCCGCGGCGCCAGCCGCAGCGCTCCCGGGAGCTGCAGGCCAAGATCGAGGACGCGGTGCTCGCCCGGCACGACAAGCCGGCCGTGAAGACCCCGAAGACCTTCGGCGAGCCCGAGGGCGAGCGCCTGCAGAAGGTGCTCGCGCGGGCCGGCATGGGCAGCCGCCGGGCCTGCGAGGAGCTCATCGAGCAGGGCCGCGTCGAGGTGAACGGCAAGCGCGTCACCGAGCAGGGCAAGCGGGTCGACCCGGAGAACGACGAGATCAAGGTCGACGGCCTGACCGTCGCCACCCAGTCCTACCTGTTCTTCGCGCTGAACAAGCCCGCCGGCGTCGTCTCCACCATGGAGGACCCGGACGGCCGCCAGTGCCTCGGCGACTACGTCACCAACCGCGAGACCCGGCTCTTCCACGTCGGCCGCCTCGACACCGAGACCGAGGGCATCATCCTTCTCACCAACCACGGCGAGCTGGCCCACCGCCTCACCCACCCGAAGTACGGCGTCACCAAGACCTACCTGTGCGCCATCCAGGGCCCGATCCCGCGCGACCTCGGCAAGCAGCTCGCGAAGGGCGTGGAGCTGGAGGACGGCTGGGCCCGCGCGGACTCCTTCAAGGTGGTCTCCAACGTCGGCAAGAACTACCTGGTCGAGGTCACCCTCCACGAGGGCCGCAAGCACATCGTCCGGCGGATGCTCGCCGAGATGGGCTACCCGGTGGAGAAGCTGGTGCGCACCCACTTCGGGCCGATCGCGCTCGGCGACCAGAAGTCCGGCTGGCTGCGCCGCCTCACCAACCCCGAGGTCGGCCAGCTGATGCGCGAGGTCGGCCTCTAAGGATCGGCCCCCGCCGCACCTTCGAATCGAAGGCCTCCCCGCCGTCCGGCGGGGAGGCCTTCCGGCTCATCGGCGGGGGGCCCGTGTGAACCTCGACGCACCGCCTTGTCATCATGTGGATCTGTGGCGCAGGATGGCCACCGGACAGAGGCTCGAGGAGTGGCGGAACTGCGCCACGGGGTCCTGGCCGCATGGGGGAAGGAGCGGCGTGCTCGACGCATTCGGAGCGCTCGGCCTCGGACGGCCGGACGGACAGGTGTATGCGGCCCTGGTGGTCTCGCCGCAGTCCACCGCCGAGGAGCTGGCCGGGCAGTGCGACCTGACACTGCAGCAGAGCCAGGACGCCCTCGACCGGTTGGCCGAGCAGGGCATGGCCACCCGCGCCCCCGTCGACCGGGAACGGTACCTCGCGGTCGCACCGGACGTCGCCATCGGCACCCTCATCGGCCACCGCGAGGCGGAGCTGCGCAGCGCCCGGGCCGAGATGCACCGGCTGATGGACGCCTTCCGTGAGGCGTCCCGCTACACGGACCCGGCGCACTCGGTCGAGGTGCTCACCGGCGGCGAGGCGATCGCCCAGCGGCTGGAGCACCTCGTCGACACCAGCCAGTACCAGGTGCGCGGCTTCGACTGCCCGCCGTACATCCAGGACCCGGTCGCCCAGATGCCCCGCCAGCGGGCCAAGCTCAAGGCGGGCGTGCGGTTCCGCACCGTGTACGACAAGGACGCGGTGGCCTGGCCGGGGCGGCTGGAGAAGGAGATCCTCATCGGCGTCGAGGACGGCGAGGAGGCCCGGGTACGGCCCGCGCTGCCGATGAAGATGATGATGTCGGACGACAAGATGGCGATCATCCCGATCACCGTCGGCGACAGCGTGCTGGACGCCGCCTACGTCATCCACCCCTCGGCGCTGCTGCAGGCCCTGGACGCCCTGTTCGAGGCCGAGTGGGAGCGCGCCGTGCCCCTGCAGGCGGCGATCGGCGACGGCGAGGCCGACACCGGCCCCGAGGCCGACCACCGCAAGCTGCTCGGCCTGCTCGCCGCAGGCCTGACCGACGAGTCGATCGCCCGCTCGCTCGGCTGGAGCGCCCGCACCACGCAGCGCCGGCTGCAGAGCCTGATGCGCCAGCTCGGCGCCACCACCCGCTTCCAGGCGGGCATGGCGGCCCGCGAGCGCGGCTGGCTCTGACCGCGGCCCCGCCCGGCGGGGCGGGCCCGGCTCAGCTCCAGGGCAGCAGGCGCTCCCAGCGGCCGTCCGCACCGCGCTCGACCTTCTCCAGGCCGATCACGGCCGTCCGGTTCAGCCGGCCGTAGATGTGCGGGAACAGCACCCCGGGCGTGGCGCCCTCCGGCGGCGGGCCGGAGGGCGCCTCCCACTTCACCATCGGCTCGACCAGCTTCTCCTCGATCAGCAGCGCCATCAGCGGGTCGGGAGTGTCGGCGAAGAACAGGTTGGCGACGGCCAGCACCGTCTGCTCGTCGGCCGAGCAGTGGATGAAGCCGTCGGTGAGCAGCGAGGCGGCCGCGTACGGCCGCCCCGGGTCGCGCAGCCAGTCGTCCAGCGGGGCGAGATGGTAGATCATGGGTCATTTCTACCGGAGTTGACGGAACAAATCCGGCTTGACCGGGCTCACAGGCCCGCCACCTTCGCCGCCGCCGACACCTCGTACACCAGGGTGAGGGTGCGTCGGCCGTCCGGTGGCAGGGGCACGTCCCAGCGGACGACGCCCTCCGCGTCCAGTTCGTCCGGTGCCGGCGAGCAGAGCTCCTTGCGCAGCTTGACCTCCACCGAGGACACCTCGGAGACCGGGATCCGCTCGCGCACCGTCACCACCTGCTCGTCCCGCTCCTGCGGCCCGGAGAACCGCGACAGGTGCAGCCGGACCGTCCGGGTGACCACCGTCCGTCCGGTGATGCCGGCCGTGCCGCGGCTCTCCTCGGTCTCCCGGACCACCCGGTGGCCGTCCGAGCTGCCGAAGGCGAGCTCCGCCGGCGCCCCCGGGGCGGTGAACCGCAGCTCACCGCGGCCGGTGAAGCCGCTGCCCTGCACCAGGTCCACCGGGCCGGCGAGCAGCGCGTGCCCCGCGTCGTTTCGGAACCGCACCACCCGCGTCACCAGCGGCGACAGCTCCGGCGCCGCCGCGAACTCGCTGCTCGCCGCGGTGTCGAACACGGTCAGCGGGATCCGGTGCGCCCGGCCGTCGGCCGGCACCGAGGCCGGCGACGGCGCCCTCAGCACCCGTACCTCGCCGCCGTCGTCCACGCCCGGCAGGCCGTCCGCGGACGGCCCGGTGGTGCCGATCGCCTCCTCGCGCAGCTCCACCTCGACCGTTCGTCGCTCCTCCGCGGTGCGCTCCCGCAGTGTCAGCAGGTCCTCGGTCAGCCGGGGCGGCTCCGAGGCCAGCGCCGAGCGGGCCGTGGAGAAGGTCAGCCGCGCCCCCGACCAGTCCTCGCCGGTCCGCTGCCACACCACGGCCTCGGTCTCCAGCACCAGCCGGCCGCCCGACAGCGACGCCCGGTACGCCGGACGCCACAGCGCGCACGGCGTCAGATGGCCGACCTTCAGCTCGACCGGGCCCGCGGACTCCGCCTGCACCGTCACCTCGACGTGGGCGAACAGCTCGGCGGGCTCCTGCTCGGCGGCGTCCAGCGCCCGCCGGGCCGCCGCCAGGTCCACGGCCAGCTCCTCCAGCCTCGCCCGGGAGACCCGCAGCTTCTCCCCGTGCGTGTCGCGCTCGCCGTCGATCCGGTCGAGCTCGCGGCTCCAGCGGCTGCGTTCCAGCTCTCCGCGGCCGGCGCCCTCGCCGATCTCCCGCAGCAGATCGGAGGCGAGCTGGGCGAGCAGTGCCAGCCGGGCCTCCAGCCGCTCCCGGGTCCGGGTCTCGGCGAGCTGCTCCTGCTCCAGGGCGTGCACCCGGTGCCGCAGCTCGGAGTCCTCGCCGGTGGGCGGCAGCGGGGCCCGCGGCGCCCAGCCGCGCACCACCCGGGCGTCCAGCACCCGGACGCCGCCCTCGGCGGAGCCCTCCCGGACGGTCGCCTCCGCGCGCAGGGTGCGGTCCACGGCGAGCGCGGAGATCGGGCCGAGCCGCAGCCGGTGGACGCCGGCGGCCAGCTCGACCCGGGCCGTCCGCTCGACGTGCGCGCGGTCCTCCAGGCACGTCACCGCCGTCACCGGCAGCGGGTGGTCGGGCAGCGCGTGGCCGGCCGGCGGGGTGTTTGTCGGCGGGGTGTCGGGTGTGTCGGTCATGGTCAGCTCCTCCGGTTGCCGCCGACGATGGCCTTGCCGGCCGGGATGCGGATCTCGTAGCCGCCGTCGAGTTCGGCGGTGCCGCCGGCGGGCAGCTCCACCCGCCAGCGCCGGGTGCTCGCCGGGAACTCCTCGGACGGGTGGTCGGGGCCGCGCCAGTCGGCACGCTCCTCGATCCGCACGTCCTGGTCGGCGGAGACCGGCACCCGCTCGCGCACCTCCACGGTGACCGGGTGCGACAGCCGGTTCGCCAGCTCCACATGGATCCGGTGGTCCAGCACGGTGGTGCTGTTGAGCATGCCCGCGGTGGACTCCTTCAGCTCCGTGCGCCGGGCCACCCGGACCGCCTCCGCCTGACCGAGGCCGACCCGGCGGGCCGCCCCCGCGGCCAGCGTCGGCAGCGCCGCGGTCAGCAGGAAGTCGCCGTCCACGGTGACCTCCACCGGCCCCGCCAGCAGCGCCGACGCGGTCGCGTTGGCCAGCACCAGCGTCCCGTACACGGCCTCCTCGACCGCCGGCACGCAGACGTACTCCGTGCTCAGCGACACCGGCACCTCCCCGACCGTGACGGTGTGCCAGGTGCCGTCCGAGGGGACGTCCGCCCGGGCCGCCGCGTCGTACCGCTGGTCGAAGGAGCCCGCGGAGACCCGCGGCCGCACCGCGTGCGCGGGCAGCGCCAGCCCGGCCACCGACTCCGCCAGATTGCGGGACTCCGTCGTCGACGGGTCGTGCACCGCCCCCGGGAACAGCAGACCGCGCCGGTGCGCCGGCCGGTCCGGGCCGTCCAGCACCAGGCCCGCGTAGTCCAGCTGCGCCGGCGAGGGGCCCGCCGGCACCGGCTCCGGCAGCGGCTCCGGCACCGGCTCGTCGTACGCGGCGAACGAGGCCGAGCGCAGCCCGCCGCCGGACATCCCCCGACTCCGTGACATCCGGGCGGACGCCACCGGCGCCGGCGGCGGCATCGCCCCCGGCGGCTGCGGGGCCGCGCCGTACGCCTGCGCGGCCGGCGCCGGCATCGGGAAGGCCTGCGGCGCGGCACCGGGAGCCGGCGGCGGAGGGGGCGGTGGCGCGGCGAACGGCAGCGCGACCTCCGCGGCCGGGACACCCCCGGCCAGCGTCGCGTCCGCGCCGCCGCCCGGCCGGGCCGCCCGGCCCGGACGCCCGCCGCCCGCCATCGGCCTCACCCCGCGCGACGGGCGCGGCTGCGGCGGCCGGCCCGCCGCGTCGTACCCGGTGAACAGATCGCCGAGCCCCGCCGGGGGCTCCCGCCAGCCGGACGGCGCCGGCGCGGGCTGCCGCCGCCCGATCCGCAACGAGCGCAACTGCGGCAGATCGGTGCGGCGCTGCAGGTCCGCCGTGGACAGGCCGATCCGCACCCCCGACCAGTCCTCGCCGGTGCGCTGGGCGAGCTGGGCGCGCAGCAGCAGCGTCCCGGTGTCCTCGCCCCGGCGGTAGGTCAGCCGGTACGTCGGCACCCACACCGCGCCCGGCACCCCGTACTCCACCTCCAGCTCCACCTCGGCACCCTCCGGCGCGCCCTCCAGGGTCACCACGGCGGTACAGCCGAGCGTCACCGGGCCGACCGCCACCGCGGACGAGGCCCGCGCCAACGCGTCCTCCGCCAGCGACAGTTCGTGCTCGGCCAAGCGCAGCTCCTCGGTCAGGGCGGCGGACCGGCCGTGCAGCGCGGCCAGCCGCTCGTCCACGAAGTCGGCCAGCTGCAGCCAGGCGTCGGCGGGCGTCCGGCGGTGCGGCTCGTCCGCCTGCAGCGGCGGCGGCACGGCCCGCACCGCGGAGACCTCCGCGATCCGCGCCTCCTGCCGCGCCGAACGCTGCCGCAGGGCCTCCGCGGCGTCCTGCGCCCGCTCCACCCGGCGGCGCAGCCCGGGCAGGTCCGAGCGGCTGCGCACCTCCGCCTCCGGCTCCAGCCGGGCCGCCGTCACCCGGGCCCCGCCGGAGAGCACGGCGGCGCGGAGCGAACCCGCGTCCGCCACCCTCGGCAGGCCGGTCAGCCGCACCCTGCCGTCCGCCGGCACCGTGCCGCGCGCCCGGCGCCGGCACAGCGCCCCGCTCGCGTACACCACCACCGAGTCGAGTACCGACTCCCACCGATCCGCCGCTGCCGTCTCTGCTGCCACCCCGCCCTGCCCTTCGTCCGTCCCCGGTCCGGGCCGCCAGTCTGCCCGGGTCGGCGCCCGTCCGCCGTGGATTTGCGCTGCGCGTCGGATGGGGGGACGGCCCCGGCCCCCACCCCGGTTGCGGGCGTGCCCCCGGCGCCCCCGGGCGGTGCACGCATCTCGCGGGGCGGGCGGCTTCGCCGCGGAGGCGGGGGCTGCGAGAGGATGGGCGGAACAGTGTTCCGTCCGCACCAGGAGACCAGCCCCGTCATGCGCACAGCCGCCGTCATCGGCACCGGACTGATCGGCACCTCCGCCGCCCTCGCGCTCACCGCCCGCGGGGTCGCGGTCTATCTGGAGGACGCCGACCCGGACGCCGCCCGCACGGCCGCCGCGCTCGGCGCGGGCTCCACGGAGCTGCCGGACGGGCCGGTCGACCTGGCGGTGGTGGCGGTGCCCCCGGCGCTGGTGGGCAAGGTGCTGGCGGACTGCCAGCGCCGCGGTCTGGCCCGCTGCTACACCGACGTGGCCAGTGTGAAGGCCGGGCCGCGGGCCGAGGTGGCCGCGCTCGGCTGCGACACCGTCCGCTACATCGGTGGCCACCCGATGGCCGGCCGGGAGCGGTCCGGTCCGCTGGCCGCCCGCGCCGACCTGTTCGAGGGCCGGCCGTGGGTGCTCACCCCGACCAAGGACACCGACACCGACACCCTGAACGCCGCACTGGAGCTGGTGGCGCTCTGTGGCGCGATGCCGATCGTGATGGACGCGGCCGCCCATGACCGCGCCGTCGCGCTGGTCTCGCACGCCCCCCAGCTGGTCGCCTCGATCGTCGCGGCCCGGCTGGAGCACGCCGACGAGACGGCCGTCCGGCTGTCCGGACAGGGCGTCCGGGACGTCACCCGGATCGCGGCGTCCAGCCCCGCACTGTGGGTGGACATCCTCTCCGCGAACGCCGGGGTGGTCGCCGACATCCTGCAGGAGGTGGCCGCCGACCTCGACGAGACGGTGACGGCGCTGCGCGCCCTGCAGGCCGCCGACGAGGGCGAGCGGCGGGCCGGCGCGGCCGGGATCGAGGCGGTCATGCGGCGCGGCAACCACGGCCACGCCCGGATCCCCGGCAAGCACGGCGCCCCGCCCACCCGGTACGAGTCGGTCACCGTCGTGCTGGGCGACCAGCCCGGCGAGCTGGGCCGGCTGTTCGGCGAGG
Organism: Kitasatospora sp. NPDC085879; assembly: GCF_040686255.1. Taxonomy (NCBI): domain Bacteria; kingdom Bacillati; phylum Actinomycetota; class Actinomycetes; order Kitasatosporales; family Streptomycetaceae; genus Kitasatospora; species Kitasatospora sp. NPDC085879. Next base: position 132,334 of record NZ_JBFBJZ010000013.1, on the reverse strand, counting down.
TCGGCACGCTCGGCGTCAACATCGAGGACGTCACCATCGAGCACTCCGACGGCCAGCAGGTCGGCCATGTGCACCTGGACGTCGCTCCGGCGGCCGTCCGGCTGCTGACCGCCGGCCTGCGCGACCGCGGCTGGAGCGTCCGCGACTGACCTTGCGCGACCGACCGTCCGGGACGACCGGCAGGGACGGGAGCACGGTGGGGAAGGGCCCGGGAGGCGACCGGACCGGGAGCCTCCGTCGGTCCATTAACCTTGAGATAGTCATCCCGGCCCGAGCGCGCCGGCCCGAGAGAGAGGTTCGCCCCGTGGACACTGCCGACCGAGCGCACGCCCCGGTCGTCGTCGCCATCGACGGACCCTCCGGATCAGGCAAGTCGACCGTCTCCCGCGCGGTCGCCGCCCGGCTCGGGCTCAGCTTCCTGGACACCGGCGCCATGTACCGCGCGATGACCTGGTGGATGCTCGCCAACGACATCGACGTCGACGACGCCGAGGCGGTCGCGATCGCCTGCGGCAAGCCGGTGATCGTCTCCGGGACGGACGCGGCCGGCCCGACCATCACGGTCGACGGCCAGGACGTCTCCGGCCCGATCCGCGGCCCCGAGGTGACCGCCAAGGTCTCCGCGGTCTCCGCCGTGCCGGCCGTCCGGGCCCGGCTGGTGGAGCTGCAGCGCGGCTGCGCCGAGGTCGCGCCGCGCGGCATAGTCGCCGAGGGCCGCGACATGGGCACCGTCGTCTTCCCGGACGCCACCGCCAAGATCTTCCTCACCGCCTCGGGCGCCGCCCGCGCCGCGCGCCGCGCGGCCGAGCTCCGCGCCAAGGGCGTGGACGAGGCGACCATCGCATCGATGGCCGCCGACCTGGACCGCCGGGACGCAGCCGACTCCTCCCGGGAGACGGCTCCGCTCGCGCAGGCCCGGGACGCCGTCCTGGTGGACACCAGCGAGCTCACTCTGGACCAGGTGATCGACACCGTCGCCACCCTGGTCGAGGAGCGGGCCCAGCAGCCGTCCGCCGTCTGACCACCCTCGGGCCGTCCGGCCCGTCCTCCGACTACGGGACACGTAGTTTCGCGCTGCCCGCGAGGGCAGGAACGCACGGCACGCCCCTGGGAAGGGCCGTGTCGGGAAACGGAAAACACACATGAGCAACGAGACCGCCACACACCACGGTGAGCTCGGCGACGCCGAGTACGCCGAGTTCATGGCGCTCGCCGCCGAGGAGGGCTTCGACGCCGACGAGATCGACGCGGACCTGGACGGCGCCGCGCACGGGCCGCTGCCCGTGCTGGCCGTCGTAGGCCGCCCGAACGTCGGCAAGTCGACCCTCGTCAACCGCATCATCGGCCGCCGCGAGGCCGTCGTCGAGGACCGCCCCGGCGTCACCCGCGACCGGGTCACCTATGAGGCGACCTGGAACGGCCGCCGCTTCAAGCTCGTCGACACCGGCGGCTGGGAGGTCGACGTCCTCGGCATTGACGCCGCCGTCGCCGCCCAGGCCGAGTACGGCATCGAGTCCGCCGACGCGGTCCTCTTCGTCGTCGACGCCACCATCGGCGCCACCGACACCGACGAGGCCCTGATCAAGCTGATCCGGCGGGCCGGCAAGCCCACCGTGCTCTGCGCCAACAAGGTCGACGGTCCGTCCACCGAGGCCGAGGCCGCCTACCTGTGGTCGCTCGGCCTCGGCGAGCCGTACCCCGTCTCCGCCCTGCACGGCCGCGGCTCCGGCGACCTGCTGGACGCCGTGATGGACGCGCTGCCCGAGGCCCCGCCGCAGACCTTCGGCAACGGCCCGATCGGCGGCCCGCGCCGGGTCGCGCTGATCGGCCGGCCGAACGTCGGCAAGTCCAGCCTCCTCAACAAGGTCGCCGGCGAGGAGCGGGTGGTCGTCAACGAGCTGGCCGGCACCACCCGCGACCCGGTCGACGAGATGATCGAACTCGGCGGCAAGACCTGGAAGTTCGTCGACACCGCCGGTATCCGCCGCCGGGTCCACCTGACCGCCGGCGCGGACTTCTACGCCTCGCTGCGCACCGCCTCCGCGCTGGAGAAGGCCGAGGTCGCGGTCGTCCTGATCGACGCCAGCGAGACCCTCGCCGAGCAGGACACCCGGATCATCTCGATGGCCGTCGAGGCCGGCCGGGCCGTCGTGATCGCCTACAACAAGTGGGACCAGCTCGACGAGGAGCGCCGCTACTACCTGGAGCGGGAGATCGAGAAGGATCTCGTCCAGGTGCAGTGGGCGCCGCGGGTCAACGTCTCGGCGAAGACCGGCCGCCACATGGAGAAGCTCGTCCCGGCGATCGAGACTGCGCTGCAGGGCTGGGAGACCCGCATCCCGACGGCCCGTCTGAACGCCTTCCTGGGCGAGCTGGTGGCGGCCCACCCGCACCCGATCCGCGGCGGCAAGCAGCCCCGCATCCTGTTCGGCACCCAGGCCGGCACCCGCCCGCCGCGGTTCGTGCTGTTCGCCTCCGGCTTCCTGGAGGCCGGCTACCGCCGCTTCATCGAGCGCCGGCTGCGCGAGGAGTTCGGCTTCGAGGGCACCCCGATCTCCATCTCCGTCCGGGTGCGCGAGAAGCGCCGCAAGAAGTAACGCCGCACGAAGCAGCGGGGACACCGACGACGGCCGGGGCCGGGCAGCGCGAATGCTGCCCGGCCCCGGCCGTCGTTCCGTGCCGCCTCAGAGCACCTGCTCGGCGGAGCGCCCCGGCGGCAGCGAGAGCAGTGAGCGGTGGCGGCCCCCGCCGGTGGCCGCGGCCGGCTGATGCCCCAGGTAGCCGGCGGCGACCCAGCCCTGGCCGGTGCCGCCGACCGCGTGCCCCGCGGTGTGTCCCGTGGCCGCGTGGCCGGCGGACGGGTGCCCGGCCTGGTGGCCGACGGTGACCGGCTGGGCCGCCGACCGGCCCTGCTGGTGCTGCTCGGCCCCGTGCCCCCGGCCGCCGTGCTGCCCGGCCGCCGCCCGGCTCTCCGGGACGAACTGCGGCGTGCCCTGCGCGTGCCCCGCGTACGTCTCGAACACCTGGTGCTGCGGGTACGACGCGGCCGAGGACCCGCCGAACCCGCCCGACCCGCCGAAGCCCTTGAACCGCAGCTGCTCCTCGTCCGTCCGGTCGCCGGGCAGGGCCCTGAAGAGTCTCCGGTACTCGGAGTACAGCGAGTCGTAGATCGGGGTCGGTGAGACGGGCAGGTCCGCGTCGTACGAGGGGCGCATGCCCGGGATGGTGCGGCCGGCGGACGGGCGGGTGGTCGGGGCGACGTCGTAGCTGTACACGTGAGGGCCAACGAGCGAGGCCGCCCGGGGATGCGGGGTTCCGCGGCCAGGCCTGTGCCATTCCCGCGGGTGCCGGCCGGGTGCCGCCACGTGCAGCTAGAGGGGGTGCCCGCCGGTCGGCTCAGGTGCCGGCCAGCGGCAGCATGCCGGCCGCCAGCACGCCGTGCGCGACCGCCCGGTCGAGGGCCATCCGCAGCAGGTCCTCGCGGGGCTGGCGGCCGATGGTGCCGGCCGGTACCGCGTACATGATCACCTCGGAGCGGCGGGCGACCGCGGCCCGCCAGGCCTCGGTGACCTGCAGCGGCTGGTGGGCCTGCCACCAGGCGGCGCTGCCGCCGCTCGCCGAGGGCTGCAGGATCGCGTGCAGCTGGCCCATCGCCATCAGCACCGACCAGCCGGTGAGCGGGCGGCTCGGTGCCCGGTCCACCGACTGCACCAGCTGGAAGCCGTGGTCGGTGAGCAGCGAGAGGAACTCGTCCTCCGCCGAGCCGCTGCCGGGCCGGGCGATCGGCCCGGTGGGTTCCACCACCAGCGCCGCGTACGGGGTGTCCCCGCAGAGCACCAGGCCGCAGGTGACGCCGAGCACGGCGGGCTGGGTGCCCGGGGTTGCCGGGCCCTGCGGCTGCGGGGTCGGGGCGGGCGCGGTCGGGGCGGCCCAGGCGGCGCCGTCGGGCATCCCGGGGACGGCGTAGCCGTCGGGTGTGCCGGGGGCGGCGTACGCCGGGGCGGGCGCGGGCGCGCCGACGCTGCCCTGTGCCTGGCTGATCGAGCGGACGGCGCCGAGCAGCTGGTCCTCGTCCACCGGCACGACCTGGGAGGGCACACAGCGGGCGTGGGCGAAGGCGAGGACGGCCGTCTCGTCGCCGATGAAGAGAACCGTGCTGGTGGGCTCGCGCAGCGAGTCGCCGGGGGCCCGGCACGAGGTGCAGTCATAGGCGTCCGGGGCGTGGGCGCCGGCGAGAAGCCGGTCTGCCTCGTCGTCTCCGATCTCGGTTCGTACGTCGTCGCTGACTTCGAGCATGCGCGGCAAGGGGGACTCCTCCGGTCTCGGGATGGCAGGGCGCGCCTGGCCGCCAGTTCCAACGGGCGGCTGTGGCCGGGGTCACGGGTGCGTCCGGCTCCGACGGGATTTGCCGCGGATCTGACTGCGATGGGTGGGCGAGCGGTCGCAATCTGTCGACGCTGTGCCCGAGGTCACAGGCCGGAAACGGTGAGCAGCCTCACGATCGACCGAGGATTGATCATGGAAAATATGGGCAAATCGGGCAAACTGCCGTTATTTGCTAGATCAATACTCGCGGTAACGCCACGCTGAGCTGGGACGACCCGAAACTGTTTGGTGCCCGGCCGAGCGGCTCGTAGGTTTTTGCCCAGTGCACCGAGCACTTCCCGGGTTCACCCCCAGCACCACCCACCGGCCCCGCCGGCGGCGCAGGTGCCCACCGAGCGGCTGACCACCGCCCGGATGCGGAAGGTGGCCGGGGCGGCATGGCACGTACGAACACGTGCACGGCCGTCCAACGGACGCGGCGAGCGAACCGAGCCTCACGGCTCTGGTTCCGCATGCCCGCCCGGGGCTGTCGAGAGGAAACTCATGATCTTCCGTAACGAGTCCGCCGCTGCCACCACCACCGCCACCAAGCGCAACCGCGTCCGGCTGGCAATCGCGGGCGGCGCCGCTGTGGCCGTCCTCCCGGTGGCCGGCCTCGTCACGGCCACCTCCGCCTCCGCCGCCTCCGTCTCCACCTGGGACGCCGTCGCCCAGTGCGAGAGCACCGGCAACTGGCACATCAACACCGGTAACGGCTTCTACGGCGGCCTGCAGTTCACCAACAGCACCTGGGCGGCCTTCGGCGGCACCGCGTTCGCCCCGCGCGCCGACCTGGCCACCAAGGACCAGCAGATCGCCATCGCCGAGAAGGTCCTCGCCGTGCAGGGCCCGGGTGCCTGGCCCGTCTGCTCCGTCAAGGCCGGCCTGACCAAGGGCGGCGCCGCCCCGCAGGTCGACACCGCCGCCGCTGCCGCCCCGAAGGCCGCCGCCCCGGCCGCCCCGGCCGCCAAGCCCGCCGCGCCGGCCGCGAAGCCCGCCGCCCCGAAGGCCGACGAGCAGAAGGCCAGCCGCAGCGAGGCCCGCGCCCAGCTGAACACCGCCGCCAAGCAGGACGCCCCGAAGAAGTCCGCTCCGGTGAAGAACACCAACGGCGGCAACTACACCGTCAAGTCCGGCGACACCCTGAGCAAGATCGCCAACGCCAAGGGCCTCGACTGGAAGACCGTGTACAAGAACAACGCCGGTGTCATCGGCGGCAACCCGAACCTGATCTTCCCGGGCCAGGTCCTCTCCGTCTGACACCCGGAACGGCGGTGACATCCGCCGCCCCACCAGCGCCCGGGGGCGCCCCTGCTGCGCCCCCGGACCCGCCGCCGCCCGCCGGCCGCCGCCCCGTACCCCCCGGACGGGCGGCGACCGGCGGGCGTCCGCGCGTTCCCCCGCCCAGCGTCGGGTGCTGTGTGCCCGAAACGCCGCGGGGCCCGCGTCCGCGCTGCTGCTGACGGCGACTCTGACCGCAGCCCTAACCGCCCGTCCGATCGCCGCTCCGGCTGCCCTGCCGATCGCCGGTCCGGCCCTCGCCCTCGCCCTCGCCCGCGCCGCGGTGCGGCCGACGGGCCCTGCCGCCGACGTCGGCACCCCCGCGCCCGAGGCCGTCCGGGACGCTCTCGCCGACTGCGAGAGCGGCGGCGACCGGCAGGCCGACACCGGCAACGGCTACTACGGCGGCCTGCAGATCCTGCCCGCCACCTGGCAGGAGGCCGGCGGCCCGCAGTACGCCCCGCGCCCCGACCTCGCCGACCGGGCCGCACAGATCACCGTGGCCGAGGAGATCCGCCGCCTGCAGGGCTGGCAGGCGTGGTCCGGCTGCGCCCGGCGGATCGGCCTGCTCGACCGTCGGCCCTGAGCGCTCGCTCCCCGGCTGCCCGCGTGGCCGTTCCTTCCGGTGGCCGGCCGTGGCCGGGTCAGTCCCAGGCGAGCTCGCCCTTCGCCACCTGGGTGCCGAGACGGACGGCCAGCTTCAGCCCGGCGTCCGGGTAGAGCCGCAGCAGCGCCTCCTCCGCCGCGGCCGCGTCCTCGGCCTTGCCCACCTCCCGCTCGAAGGCCTTGAGGTAGTCCCGGGTGTAGGTGATCGCGCCGACGTCCGGTGTGACCCCGGGCATGCGGTGCCCGGCCACCACCGTCAGCGGATCGAGCGCCTCCATCGCGTCCAGCTGATCGATCCAGGAGGCCCGCAGGTCCGGGCCCGGCGTGTCCGCCGTCCAGGCGTGCAGCCCCTGGTACAGGGCGACACCGCCGAGCAGCAGCCGGCTGCGGTGCTCCCAGAGGAAGTGCCGGTCCGGCAATTTCGGCTCGAAGCCGCGCACCTCGAATCGGTGCCCCTCGAACTCGATCACGTCACCGTCCAGCGGCTGCAGCCGCGGCGGCCGGGTCGGCAGCTCACTGCCCAGCTGCGCCCAGGTCGACAGCTTCTCCGGGTACGTCCGGGCGATGTGCTCGATCACCAGCGGATGCGCCAGGAACCGGGCCTCCGGGAAAGCGTTCTGCACCTCCTCGGTGCCGAAGTAGAAGTCCGGGTCGCCGTGGCTGACCACCACGGTGGTGAGCGGCCGGTCCATCCCCTGGACCAGCTGCGCCAGCCGCCGCCCGTCCGAACGGGTGAAGCCGGTGTCCACCAGCATCGTCCCGTGCGCGCCGACGATCAGCACCGCGGTCTTGTGCAGCGACGACTCGGGAAGGTCGACGACGGCGAAGTCCAGCCTGCTCATGCCGGCTCCTTCGGGGCGCGGAGCGGCGCAGACGGTGCGCCGCGGGCGGGGCGGGGCGGGGTCGGCTCCCCGACCAGCGTGAGCCGCCGGCCGGAGCCCCGCATGTCGATCCGGGGGAGTGGCCGGCCGCTGCCCCCCGATCAGCGCCCCTCCGCCGGTACCTCGCCGGTACCTCGCCCGCACCTCGCCGCCCGCACCCCGCCGCGCAGGCCCGGGCGGCTGGGAGGATGGCCGTATGACCGGCGATCCACTCCCGTTCCCGCGTGAGCCCGCCGAACCGGCGCCCGGCGCCGTGCACCTGCCCGACTGGCTGGACGCCGCCGAGCAGCGCGAGCTCGTCGAGGCCTGCCGTGCCTGGGCCCGGCCGCCCGCCGGGATGCGGACCGTCCGGATGCCCACCGGCGGCCTGATGTCCGTGCACACCGTCTGCCTCGGCTGGCACTGGTACCCGTACGGCTACGCGCGGACCGTCGTCGACGGCGACGGCGCCCCGGTCAAGCCCTTCCCGCCCGAACTCGGCGAACTCGCCGGTCGCGCCGTCGCCGCCGCGTACGGGCCGGACGGGCTCGCCGCCGTACCCGGCGCCGCCGGCTACGCGCCCGACATCGCCGTGGTCAACCACTACCCGCACGGCGCCAGGATGGGCCTGCACAAGGACAAGGAGGAACGCGTCGACGCCCCCGTGGTCTCCCTCTCGATCGGCGATAGCTGCGTCTTCCGGCTCGGCAACACCGAGACCCGCACCCGGCCCTGGACCGACCTGGAACTGCGCAGCGGCGACCTGTTCGTCTTCGGCGGCCCGTCCCGCTTCGCCTACCACGGCGTGGTGAGGACCCTGCCCGGCACCGCCGATCCGGCGCTCGGCCTGGTCGGGCGGCTGAACATCACCGTCCGGCAGTCCGGGCTGCTCTGAGCCCGGCCCGACACCGGGGCGCCCGCCGGATTCCGGGCCCGGGCGGCGGGAATTCCCCGATCCGGAGGAGACTTCTCGGTAGACGTAGAGCGCCGCCCGGCGCCGCACCGGAGATCCCGGGGCAGGCACCAGGCGGCCGGGAGAGGACACAGGACATGGGCACGCCCGTCGACCAGCTCGTCGACCTGCTCGATCTGGAACAGATCGAACTCAACATCTTCCGGGGACGCAGCCCGGAGGAGGCCCTGCAGCGGACCTTCGGCGGGCAGGTCGCCGGCCAGGCCCTGGTCGCCGCCGGCCGGACGGTCGACGGGGACCGCCCCGTGCACTCGCTCCACGCCTACTTCCTGCGCCCGGGCGTCCCCGGCGTGCCGATCGTCTACCAGGTCGACCGGATCCGTGACGGACGGTCCTTCACCACCCGCCGTGTGCTGGGCATCCAGCAGGGCCGCTCGATCTTCGCGCTGACCGCAGACTTCCACCTCCCCGAGCAGGGCGGCATCGAGCACCAGGACCCGATGCCGCAGGTCCCCGCCCCCGAGGACCTGCCGAGCGCACTCGACGAGGTCGGCTCCCGGCTCGGCGAGATGCCGCCGTTCATCAGCCGCCGCCAGCCCTTCGACATCCGCTACGTCGACCGGCTGCGCTGGTCCAAGGAGGACCTGGCCGGGGTCCAGCCGCGCAGCGGCGTCTGGCTGCGGACCAACGGCGCCCTGCCCGACGACCCGCTGATCCACGTCTGCGCGCTCACCTACGCCAGCGACATGACGCTGCTCGACGCCGTCCGCGTCCCGGTCGAACCACTGTGGGGCGAGCGGAACTTCGACATGGCCTCGCTCGACCACGCGATGTGGTTCCACCGCCCGTTCCGGGCAGACGACTGGCTGCTGTACCAGCAGGAGTCGCCGATCGCGCACGGCGCCCGCGGGCTCGCCCGCGGGGAGATCTTCGACCGCAGCGGGCGGCTGGTGGTCTCCGTCGTGCAGGAGGGACTCTTCCGGCCGCTCACCGCACGCTGACCCGCGGGCCGCTCGGCCGCCCCGCCCCGTCAGCGTCCCGTACCGCTACCGCCGCACCGCCACCGCTCAGGAAGGACCGCCGATGACCGCCGCAGAGACCGCCGCGGAATCCTGGCAGCGCTGGACCGAGGCCCGCGCCGCCGCCGTCAGCGCCCTGCACGGGCCGCTCGCGCTGACCGGTACGCACTGGCTCGGCCCCGACCCCGAGCAGATCCCCGGCCTGCCGGGCGAGTGGTGGGCCGTCGACGGCGCCGTCCGCCTCAACGCCAAGGCCGAGTACGGGATCCGGCTCGAATCCGGGGAGCCGGCCGGGGCACTGGACGGGGAGGTGGCGCTGCGGCCGGACACCGATCCGGCCCCGGAACGCGCCGTGATCGGCGGGCTGCGGCTCGTCCCGATCGAGCGGGAGGGCGAGCTCGCCCTGCGGGTCTTCGACCCGGACGCCCCGGCCCGCACCGCCTTCGCCGGGATCGACACCTTCCCGTACGCGCCGGACTGGGCCGTCCCCGCCGTGTTCACCCCGTTCGAGAGCGGCGACCGGGCGCTGACCGTGCCCAGCGCGGACGGCAAGGACCGGCCGCTCGCCGTCACCGGGCAGATCGCCTTCACCCTCTGCGGCGAGGAGTACGCCCTCACCGTCAGCCGCTCCGGCGGACGGCTCAGCGGTGTGATCGCGGACGCCACCAGCGGGCACGAGACCTACCGCTTCCGGTTCATCACCCTGCCCGCCCCGGACGCCGAGGGCCGCACCGTGCTCGACCTCAACCGGGCCCACCTGCCGCCCTGCGCCTTCGCCGACCACTTCATCTGCCCCTTCCCGCCGCCCGGCAACCGGCTGCCGGTGGCCGTCGAGGCGGGGGAGCGGCATGTCGTGACCGGCTGACAGGTCGTCCGGGACCTGCTCACCAGCGCATCCGGACGTCCTCCGCCCAGCCGAGCAGGTCGTGGACGGCGATCCGGCGGCCGTCCTCGGTGCGGACGGTGCCGTCGTAGTGGCCGAAGCACTGGTCGGTGCGGTTGGCGAGCAGGCCGGCCTCGGTGCGCGTCCGGCGGTCGTGGAACGGGGTGAAGACCAGGTCCACCAGGTCCGAGCCGGGGGTGCGGACGGTCCACGGCGCGAGCGGGTCGGCGAGGTCGTACGACCAGGCGAGCTCCTCGGAGATCCGGGTGAGACGGCCGTCCACGCAGAGGGCGTTCTCGGTGGTCCCGGTGCCGACCGTCCACCGGCCGCCGAACTGCAGACCGACGGTCCGGCCGTCCGTCCGGCCGGAGGCGGCGCCCCAGTTCCAGTGCACCGAGCGCGGCCAGCGGCCCCGGCCGTGGTCCAGCACCGCCCAGGCCTCGTCCTTCCCCGGGCCGCCGAAGGAGAGGACCTCGTCGCCGATCCGCAGCGTGCCGCGCGCCGGGCGGGCGGTGTGCTTGGACGTGAACTGGAACCGGCGCTCGTCCCACGGCACGACCACGCTCAGCGTCTCGTGGCCCTCCGGGAGCGCCGCGAACACGTCGACCTCGACCGGCCTGCCGTCGGGTGTCACGCAGCGGGCCCGCAGCCGGGTGCCGCCCGCCTCACCGCGGATCTCCACCCGGACCCGGCCGCCGGTCGGCCGCTCCGGGCCGACGACCACGTCTGTACCGGTGCCGTCGGATGTATCGGTGACGTCGGATCCGGCGATCGTCTGCGGGAGGGCGACGCCGCGGCCGAAGGGGACGAGGGCGGTGCGCTCCAGCTCCCGGGCGCCGGTCGGGTCGGCCGGGTCAGCCGGGTCGGCAGGGTCGTCCCAGCGGAGGACGTACACGCTGTTCAGCGCCAGGAAGTCCAGGTCACTGACGGTCAGCGCCACCAGATGGGTCGGCGCGGTCACGCACCAGTACTCCCAGCGCTTGGTGCGGCCCCAGCCGCGGAGGTTCGCCCGGTGCAGCGGCCGCCGGGACCAGCCGACGGCCGCCGGATCGAGCCGCCCGTCGGGCCGGCAGAGGTCGACAGGAGCGGTCAGTTCGCGATCGGAGGACGCCACGGCGGCCACCGTAGCGGCAACCCCGGCGGACGGAAGTGAAACGTCGTGGTCGAACATGGTTGACCATGTCGACCGATCAGCCGCAGGCACCCGAGGCAGCCCCCTCCGCACCCGTTCCATCCGTGCCCCCGGTGGGCGGCGGCGGGGCTCCCGGGCGGCTGAAGCGGATCGCGCGCGGCGCCCTCGCCGACATCGGGCCACTGCGCGACATCCCCGACTACCGGCGCGTCTGGTTCGGCCAGACCGTCTCCTCCGTCGGCCAGCAGATGACCGCCGTGGCCGTCGCCGTCCAGGTCTACGACCTCACCCGGTCCACCTTCGCCACCGGCCTGGTCGGACTCTTCTCGCTCGTCCCACTGGTCACCTTCGGCCTGTGGGGCGGCGCGATCGCCGACACCGTCGACCGCCGCCGCCTCGGCCTCATCGGCTCCGCCGGCCTCGCGGCCGTCTCCGTCCTGCTCGCCGCCCAGGCCCTGCTCGGCCTGCACGCCGTCGGCCTGCTCTACGCGGCGGTCGCCCTCCAGGCCGGCTTCTTCGCACTCTCCTCGCCCGCCCGGTCCTCGATGATCCCCCGACTGGTTCCGCGCGAACAGCTGCCCGCCGCCAACGCCCTCAACACCATGAGCATGAACCTCGGTATGACCGTCGGCCCCATGCTCGGCGGCCTGCTCATCGGCGCGTACGGCGCCCAGTCCGCGTACCTCGTCGACGCCGTCGCCTTCAGCGCCACGCTCTACGCGATGTGGCGGCTTCCCACGATGAAGCCGCAGGGCGACGGCACCGCGCGGAAGGGACGGGCCTCCGTCCTCGACGGCCTGCGCTTCCTCGCCACCCGGCCCAACCTGCGCACCAGCTTCCTCGCCGACCTCGCCGCCATGATCTTCGGCCTGCCCCGGGCACTCTTCCCCGCCATCGCGGTCGGCTTCTACGGCGGCGGAGCCGGGACGGTCGGCCTGCTGGTCGCCGCCCCCGCCGTGGGCGCCCTGGCGGGCGCCCTGTTCTCGGGATGGATCGGGCGGGTGCACCGGCACGGGGCCGCCGTCCTCGCCGCCGTCGCCGCCTGGGGGCTCGCCATCGCCGCCTTCGGGGTCGTCCGCGAGCTGTGGCTCGGGCTGGCGCTGCTCGCGGCGGCCGGCTGCGCCGACACCATCAGCATGATCTTCCGCAACACGATCATGCAGGTGGCGGCCCCCGACGACATGCGCGGCCGCCTCCAGGGCATCTTCATCGTCGTCGTCGCCGGCGGCCCCCGCCTCGGCGACTTCGAATCCGGGACGGTTGCCGCCCTCACCTCCTCCGTCACGATCTCCGTCGTCACAGGTGGTCTCGCCTGCGTTGCCGCCGTCCTGCTGCTCGCGGCCCGCCGCCCCGCCTTCCTCCGCTACGACTCCCGCAACCCCACCCCCTGACCAGCCCCGACACCCCCGGGCCCGTCACCCGAAACCTGGCAGCGAGCACCCCTCGACGTGCTGTATTGTTTTCCACGTCGCCGGGAGACCGGAGACAAGGTCGAGAAGCCGAAGAACACCGATCGAGATCGGTGAGCGGAGGCAGCGAGACCACGGGACGTGGCGCAGCTTGGTAGCGCACTTGACTGGGGGTCAAGGGGTCGCAGGTTCAAATCCTGTCGTCCCGACAATGAGTCGGAAGCCCTCTGGCCTGGACGAAAGTCCAGGCCAGAGGGCTTTTTGTGTGACGCCTCATCAGTGAGACGCGGCTCCTGCGAGCGCCTCTAAACAATCTTGCTGGGGACCAGGTGGGGACCCCACGTTTCCCTCGAAGAACTACTTGGGGCCGCCGCGTATCCGCGCAAGGAGTAACGCGGTCACCGCCGCGTCGCACCACTCTCCTCTCAGCCGTGCTTTCGCCAAGCGCTTCGATCTCGCTCTGGCGACCTCTCCTGTCGGCGCCGTGGACCGCTCGCTGCTCGAGCGAGGAAGTGGCTGGCCTGCGTGGTGGCTTCCGCCGTGCTCCGCGGCGTACTCAGTTGCCGAGGCGATCGTTCCACGGATGTGGCCCATACGCCTGGGTGATTGCGCCGACGAGCCACCGCCTCTGGTCATCGCCCAGAGTGGGCAGCGTCGTAGCGAAGTCCTGCTCATCCTTAGGCCTCGGTTGCTTCGCCTTGTAGAACAACTGCACTTCTGGCGTGAGGTAGGGAATTCCCTCGGCGGAGACTGCGCCTACCTGGTCGATGGCCCGGCGTACGCCGCTGTTCCGCCTGGAGACCCACTCGTCGTTCTCGGCCTCGTCCAGCATGATCTGGATCCTCCAAGGCTCCGAGGACCCAGGCCGGCACCAGATGTCGTGGACGCCAAGCGGCAAGGTTTCGTCGCGCCGCCAGGACCGGAGGGTTCCAGGTGGGTCTGCCGCCCACCAGTCCCACGAGGACAGCACTTCTTGCACCGCGAGCTGGTCTCGCCGTAGGAGCAGAACGTCGATGTCGCCGTGCTCCCGGTATGAATGGCCGACAGCAAGCTCGATGGCGTATCCGCCAGCGATCCACCAGCGGACCTGGGCTGTCGAGAAGAGCGCGGCCACATCATTCAGCGGTGCCGGCTCCCAGGGGCCCCATTGGGTCTCACTGCGCGTCATCAGGTCAGTTTCCTCTCTTGGTATGGAGTTGATGGTGAAGTGCCCCAACAAGCGACGGCCCCAGTCGGTGCCGGGGCCGTCATGGAGATGGCGAGGGGCTGGTTGGGATGCAATCGTGACCGGCTGCTCGATGGACCGGGTGCGACGTCCGACCTGCGTGGACGTCGGGGGGCCACGGTGTACAGCGATGGTCAGGGGATACGGCGGAAGCGGTGGGCGCGGCGCGGCAGGATGCGAGCCGGGGCGCTCACGCCGGATCCCCCGCCCGACCCGCAGAACGCGCACAACTCCAGCGCCACTGCTCCTGCGTGGACCGCCAGGTTGTTGTTGCTCAGCTGGCTTATGCTTTGCCGCTGACATGCGAGTTACGCCGGTCCACGATGGCCCGCCGAAGCGACGCCGCGGGTTGGTCAGCCCGCGACCTCGGAGTGGGCCGGGGCTGGTGGCTGAATGCCAGTCAGTTCCCTTGCGCGGACGGCGAGGAGCGGTGCGAGTTCCGGGTACCAGCCACGGGCGACGGCTTGCAGCATCTCGGCGAGGGCGGCGAGTTCCCCGATCCGGCCACTGGGGGTGTCCAGGATGGGGAACTCGGCGCGGATCCGCTTAGCCACGGCGGGGACGAGCAGGCTGTTGGCGTGCAGCAGTCCGGGGTCGTAGCCGACGGGTACCTTTCCCCAGCGCTCCCAGTCCAGGATGACGAGGGGTGCGGTGAGGTTGCCCCAGTGCAGGTCGCCGTGGCCGGTCATCCGCTCGATCTTCTCCGGGGCGGGGATGCCGAGGAACTGGGGGAAGGCCTTCTCGATCCACCGGTCGCGGATGGTGGTGCGGATCCCGTCGGCCTGGCCGAGGCGCGTGAGCGAGCGGTGCAGGGTGGTCCACCATTCGTCCGTGAGGTCCGGATCGTGGTCGAGGTCTGCACGGTGGGGTGAGATCACGGGGTGGGGGATGAAGTCGATGACGTCGGCCGTGTAGGCGAAGTCGCCGTCGGTCCAGTCGAGCACGTCGTGCAGCCGGGGGCGCGGCACGTCGTCAGGGATCAGCGTGGAAGCGCCGAGGACGCCTTCCCCGGCCCTCCGGCCAGCATTTCCCTTGGCGGTCGAGGCGGTTCGGAGCCATCGGTCGCCGGCGCGCTGGCCGATGGTGCAGCCGGCAAATCCCCAGACGGGCTCGCCGGCGCAGGCGATGTCCAGTTGCTGGGCGGCCAGCGCGTGGGCGGTCAGCATCCGGATCCTGGTCTCGTCATCCGGCGGCGAGTACATCGATCACTCTCCTGAGTTGGTCGGCGGCCAGCGGCTCAGCTACGGCGGTGAGTGCATCGTGCCAGTGCCCGGGACTGCTGGCGGACAGCAGCACGACATCCAGGCCTGGGGCCGAGGCCGCGGCCAGCAGCGCAGCAGCTGGAGCGGACCGGCCGGGGCGGATGAGCTCCACCAGTTCGGGTGTCATCAGGTCGGGCAGTTCGCCGCCGTGCAGGGGCGCAGAACCGAAGGTGACCACTCCGGCGTCGCGAGCCTGCACGAGCGGCCCACCTCCTCGAAGCGCCAGGTCAATCGGGTCGGCCATCACCAGGCTGACCGGCATCTGGAGACCGTGGAAGTGGTGGTTTGGTGATCCGGCGGCCTCGCAGGCGAGCGCCAGCAGCCCAGAGACGGAGAAGACTCCGCGGCTCAGCCCGGACCAGGTCGCCACCCCGTAGCCGCCGATCGCCCTCTGGAGCGCGAGGTCTTCCAACTCGGCGAAGGCTGCCCGAAGCTGGTCGGTGGCGGCACCGATCCCGTCGTGATGGGCGGTGTGTTCCGGGTTGTGGACGAACACGATGTCGGCGCGGCCGAGCGTTCCGAGGGAGTCCTCGGTCTGCCAGCGCACGAAGCCCGGATCGAGACTGTGCCCGTGCGCGGCCTCCTCCGCCGACAGCAACCCCGCCTGGAAAGCCGCCCGGCGCTGGGCCCCAGTGTGGAATCCGGTCTTGGTCGCCACCCGCACGTCCGGGTACTGCGCGAGTATGGGGGCGAGGTCGTGGTGGGCCTTCCCGTGTCCGTAGTTCGGGGCGGTGTCCACCCAGGTGGCACCGGCAGGAAGGGCGGTGCGCGCCGCCTGGCCAGCGGCGCGCACCCGATACGTGCCCAGGCCGAGAGCGGCTGTCACAGCGCCGTCCCGACGACGGAGGCGGCTTGCCCCTCAATCAGGACCGACACCAGCGACGCCACGTCCTTGACCTCCAGGCCGGCCGCCTCGGCGAGCAGCCCGAGAGTTACCGGCTGGCCGCTCAGCAGGATGCGGATCAGGGGTGCCGCCTGGGCTGCGAAGTCCCACACGGTCCCCGCCGCCGCGAGGGCCACGGTGCCCTGAGTGCCGCTCTCCGTCATCCTGGCCCGAGGGGCGGTGAGCCGCACCGAGATCTCCGGCCGTGCGGGCAGGCCCTCGATGTACGGCAGCGAGGTCACGGCCCGGCCGTAGTGCGTGGTGTCCACCGACTCGGCCCACCGCGCCACGAGGCCGGGATCGGACAGCTCGGCGAGCATCTCCTCGCGCAGCCCGTCCGCAAAGGCGGACTTTTCGCGCGGGGAGGCGAAGCGCGGCACGTCCAGCCGCAGCGCCAGCCGGGACCGTAGCTGATCGACCACCCACGTCAGCAGGTCGGCGCCCGTGTGGGACACCAGGCCGAACGTCAGGTGCAGGGAGGCCGTCCCCTGGTCGGCCGTGACCGCATGCCACCAGCCGCGCGGCAGGTAAAGCACATCGCCAGCCGTCAGGACGAGGTCGGCCAGCGGCTCGCCGTCGGGCTGCTCCGGGGCTTCAACGTCGCGGAACGTAGGTGCGGTCCGGGTCGGCCCGTAGAGCTTCCAGCGCTTGGCCCCGTACATCTGGACCACGACCACGTCGTGGTCGTCCCAGTGCGTGCCGAAGCCTTCTCGTTCGGTCCACGAGGCGTAGGCGTTCACCTGTACGAGGGTGCCGAGGAAGCGCTCCAGGGCCTCGGCGGCGGAGCCGATCGGTGGGTGGATCTTCTCTATTGAGTCCAGCACCAGCGAAGCGCCCTCGGCCAGCCGGGCGTGCAGTTCGGCGGGCTGGATACGGTGCCAGGTCATGGAGCGGCGGGTGGTGACCGGCAGCGAGTACCGGTGGAGGGGCAACATCTCGCCGTCCATGGAGAGCCGGAGCCGAGGGGGCTCCAAGCGCTGGGTGGCGAGGATGGTGTTCAGGTCGTCCCAGGACAGGAGACCGGCCATGTCGGCGGCCTGGCCGGGGAAGACGGCGTAGGAGCGGTGCAGCGTCTGGGCGAGGAAGGATTCCCCACCCAGACGCGCCGCCCACGAAGCAGCGTCATGCATCGTGGGCGCCCGGATCAGTCGTTGCCGTCGGAACGGCCGCTGCTGACGTCGGACGGCTGCTCGGTACGGGTCCGGGCAGCGGCGATCTTCCGCGATGCGACGAGGAGACCGCCCTCGGTGCCTTCGGCTGCCGGGGTGCTGTTGTGCACCATGGGGTTGTACTTCCCTTCTTCTGGACACTCCCGCCGGGATCCCGGCGGGAAGACGTAGGGGCGGCGCCGGCCGAGGGCAAGGGGTGGCGTCGGCCGGCGCCGTGATCCACCCGGCCGCAACTCCCCAGGAGCGAACGGGTGGAGACTCCACGATCGATTAGGCGGGTCGCTCGAGCCCAAGATCCGGCCCGGTTCGTGCTGCCCGCACGAGCACCACCAGCGGTGCACCGTGCGGGGTGAGCTCGTCGGCTGCGACCTCGAACCAGACGACCTTGCCTGTCCTCACCGGGTACCAGCCCCACGAGCGGGAGAACGCCTCCACGAGGGCCAGGCCTCGGCCGCCGGTGGCGGTTCCGCCAGCGCGATCCGGGCGGGGCGGCCGCAGGCTCGAGTCCGCGACCTCTACCCGCAGGCACTGGCCGCTCCAGCGGACCGTGATGCGGCACTGGATACCGCTGTGCTCGATCGTGTTGGCCAGTAGCTCATCGGCGCACAGCTCGATATCCCGCAGTGCGCTGTCGGACAGCGGCACGTCCCAGGACTCGGCGATCTTTCTGATCAAGCGACGTGCCGTTGGGACGTCCGCCGGGTCGGGGCTGACGTCCCAAGTGCGCGGCTGCGGTAACGCGACGGCGTTGGTGAGGCTCATCAGCACGGACCGCCCTCCGTCTCGATCGGATGTCCGGGACTGCCGCCCGGAGGAATCCCAGAATCGCGGCACGGTCCATTTCGCGATAAGGCCAGCACGTGTACCCACGATGGGTAAACTCGCCGTCAGTTATCTCAAGTGACACTGCGCGATGATCTTCCCGGTGCTGGGGGTGCCGGACATGACCGACTCCACGGCGTCACCTGGGCTGCCGGGCCGACTGCTCGGCGACCCCGAGATGATCGCCGCATGCGCAGTGCGGGACTTCGCCGTGGTCTTCCAACTCGCCAAGCGCAAGGGCGGATTTCACCCCTCGCGGATCGCCCGAGCATGCGAGCTGACGCCCAGTCGGGTTGGTGAGGTCATGAAGGGCAAACCGAAGATCACTAACATCGCCGTCATCGAGCGTATCGCCGACGGGCTCCGGATTCCCGGGCACATGCTCGGACTTGCCGCCCGGAGCTGGGAGCAGCCGGCACTCCCGCCGCAGAGGCAGCCGACCGCGGAGGTGTTGCCAGCTCTGCGCGTGGAGAACCCGTCGTCCGGCGGCGAGTTGGACGAGATCCTCGCCATCGCCGCCGGCACCCGGGTCACCCCGACGGTGCTGCGGTCCCTTCAAGCCTCGATCGAGGACTACTGGCGACGGGATGACGAGCACGGAGGCGAGGCGCTCCGGCCGGCAGTGATCGGACAACTCAGGTATGTCACAGGCATCCTGCGCGACACCGCCGACCCCAACCATCGCCACAGCCTCCACGGGATCGCCGGCGAACTCGCCCGCCTCACCGGGTGGACGTACTTCGACGCGCGGCAGTACAGCACGGGCCGCGCCTACTTCACCCAAGCGCTCCGGCTGGCACGCGAGATCGACGACCGCCCGTTCATCGCCAACGTTCTGGCTTGCCTCAGCCTCCAGGCGACATACCAGGACAAGCCGCAGGACGCCATCACGCTCGCCCGGGCCGCCCAGGACAACGCCTGCATCGACGGTGCCACACCGAGACTGCTGGCCATGCTGTCCATGCGCGAGGCCTTCGGCCACGCAAGTGCTCACAACAAGGAGAGCACCCACCGCGCACTCGGCGACGCCCATCGCCACTTCGAGCGCATCGGCCAGGGCGATGAGGACCCCGCTTGGGTGCAGTACTTCGACCGCACAAAGCTCACCGTAGATACGGGCATCGCGCTCGGCCAGCTTGGCGACCCGACCGCCGCCGAACCCCTCATCGCCGACGCTCTGCGAACCGAGCCAGCGACGAACCTACGAGGCAGGGCGTTCCACACTTTCTGGCTCGCGCGCACCCAACTCGACCGCGGCGACGCCGAATCAGCCTGCGCCACCGCAAGCCAGGCGCTCGACCTCGCCGCCGCCGTAGATTCCCCGCGGGTGGCTGCTCACCTCCAGGAATTCCGCCACCTTCTCAGGCCCTACCGCGCTGCTCCCGCCGCAGTGGACCTGATCGGCCGAATCAACGAGCTGACCGGCTGATCACAGGCCGGCCTCGTCCAGCAGGAGGTAGAGCACACCCACCAACGAGCCGCTGCTGACGATCTCCCGGCGGTCGATCATGCCGCGCAACTCAGACAACGGAATCCACTCGAGCCGGTCGGACTCGTTGCGCTCGCTGGGCGGCCCCACGTACTCCCTGGCATCGGCGCGGAAGACGAAGTGCTCGGAGTCGGTGATCCCGTTCGCCGGCTGCGCATAGATGAGGGGCTTCACCTCTCCGACCTCCCAGCCGGTCTCCTCCAGCGCCTCACGTGCCGCCGCCTCCGCAGGCGTCTCGTCCGGCTCGATCAGGCCCATCGGCAGCTCCCACGCCCAGGTGTCGGTGATGAAGCGATGCCGCCACATCATCAAGACCTGGTTCTCGCTATTCACGATGGCCGCCACGGCCAGGTGCCGCAGCTTGACCACGTGGTGCTCCCAGCGGTGCCCGTCGGGCTGCTCAACGTCAGCCAGCCACAGGTTCACCCATGCGTTCTCGTAGATCGGACGTTCCCCGTGGATTTTCCACTGCATTGCCGCGGCCCCTCTCGGTTGACCCTCAGCATCTCAGAGAGCAAGCCGTTAGCAGGCCGGTTCGGGCCAGTTCGCGTCACACTGACGAATATGGGCTGGAATGGTGCCGAGATCTGGCCGCGACCGCCTACCGCGCGGTGCCCGCCTCTGGCGGACCGAGAAAGCGCACGCCTTCCAGCTCGGGCATGCCAAGCCAAGGTAGGCGGGCGGTGAGGCTGCAGCGCATGGTTGAGTGCGCCGTCCTGCCTGGAGGCTATTGAACCAGCCGCAGGTGGCGTACTTGGGCCTCCGCCGGTGCCGAGCTGGCGGATGTCGCCTGCGGGGGGCGCCGGTCCGCCGACAAGTGCCTGCTGAGGGTCCGACCAGCCTTCTCGATGGAGCTCTTGTCCGGGTGCAGGTAGCGCTGGGTCGTGGTGATGTGGCCGTGGCCTGCGATTTTCTGGAGGACGTGGATGGGGACGCCGGCGTCGGCGAACCAGGTGAGGCCGGTGTGCCGGAGGTCGTGCCGGCGCAGGTACTCGTAGCCGAGGCTGACGACGACTTCGTCCCAGTGGGTTGCGTCGCGGAGGATGGCGGTGGTGATGCGGCCGCCGCGGGGGCCGGTGAAGAGGCGGGCCATGGGGTCGTTGCCGACCACGTTCATGCGCCAGTTCACGAGGTCGCGGATCTCTTCGATGATGGGGACGGTGCGCCGCCGCTTGCCCTTGGTGCCTTTGTCGATGAGGCCGCCGGGGGCGGTGGTGGTCTGGCGGCACAGGTCCCAGGTCCAGTCGAAGCGGTTGATGTCCTTGACGCGGACACCGGAGACCTCGCCGATGCGGGCTGCGGTGCAGGCGGCGAAGCGGACGATGTCGCCCCAGCCGCGGTAGTGGTTGTGGGAGCGTTCGACCAGGGCGGTGGCGAGTTCGTCGAGGGCCTCCCAGTCGTTGAGGGCGAGGGAGCGGGGGTCGTCGAGTTCGTCCTCGGCCTTCTTGTAGAGGCGCTGCCAGCCGCTCATACGTGAGGGGTTGAAGTCGATGAGGCCGTCGCGGACGGCTTGCTCCATGACGCGTACGAGCGGGGCGAGACTGTTCTTGACGGAGGCGACGCTGAGTCCGTCGGCGACCCAGAAGTGGAGAGCCCGGTCCGTGATGCCGTTGGTGATGTTGACGACGGGTATGTGACCGAGGACCGGGACGACGCGAAGCTTCCAGCCGGCGCTGTAGGGGTCGAGGGTGGTGGTCTCCAGGCCGCGCATCGCCAGGTCCCAGTTCTCGTCGCCGTACTCGGCGAGGGTCATGGTGAGGGTCCTGGGGGTGATGCCGCGTCCTGCGGCCCGTTCCATACGGGAGATCCAGGCCTTGGCTTCCTCCTCGGTCGAGACGGAGGAAGAAGCCGACTTGCGGCCACCGCCGTTAGGGTCCGTCCAGCGCACGCGGGCGCGGTAGCGGAACTCTGAGCGGCGGCCGGGGCGGTGTTCGATGTCAGTGGTGAGCTTGACACCCATGGGGATGAGCTGGGTGTGGTCGGACATTCAGGCTGCCTTGGATGGGTCGGTGCGCTTCTGGGCGAGCCACACCTGCGTGTCGGGGATGCTGTAGAGGTAGAGCCGGGGCGCGATCTGCACGAAGGGCGGCCCCTGCGGAGGAGTGGCGGAGCGCCAGCGCCGCAGGGTCGACGGATCGACCTTCAGCAGGACCGCGAGTTCCTCGGTCGAGTACCAGCCGCTGTGCAGAAGGTCGAACTCCGATGCAGCTTCGGTCTCGTGTGCGAGGACGGCGGGGGAGTCCGGAGTCGGAGCGGGAAGCCGGCTCGCGGCGGAAACGTGGTGTCGGACGTGCATGGTCTCCCTCTGGCGGGGTGGTGGAGCCGCTTGGGCTCGGCCGGACACGCCTACAGTCACCTGGCCACCCGACAAGGCGGAACAGGGTTTGGCGTGCTGAATTGGGCAGACCGTACGTGCGCGGTGGTCTTCAAGGCGTGTCGAGATCCTGGTGGCATGCCGCGCGCATTGGCACCTCACGTCTGCCACCATCCGCCGAGACCGCATAGGCCGCTGGTGTCTGTCCAGGTCACCGCGAAGGAGTCGCTTCTCTCGGGTAGTCGTGGTTGCGACAACGGCGCAGGTCGCAGATGGCGCTCTTGACGGATGAATCGCGGCTGGAAGAACGCGCAACGGTTGGGACGAAACACGCGACCGGTGAGCAGCCGCTACGGACATAGCAGTCGTAAGGGAGCGCGGAACCGGCTGCGGTGGGGCATGGACGGACGCGGTACTGATGGGCAACGCGCTGGCCAACTGGGTTGAATCAGAGCGCTCTGTCAGGTGGGGAGCCCGTCCCCTACGTAGGTGACCCTGCGTCAGCTGAGCCGCGTCAAGGACGCCATCTGCGGTGCGCATGGCTCGTGACCTGCACGAATATGGCCACGCATGTACCGCGCACGTAGCGGATGAGACGCACCGAGACGGATGGCGCCGGAGGTGGACGGCGGGACGAAAAGGCCCGGGCCGGGACAGGGTGTGGACATGACGACGACAGACGACACTCCCGTTCTGCCCGACCCGCGGGTCCAGCTGACCATGACCGTGCCGGAAGCCGGCCGCCTCCTCGGCCTCCAGAAGGCAGCGAGCTACAACGCGGCCCGGCGCGGCGACATCCCGACGATCTCGGTCGGCCGGCGCCTCCTGGTTCCTACCGCCAAGCTGCGCGCCCTGCTCGGCATCGACGCCGTCGCCCCCACAGACGTGGCGGCCTGAAGCGCCCGGCGCCCGATCACTCATCTGCCGGACTGCGGCCCCGGCACACAACCCTGGTAGGAGACCACCGGCATGTCCTGGTTCGCTGTTGGAGACAGCACCGACGACCACTTCAAGACCCTCGCGGCGGGGAACGCGGCCCTCGGGCTGTGGGTCCGCTGCGGCGCCTACGCCAGCGCCCACCTGACCGACGGCGTGATCCCTGGAGTGGTCGCCGCCAAGAACGGCACCGCCTCGCAGATCCGAAAGCTCGTGGCGGCCGGGCTGTGGCACGCGGCCCGGCACACCTGCCCGAAGTGCCCGCAGGTCCGCGAGGGCGACTTCGTGATGCACGACTACCTGGACGCCAACCCCAGCCGCCGGCAGGTCCAGGAGCGCCGACGGCGCGCCGCGGAGAAGAAGCGCCAGCAGCGCGGCGGCGGTCATCCGTCCGCCGATGATGACGCTTCCCCGGACAACCGGGGAGCCGATCGCGCGCCAGCTCAGGATGCCGGCCCAGGTCAGGACGCCGCGTCCCGCCGGGACCGGAATGACCCTCGCGTGCGCCCTGCCCCTGCCCTCCCCTCCCGAAGGGAGGGGGTTGATGTGTGTGGGGAGCCTGTACGTCCGTGGGGGCCGGTGCGCCGGCACCCACTTCCGGACGGCTTCGAACCCGATGAGGCGGCGCTGCTGTGGGCGTCCGCCGAGGGGCACCTCGAGCGGCTCGGCGATCGGGATGGGCTGGCGGCCACGACGGAGGCGTTCGTGGACTGGCACCGGGGCCGAGGCACGCTGGGCGCCGATTGGCAGGCGATGTGGCGCAAGTGGGTGCGGGAGCAGCGGCTGCGGCCTGGGGCGTCAGCGGACCGGGTGGCTGAGAGCCGTTCACGGCCAGCGCAGCACCGGGGGGTGGCGGATGCGGCGCAGGTGTCGGTGGCCGAGCGGTTCGCGAGCATCGAGCGGCGGATCGCGCTGGAGGACGGCCCGCCAGCTGCGGGGCCGCCGAGGGGGGCGCTGGTGCTCGTGGACGCGCCGCCTGCTGGCGGGAAGCGCCCGGCGTCGGCGGTGATGCCGGGGCAGCGCCCACTGATGGCGGCGCTGCCCGGCGGCGGGCAGGGGGCGGTGGATCCGGTGGATGTCCTGGCGGCGATCGCAGAGCACGGCCAGGCGAACGCGGTGGCGATGTACGGCTGGCGGCAGGTGGCTGCGCTGCTGGCTGTCCCGGACCCGGTGGCCGGCGGGGTGTGAGCCGTGCTGCCGCGTGGAGGGCTGTCGAGGTGCCGCAGGTGCCGGCGCCCGGTGCGCTGGACGGCGACCGTCTCGGGCGCGCGCCTGGCCGTCGATCCCGAGCCTTCCGACCGGGGGAACACCGCGGTCTATCGGGACGGGGGTGGGGACGATGCGCTCACGCCGGCCCAGCCGGGAGCTGCCGGTGCTGCCGTACGAGCGGCTGTTCGTGCCACACGCGGCGACCTGCCCGCCCGGCCTGGCGAACCGGGACCTTCGGACCTGTGATCCGGTCCCGAAGCGTCGATAAGCTGCGCGGTTTGGCGTAATGGGCCTGCCAGCTGGGACGCCCTGTAGCTACGGGCTGTCGAGGCGTCAGATGGCCTTCCTGGTGGGTGTGTCGAACAGGTGCGGGGTGCATCGCTGCGAAGCGACGCGATGCCCGCCGATAGTACGAAGGGGGAATGATCCAGTTGTCGGAGAGCTCTTACGAGGTGGTGCGGGAAGCGCTGCGCCGCTGGGGGAACGTGAGGCTGACCGAGGGGGGATGGCTGGCCAGGTGTCCGGCCCACGATGACCGGCAGGGCTCGCTCCTCGTGCTTGCCGCTGGCGATGGCCGAGTTGAGTTGGACTGTCTGGGCGCCGGGTGCGACCCGCAGGATGTGGCGGCGGCTCTGAGGATCGGTGCGCAGTACGTGGTGGTGCCGCCGCCGGCGTTCGAGGACGGGCCCGGCTGGATCTGGCCGGGCTACGTTCCGTCGGTCGGCCTGACGCTGATCGACGGCGAGGACGGCGTCAACACCCTAGCGGTGGCGCTGGATGTGGCCGCTCGCGCGTCGGCCGGCGTCGGCCTTCCGGACGGCCAGCACCCGCCCACCGGCCACGACGTGGTGGTGCTGACGGCGCCGCACACTACGGCGGACGTGCAGCGGCTTCTGGTGGCGTCCGGCGCGGACCTGGGGCGGACCGAAGTGATTGAGGTCCTGGGCGGGCGCGGTGGCCAGCGGGGGCTGCGGCTGCCGGCGGACCTGGCGCAGGTGGAGGGACTGCTGCGCGGCCGGGACGCGGAGCTGGTGGTGGTGGACGTGATGCTGGCGTGCCCCTACCGGGTGCCCGCAGAGAGGGCGCTGCGGGCGCTGGGCGAGATGTCGAAGCATCTCGGGGTGGCTGTGCTGGCGGTGCGGGAGGCGTCCAAGCGGGCCGGCTGGCTGGCTTCGCGCCGCGCGCAGGAGGCTGCGGAGCTGGGGGGTGTGGCGGCGGTGCACATGGCCGTGAACGGGCCCGACCGCTCGAAGGCGCTGGTGCCGGTTGCCAGCGAGTCGTGGAAGGTCATGGGCGGCTTGCAGTTCTGTCAGGCCATCCGTAACCGGCCGGTGGCGTGGAACTCGCGTTTCTCGCGCGGCACGGGCCGGGCCATCGAGAGCGCCGACCTGTGCCGTCGGCGTCCGGCGAGCACGGGGGCCTACAGGTTCCTGGAAGGGCTGCTGGCCGGGGGGCCCGTGTCGGCCCGGGAGGTGAGCGCGGCCGCTGCGGGCGTGGGCCTGGCACCGCGAACGGTTCAGCGGGCGCGTACGGAGCTCGGGGTCGTGGCGACGAAGACGGCGCAGGGGTGGGTGCTCTCTCTGCCGCCGCAGCACGTTGGCCGGTGAACGGGCCGGGCCCCTCCCGGTGTGGGAAGGGCCCGGCTGGGCGGTCAGTGGGTCGGCTGCGGGCTGCGGGTGGCGGACGGGCTCGGGGCCTGGGGGCGGTCGGCAGGATCGTGGCCGGGCTGCTGGTGCTGGGTGCGGCCAGGGTCGGGGCGGTGACCACCTGGGTGACGGTGGCCGGGACGGCCGGGACGGTGATGGTGGGGACAGGGGTGGTCAGGGTGGCGGTGGCGAGGCCGGGGGCGTCGGCAGCCGGGGCGGGGCAGGTCGGCAGGGCCGGGGCGGTGGGAGCGGAGGGGGCGATCACGGGCTGCGCCGGGGCCGGGCTCAGCAGCGCGGTGGCCGGGGCGGCCGGGGTGGCGGGAGCGGCCGGGGTGGCGGCGGGGCGGGCCGCGAGGGTGGTTCCGGTGGTGAAGGCGGCGGCCACGGCGAGGGCGACGGCGGCGTGGCGGGCGGTGATCAGGTTGGTCAGGGCCATGGTTGGTCTCCTTGTGTGTGGGCCGGGGGTTCGCGGTCCCCGGCTGGCAGGACCAGCCTCCCCGAGAAACAGACCTAAGTCCACAAAGCTGACTAAGGCCTGTTCTGTGCTTGCGGGGCTCGACGCGACACACCGCCGACTGCCGTGCACTGTGGCCTGCCGATCGATCCCGACCCGTGGGGGAGCCCGTGAAGCAGCCCCTGCCGGCCCTGCCCGCACCCCGCCCCGGCAAGGCCGGCCGCCGACTGTACGCCGACCTTGCGGCCTCGCCCCCGGCTGTCCGCCGCCGCTTCTACGACGGCCTTGCGGCCAGGGATTGGGCCCAGGTCCTCGCCGCCGCCAAGGCCGAGGCCGGCACCCCGTACGCCCTGTGGGCCGATGACCCAGTTGGGTTCGTCGAAGACGTCCTCGGCGAATCCCAGTGGAGCCGCCAGCGCGAGATCCTGGAAGCCCTGGTGGACCACCGCCGGGTCGCCGTCCCCTCGTGCTTCGGCTCCGGGAAGACTCACATCGCGGCGAGGGCCGCCGTTTGGTCCTCCGTCGTCCACCCGCCCGGCACCGCCCTCACGGTCACCACCGCCACCCGCGCCCGCCAGGTGCAGCGTCAGATGTGGCCCCACATCCGGCAGATCGTCGCCAGGGCGGGCCTGCCAGGCGAGGTGGGCGTCACTCAGTGGAAGATGCCCGACTCGCACGGCTCGGACGTCGTCGTGGCCTACGGCTTCTCGGCCCCCGACCATGACGAGTCCGCCGTTCAGGGCATCCACGCGCCGCGGTTGATGTTCATCGTGGACGAGGCCGGCGGCATCGGCCGGATCATCGGCGCAGCCATGCGCGGTGTGCTCACCGGCGAGCACACCCGGGCCCTGCTGATCGGCAACCCGCCGACCGACGACGAGGGCAGCTGGTTCGAGCAGACCTGTGCCGACCCGGCCGTGCACGTGCTGCCGATCAGCGTCTACGACACCCCGCTGATGTCGGGTGAGCGGACCCGGCGCTGTCGGTCCTGCCCGCCGCAGGCACCGGCGCACCTGCTCGCCTCCCACCTCGTGGATCCCGAGTGGGTGCGGGACACGATCCGGGACCACGGGGAGGACGCCCCGTTCGTCCAGGCCAAGGTGCACGCCCAGTTCCCGCGCGGCGGCCAGGCCCGCGCGATCCCGGCGTCCTGGATCGAGGCCGCCGCCGAGGCCCCCGAGCCCGACGGTGAGGACTTCCACCCGCTCAAGGCACTCGGCCTGGACGGCGAGACCTCCCAGTACCGGGTGAAGGCCGGCGCGTGGGTGCGCCTGGGCGTTGACGTCGCTGCCGGCGGCGGCGACGAGATGGTGATCGCCCGCGCGGTCGGCGACCTCGTGGAGCTGCGCCACGCCACGGCCGGCCAGGACAACGCCGACCCCATCGCGGTCGCCGGCGTCGTGCTGCGCGAGATCTTCGCAGCCCAGGTCCTCGCGGGGGCGCTCGGCACCCGGCTCCCCGTCCGCGTCAAGGTCGACGGAGTCGGGGTCGGCTGGGGCGTGGCCGGCCTCCTGGCGGCGTGGAAGCGGGAAGGGCTGCACGACGCGGAGATCGTGTCGGTCGTCGTCAGCGAGGCGCCGAGCCGGGACGACGAGGCGGCCACGCTGCGCCCTGCGACACAGCGCGATGAGATGTGGCTGGCGACCCGGGCGCTGGTCTCGCCCGCCGCATCGGCACTACGCCTGCGCGTGGACCGGCGGACCCAGGCCCAGCTGTCCGCACCCAAGCTCGGCACGAGCGCGACCGGCCGGACGGTGATCGAGTCCAAGCGATCGATGAAGGCGAGGGGGGTGAGTTCTCCGGACCGGGCTGAGGCTCTGCTGCTGGCTCTCTATGAACCGCAGGCGCGCCGCCGCAAAGTCCGACTTGTCGCGTAGGCCCCAAGTTGAATCGTATGCCGAGAGTTATTGGACGGCCCATCTAATGCGGGCTCATATTTGAGACCACCTGTTAGGCGGAGATCGCACTCAAAGGTTGCATGTCAAGCCACGTGATAGACATCACATAAAAAGGAGTGGCGGGGGCGGCATTAACGGTTATTGAATCGTGAAGAGCCGTACTGCATATGCCAGACGGCGTCGGGGGATGAGGGGGCCTTGGCGGTGGCGTGTCAAAAATCGGGAGCGCGCCCGCCGCACCCCTCTATTTCTCCTTACTCGAATAACTAGGTCGAGACGGAAGTGCTTCCAACCCCACGTCGGAAGCGCTACCGACCCTGGCGAGAAAAGGATGAATCAGTGCTCACCAATCAGTTCATGCGCAACGCGGCCTACCCCCGTCAGGCTGCCCGGAAAGGAGCTTCGGAATGACGACGGCCACTGAGAAGCTCTCGCATGAATGGGTAATCGCCGCCTACGTCCCCGTGGACGCACAGGGCGCTGCATATGCACGCCGGCGCGGCGTCTACCGCGTCCCGGCCACCACCAAGGTCTCCTCCGCCGAAGTGATGTGCATTCACTGCCGCAAGCCCTACGACGAGGCCCTGCACACCGAGTGCCCCGGCTCCGACCCCACCCTCCATGGCGGCCCAATCGGCACCCGCAAGCGCCGCACCCCCGAGGCGCACCCCACCGCCGATGCCGTGCCCGCCGTCCGCCTCGCCAGCACCTCGCGCACACGCCGCGCCGCCGCCAGGCACACCGGGACGCTAAGCAACGGGGTTGCCTAGCCTCCGTGCCGTGACCACACGCAGCAGGCCCAACCCGCGCACCAAGAACGACGTCGCCGTCGCCCTGTTCGCCCTCGGCACCGCAGGCCTCAACGCGGCCGCCTACACCACGGACCCGCGGCTCGGTACGGCCTGCACCAGCCTGTGCGCGCTCGCAGTCGCCACCGTCCTGGGCCGCGACGACGAGCAGCAGTAGGAGGACCCCACCCATGTCCCACCGCTGGTTCCCCACCCTGCGCCGAACCTCGCCGCCGGCCACCAAGAGCGAGCCGAACTACTCCCTCAACTGGTCGCCCGCCGGCATCGACCGGGCCCGGCCGTGGTCCGTCGAACGAGCCGTCCAGGACGGCATGGAACGCGCCGTGTGGATCTACAAGGCCGTGGACACCATCTCCAACCACGCCGCCGACCGGCTCCTGCGCGTCCGCCCCCGCAGCGGAACCTCCGAGGACCCGCTGCCGCCGCTCGCCGGGCACCCGCTGTACGAGGCGATGAACGTCAAGGCCAACCCCCTCGAGGGAGCCTGGATCTTCAAGAAGCGCGTCAGCATGCAACTCCTGCTCTCCAAGCGCGGTGTCTTCCTGGAGCCCACGTTCACGAGGGGCGGCGACCTGCTGCGCATCGACCTGCTGCCTCCGGGCCGCACCCGTCCGGTGCCAGGGAAGGGCGCCGACCTGGTCTCCCACTTCGAGACCGTCACACCGACGGGAGAGCTGCGCACCCTGGACGTCGAGCAGGTGCGGTGGATCCGCAACCCGCACCCTCTCGACCCGTACTCCGGCATCACCCCGCTGGAGGCCGCCGGCCTGTCCGCCGACCTCGACTTCTTCACCCGGCACTACAACCTCAGCTTCGTCCACAACGACGCCCGCCCCGGCGGCGTCATCGGGATCGACGGCGACATGGACGACGCCGAACTCCGTCTGCTCCGCGCCAAGTTCGCCGGAGGCCCGTCGGCCGCCGGCGCGTGGACCGTCCTGTCGGGCGGCAACGTCACCGTCACCGACACCTCTGCCACCCCGCGCGACATGGCCTACGAGACCGTCTCCCTCAACTCCAAGGTCGAGCTCCTGGCCGCCTTCGGCGTGCCCGAGTCCCAGCTCGGCAACGCCAGCGGCCGCACCTACGACAACGCCCGCGCCGAGAAGCTGATGTTCTGGGAGATCACGATGCCGCCGCACCTGCGCCTGGTCGCGGCAGCCTTCCAGGAGGACGCCGGTGACGGCAACGAGGCGTACTTCGACGTCTCCGACGTGGACGTGCTCCGCGAGGCCCGCGCCAAGCGGCTCGCCGAGGCCCGCGAGGAAGTCGCCGCCGGCGTCCGATCCGTCCGCTCCTACGCCGAACTCGCCGGGTACGCCGACGAGGTGGACGACACGCCGGCCACCCGGGCCCTGTGGCTGACCTCCGGCCGCACCGCGGTGCCTGCCCGGGCCGCCGACGCCCAGGCTCTCGGTGCCGGCCTGCCCCAGCCCGCCCAGCCGCCAGCTCGCGCCGCCAAGGCCATCGGCACCCTCACCGGCGACCTGCCGCTCGAGGACAACGCGGCCGACGACCTCCGCGACCGCCTGGACGACGCCCTCCAGGCCCTGGCCGTTCGATGGACCGAGCGCACCATCGCCCGCCTCAACGCTCCCCGCAACCGCCAGGGCACCCGGCACTGGGACGACCGCGGCGCCGCCGACCCCCGCACCGGCAGTAAGGGCTTGCCCGTCGAGCAGGTGATCGACACGGCGACCTGGCAGCAGGAAGCCGAGCAAGTCCTCCAGCCCCTCATCGAGCAGGCCGGGACCGCCGCCGCCCACGAGATGCACCGGCTCCTCGACGTCCCGGGAACGTCGACCGTCGCCGCATGGGCCACGCTCGCCCCAAGCCTGGCCGAGACCGTCACCCGGCAGGCCGAGCGGCTCGGTGACGACGTCCGCGACGGCGACCGGTCCGGCGCGGACATCCCCGGCATCACCGCCACCATCCGGGCCTGGGGCCGCACCATGGCCACCTGGGCCAGCGCCACCGCCACCCGGCTGGCCACCGCCACCATCGAGACCGCCCGGGACCAGGCCGCCGCCGCCAGCGCCCGCGCCGGCCTCGTACGGCGCTGGGTCGCCCACGACGACGCCCGCACCCGCCCCGACCACGACCACGCCGACGGCCAGACTCAGCCCCTCGGTCAGCCCTTCACCGTCGGGCCGGACCTGCTGCGCCACCCCGGCGACCCCGAGGCACCCCCGGGGCAGGCCCTGAACTGCCGGTGCCGCCTGGCTTGGCGGATCCAGCACTGACCCCCCGTCAAGCCCGCTACAGGCCCGCCCAGGGCCCGTAGCGCACGTGTGAGGATGAACCATGACCACCGGAACCCCACCCAGCGACCAGCAGCAGCTGAGCGAGGACTGGATCCGCAGCCGGCGCTGGGACATCCGCTACGCCAACGGCAACCCCGTGACCACGCTCGACGGTCTCGCCGAAGTGCTCGGCATCGATCGGCGCGAGGCGGCCCGCCGCGTCCTGACCCAGCCCTTCGGAAAGGCCGCTCCCCAGGAGCTGCTGGACGAGGCCAACCAGGAGCCCGCAGCCGACCCGGCCTCCTGAGCCCGCGCCGCCCCCACAGAACTGTGGGGGCCAGAACGCGGATCGGCGGCCCTACGACGCAGCGACGCTACCGGCAACCTCTTGGCACTGTGCCCCCCTCTGCCCCAGCGCTGCCGAGGGAGCACCGTGCCGAGCCCCGCCGTTCCTGCCATTCACCTGCGCCTCCGCGTGAAGCAGCAGCCCTTCCGCGAGAACCTGCACCCTCGGGATGGCCAGGGGCGCTTCGCGCACACGCCAGGCGCCAGCACCGACCCGCTGCTCGAGCGCATCCGGGCCGCCGCAGCCCGGCCCGCCCGCGGTCCACGCTCGCAGCCGCGGTTCGACGAAGAGGAACACGGCCTGGTGTTCCGGGACGGCGACAGCGAGCGCGTAGCCCAGGCATACAAGGCCAACGTCGTCGCCGGCCTGACCCGAGATCTGAAAGACGTCCCGGACGATGACCTCCTCGCGGACCATGACCGCATCCGCCTGGCCGACGTCCAGAACGGCTACGCCCGCGCGCACCAGGACCCGGAGACCGGGCAGCTGCGCACCACCGGCCCCGGCAGTCCGCCTCCGCACCCCTCGTGGACGCCGGTCAGCCCGGAGAAGGCCCGGGACATCCTGCGATCGGAGGCCGTGAACCGCATGGTTGCGACCTGGGCGATGACCTCCAACGACGAGGACCCTGGAGCCCTCGCGCTTCAGGCCACCGCCCGCGACCACTTCGGCCTCCAGCCGGCGGCCGACTGGCCGAGCGTCGATCACCTCGCGCAGGCCACCGCCGACCACCAGGCCGCCCACCGGCTCGCGCTCGAAGCGTTCCTCACCGCCATGTGGGACCGCACCCAGACGCACCTCGCCGAAGCCAACCTGGGCTCCCTCACGGTCTTCCGAGGCATGAGCACCCCCGGCGGCCGGCCGCCCGCCGGGTGGGCCGCCGACGGCCGCACCCTCAGCGACCCGGCTCTGCGCCCCCTCTCCGCGTTCTCCCTCGACCCGGATGTCGCCCACGGGTTCGCCACCGAGGAAGGACCCGGCATCGTCATGAGCGCCATCGTGCCCGCCGGGCGCATCATCGCGACCCCGGCCACCGGGATCGGCTGCCTGGACGAATCCGAGGTCATCGTCCTCGCCGGCCCTGGCACCTGGCACTGGCAGCCAGCCGACTGACGCCTCTCCGACCGGACCTCCGCTCGGCGCGACGCTGCGCCCCTACCGCTGCCAGCCTGCCGCGACCCACACCACCCGGCAGAAAGCAGCACGGTGTACGCCGAGCCCACCACCGTCCCCCTGCGCCTGCGGGCCAAGACTCGCCCGTGGGACGAGCACCGCCACCGCCGAGACAACCGCGGGCACTTCGCCGAACACGCCGGCGCCGCGCCGGCGGCCCTGCCCGGTACCCGATCCGACAGCCGGCGCATCCCCGACGCGGACCTGCTCGGCGGCCGTCATCGCCCGGCCGGGAAGGTCAAGGCCGCCATGTGCGGCTCGCTTGCCCAGCGCATGAGCGCCATCACGGACGAGCAGCTGCTCTCCGACCGGCAACGCGACCGCCTCACCCGGGTCCGGGCCGGGCAACTCGCCGCCTACCAGCCGGAGAGCGGCGCCAACGGGTACGCCGAGTACGTCGAGCAGGCCGACCTGGACAGCGGGACCCGCCGAGAGCCGTGGGGCTATGTCCGGATGACCGGCGACGAGTACCGCGACTTCGCCCGCGCCGAGGCCGTCTCCCACCTGGTGGCCGGCTGGGCCTCCACCGCCAACGATCACGACCCCCACGCCCTCGCGCTACAGGAGACGGCCCGCCGCCGCTTCCACCTCGCGGACACGATGCCCTGGGACCACGGCCACGAGAAACTGGAAGCCGAGACACAACAGGTTCTCACCGAAGACGGCCCAGTCCTGGACGCCTTCCTCACGGCCATGTGGGAGACCACGCAGGAGCACTTCGCCACCCTGGGAGTCGGCCACGTCACCGTGCACCGCGGCTTCACCGGCGACTACGACGACTCCCGCACCAGGGAGATCGACGGGTCCGGCACCGTCACAGATCTCCCACTTCGGCCGCTCTCCTCGTTCTCCACCGAGGACCACATGGCGGAGGAGTTCGCCACGCAAGGCGGCGAGGTGTCCGGCTACGTCATGAGCGGCGACGTGCCGGTCACCCGCATCCTGGCCGTCCCAGGGACCGGGATCGGCTGCCTGGAAGAGACCGAGGTCGTCGTCCTGGCCGGCCCCGGAGAATGGCACGTCTACGAGGTGTACCCCGACGAGACGGACGACTACTTCGGCTGAGGCCAGGCGCGACCCAAAACCCCACCGGCGCCTACGGTGACCGGCACCAACCTCGGAGGAGCGACACGGTGGGAGCACGCACAGCCAGCGGCACGCTGGACCACAAGCAGGCGACCCTCGGTGTCCTGGAGACCGAGGACGAGCACGGCGCGTTCACCACGCTCGTGTCCGTCACCGGTCTCCTGGACCACGACGGCGACGTCATCGAGCCCGGCGCCTACGCCCGCACCCTGGCCGAGCTCACCCCCAAGGGGGTGTGGTCGCACGACTGGAACGTGTGGACCGCCCGCACCGAGCACATCGAAGAACTACTGCCCGGCGACGCACGGCTCCCCGCCACCCTCCCGGACGGGCAGCCCTGGCCCGCCGGTGCGGGCGCACTGCTCGTCAAGGGCCGCTGCAACCTCGCCACCCAGGCCGGCCAGGACATGTACGCCAACCTGCAGTTCTTCAGCGACCAGGTGCAGTGGTCGATCGGCTACAAGGTCCGCACCGCCAAGCGCAGCAAGGGCGCCCGGCACATCACCGACCTCGACCTGTACGAGTACAGCCCCGTCCTGTTCGGCGCGAACCCCTACACCTCGACCCTTGACCTCAAGAGCCACTCGGACGCCAAGGCTCGCGGACTGCTGCGCGAGGCTGAGGTCGAACTCGCGCCCCTCGCCGGGACGCTGGAAGAGCGCATCGACGCGATCACCGCCGTCGTGCAGCAGCGGCTCCTCCCGGCGGCTCCCGACGAGTTCGGCGCCGGCACTCTCCAGATCATCGGCACCTACCCGGACCGGGTGATCGCCTCCCTGTGGAAGTACACCGAGGACGGCTACGGAGCGACCACCTGGGAGGTGCCGTACACCCTGGACGGTGAAGGGCAGCCGACCGCCGGCCCGCCCCGCCCCGTGCGCCTGGTGCTGGACGTTGAGGGCGACGGAGCAGACACCGCCCTCGCCCCGCTGGTGCCCGAGCTGGACCGCGTCACATCCCAGCTCAAGACCCTCACCACGGTGGAGAGCAAGGAGGGCCGGGCCTTGTCCGGCGAGAACGCCGGCCGCTTGGCCACCGCGGTTCAGCAGCTGGTCGCCGTCCTCGACTCCGCCGGCATCTCCTGGCAGCAGACGGACGACCCGCCGCAGCAGAACAAGCAGACCGCCACGACCCTCCACCCGGGCGAGATCAGCGCGGCCCTCGCCCTGTTCGCCGACGCCCACGAAGGCCCCAACGCGGCCAAGTGACGACGCGACCTTAGCCACAGCCCCGGCCTAGCTTCCCGGAACCAAGCACCCAGACCGGGAGGACACCGTGCGAAAGAGGCATTGGAGCGAGCCGGAGGCGAGCCGATGAAGCTCGTCTCCCGCTCCGAGTGGGGCGCGGCGCGGCCCACCGGCTCCTACATTCCCGTCAGCGCCACCAAGGGCGTGAAGATCCACTACGAGGGGTCCGCCGTCCCGGGCGCCCTCGCCAATGACCACAGCCGCTGCGCCGGCCACGTCCGGGACATCCAGGCCTCGCACATGGCGAACCGGGACGAGGGCTGGATCGACATCGCGTACTCCTTCGTCGTCTGCCCGCACGGCTACGTGCACGAGGGGCGCGGCCTTCACCGGAAGAACGGCGCGAACGGAAACGGGGCCCTGAACGCAGGCCACTACGCGGTGTGCGCCATGGTCGGCACGTCGGGCATCACCTCGCCGACGGACGAGATGCTCGACGGCCTGGTCGACGCCATCGAGTACTGCCGAAGCGAGGGCGGCGCCGGCGGCGAAGTCCGGGGCCACCGGGACGGCTACGCGACTGACTGCCCGGGTGACGACCTGTACGCCTGGATCCAGCAGGGCGCGCCCAGGCCCAACGGTTCGGGAACGGCGCCGGCACCGGTGACGCCGTCCGGCCCGTCTGCCGCTCCGCCGTTCCCCGGCCGCATCCTGCGGCTCGCCGAACCGATGATGCACGGCTCCGACGTGCGAACCGCGCAGGCCCGGCTGATCGAACGCACCTGGAACGTCGGCCCCGACGGCGCGGACGGCTGGTACGGGGAGCACACCCGCGCCACCGTCGTCGCCTTCCAGCAGGACTCCACGGCCAACGGCTGGCCACTGGACGAGGACGGCGAGATCGGGCCCCTCACCTGGGCGGCCCTGTGGGATCGGCCCGTCACCCGCTGACCTTCCGCAGCGCCCCCACCAGAACGGTGGGGGCGCTGCGGGCTGCAGGGCGTTGTTCGGGCCGTGATGATGGTGGTGTCCGTCCCCGAGTGTGAAGGCCCAGCAATCGACATGGCCGGTAGCCCTGAGCGGCAGCCCGAGAACGGTCTTGCCGGCGTTCGGACGCAGGCCGCCATCGATCGCGCCCTCGCCGAACTCCTGGCCACGGCGCACCCGACCGCGCCCGACCGGAGGGGGCGGTGGCGGCCTACCGGTGGGTCCTCGGCCGCCGCGCGGCTCCCGTGACCGGGGCCGACCGGATCGAAGCTGTCCCCACCGAAAACCATGTACGGGGGGAACAGCGGGCGGCCCTACGGCAGGCCCACGACATGACGCGCTCCACGGATGAACGCTCCCATGCCCTCGGCGCCGCTGGGGCCCTGGCCTGGGTTCTCGGGTACACCGACGACCAGTCCTAGCCGAGGTGGCCCGGCCGCGTGGGGGTACGGCCGGACCGGTGCCGCATCCTAGCCGCGCCGCATGTTCATGCTGGCGGCCCGGGTACCGCACGGTGCAGCGCCCCCACCCGGCCCGTACGACAGCGCGCTTCACCTTCCTGCGGGCGGTGTCTGACAGGTGGGGACAGCCGGGATTGGCGGCCAATCGGAATGCGGCCGGAACAGGCAATCGCAGAAACTCCGGGCATCTTCGCTCGGCGGGATCCGCAGGAGTGCGCCGTGTGTAAGGGCGGATCGGCCGGCGTGTGCCAGTCCTACCGGTTGGAGGGAACCACCGGCCCCCGGGCGATCAGGACGTCGGCTTCGTGGCGCCAGCCGAGGGAGGAGTAGAGGCGCTGGCCTTCCTCACTGGCGATGAGAAGACCGGTACGGGCACCGTGGGCCACGGCGGCCTCCGCCAGAGCGCTCATCATGGCGCGGCCCAGGCCGCGTCGCCGGTGCGCCGCGTCCGTCTCGATGCGATCGGCGATCGCATCGACGCCGACCACGGCGATGGTGCCGCGCGCCGCCACCTCTCCGGAGGAGTCATGGAGGGAGACGACCGTGACTGGTCCCTCGGTGCGGACCTCGCGCTCGTACGGCGCGGCGGGCGCGTGCTGCGGGTGCCCGGTCAGATCGGTCGTCATGAACCACTCGGACCGGTGGAGCAACTCCAGTCCGGCGGCGCCGACGACGGCTTCGACGGTGCCTGGGCGCAGCGTAGGTACCGTGAGCCAGGTGGTCTGCTTCGCGGCGGCGACGGCTGCCGCCAGCCGTGCCAAGGACTCGGGTTCCTCGTCCGCACGCAGCGCGAACACCTCGACCTCGCGGCCGGGTTGGCCGCACGTGGACCGCAGGCCGTCCCCGGCGGACTCGACCGGCTCGGCCTCGGGCAGGGAGCGAGCCACGGTCCAGCCGTTCAGCCAACGTCGTATCAGCTCTGATTCGATCTTCGTCATCCGGCGATTAGAGCATGACCGCAACCGGTGGACGGGCGAATGACCATCCCCTGGTTCTGTACACGAGAACGGGAGTCGTTTATCAACGACTCCCGGAGCCACTGCGAGACCTCGCCGCTTGATCAATGTCGATGAGTTCGGGAGTCGCTGACGGCCGGGTCGGCGGTTCGAGGGTCCCCCTCGGCAAAGCGGGTCGGGGCTCAGGGCAGTCGCGTGCGGCGCGTGGCTCACTCGTCGGCCGGCGCATGGCCGGCGAGGCGCTCGGGATCGTGCTGCACGCGCTTCATGGCGGCATTGGCGAGTGCCCCTCGCCGGTGGGTGAGTTCCCGGTCGAGTGCCTGCAGGGCGTTCTCAGCGAGCCCATCGTCGGTCATCTGCCAAAAATGCGGCTGGTAAGGGTGGCGGACGCGAGTCGGCTGGGAGAAGAGCGCCGTTATGACGGGGTCGGCGATCGCGTCCAGGGCAGCCTTTAGTCCCTCGGGAGGTTCGGCGTGGCGGATGAGGCCGAACTCGAGAAGGCGCTGACACCCGTCCTCCCAGGCATCGTCACGCAGGCCGAAGGCCTGCATGCGGGGCCGCGTGGTGAGGAAGACGCCCGACACGCGGTGCTTCCTAGGCGCCCACTGGCTCATCCATCTCAAGATGAGCCAGGTGGCGACCTCGGAAGGATTGAGCACCTGGATCCAGCCCTTCAGGAAGAAGTCCTTGGGGAGCGTGATCGTCCTGGCGGCGGTCCAGCTACGGACGGGGACGGTGTAGAAGTCTGGGGTCGGCATATCGCCCCGCCCGCCTTCCTCCATGAGCGAGAAGTCCTCGTACAACCGCTGTCCGCGCGCGCCCCGGGGCATCCAGACCAAGGCGTCTTCATGGCCGAGTTCTTCCAGAGTTCTCAGGGCTCCCTTGACTTGCCGAAGCCGCAGGTCCTCCAACTTCCTCGTGCGCCACCGCTCCTCCGCGCGCGCACTGCCGCGGAGCTCTGGAGGCATGTTCTCCAACGCGGCGTCGTACGCCCCCGACACCGTGTCGTACGCACCGTCGATGGCAACGAGGGCGGACCACGATTCGGCACCCTTCAGCGGGCGGACGTTCTGCCAGGAGTCCCCCGTGTCCAGTCGGCACTGCGCCTCGAAGAGGGCCAGCAGGTAGAAGCGCAGCGCTATCCCTCGCGGAAGGACTAGCTTGGTGAGTCTCGACCGTTCCCCGTCGGCCCGCAGCAAAGCGGTGCGCAGGACGATCGAGTCCGGCTTCTTCCCTGCCTTCCAGATTCCGCCCAGGGCCTCAGACGCTTGCGTTACCGAGCCGGTCCTCCGCATCTGCTGCAGCCGGCGCAGTCTGCGCTCGTTCGTCTCCCGTGCATCAGCCACGAAGGAAGATTAGCGTTTTGATCCCATCGTTTTGATCCGGGTAAAGGCCCTTCTCTAAGGGCCTTTACCCGGATCAAAACGTTGATCACGTGTCGACGAAGGCTCCTCCAGGCCCCTCACCATGGACTTTAGGCCCGCTCAACGCGGTCTCGGCGGTCACGTCGTTCGCGCAGACGCGAACGGCCCCGGGGTCCATCCGGGGCCGCCTGATCGAGGATTCCTTCAAGGAGAACAGTACGTGGCAGATTCCAATAACCCCGAGCCCTTGCCCCAGCGCTGGGCGATCATTCTGCTCGCCGGCGTCCTGGCGGGCGCCCTCGTCCTGAGTCTGGCGGGCCCGCTGCCCGGGCTCGGAGCCGCAGGCGCGACGGTGCTCGCCCTGCACAAGCTCGTGGCGTAGCGAAACCGGTGGAGGGGGCTGCCAGCACCCTCCACCGGCGCCGTCCTGTGCCCAACAGGGCGGCACCGCGGGTGCCTCCCGAACTCGTGAACATCGACTTGGTCGGCTTTGAAGTGCCTCCCGCGCTCATTGACAAACGACTCCCGTTCTCGGGCTCTGGCGCAGGTTGTGTGGTGGTCCACGTCGGAGGCCATGGACAAGGGCGCTGCGCTCGGCGAAGCAGCAGGTCAGCGACCGTAGTCGGCACAGGCCTCGCGGGGCGGCGGGGCGGTTCCACAAAACCTGTGCCAGAGCCCGTTCTCGTGGACAAAGCCAATCCCCCGTCAGCCGCCGCCAGGCGACGCCGCACGCCATTTGCCGGTCGGTCTGGCCCTCTTCTCGGTCATCACTCTACGTATTCACTAGCTGAGCGGTGTGCCCCAACCAAAGACCCAAGGCGCTCGGCAAGGTCGGCGCTCGGGAAGTTCCCCGGGTGAGCGCCCGCTCCCGATACGCCTCCCGGGCCAACTCTCCCAGCGAGCTGGTCGCACACGTGGCCAGGACCCGGTGGCCCTCGCGCACCCAGAACTGCTCCTCGATCCGCCGCACCGAATCCGGCAGGCCCGAGTCTGTGGAGTCCGACCAGACGGCCGGAGTGATCAGGTGGCCGGCGGCCTGTTCCTCGGCGGCCCGAACGTCCGCATGGATCTGTACCTGCGGCGGGAGGCCCCGGAAGGCCAGGGCCGTGAACCAGCCATCGTCCGTCCGGGCGATGCAGCCCCAGGCGCCACGTACCTGCGCCACCGGCCACAGCGACCACAGCGACCACGCTGCGAGCTGGTGCATCCACGTCTCAGCTCGCCCTGCCGCTGCGCACGGCCCGTACAGCGCCGTCTTCCCACCGGGCCCGGCAGCACGCAGCACCCAGCCCGCAGGCGACGAGAGCACCTGGTACCGGGCCCCGGCCACAGCCAGCTCACTGCCTGGCTGATCGGCCGGCACCGCCGCGGCCAGGTCGAGGTCTCCCGGCACCCGCGGTAGGTCGGGACGGGGGAAGGGATACACGTCGGGGCTCCGATCGTCGGTCTCGGCCGAGCCCTGGCTCAGCCGGTCCACGCACAGCTGGACCGCTCCCCACAGTCACCAACCTGACCCGCCCTGGGCGCACCCAACATCGGCCAACCGCACCAGAGTTACGGCGCGGAGAGCGGGGCCGGGCCGATGCCCGCCACCAGACAGCGGCTCGACGCGACACTAGGGGCGGGCCGCTCCTACGGTGTGCCGATCGCCGTGGCGCACCGGTGCTGACCGGGCGCACGACGTGACACCCCTTCGCCCCGCACTGGCGGGACGGCCCGGCCCAACCCCAAGGAGCGTCACCTCGTGACCGCCGACAAGAACCGGCTCAAGGAACTCAACGCCGCGCTGCGCACCAAGGCCGCCGAACTCGACACCATCAGCAACGCCTTCACGATCGAGGACAGCGGTGTCACCGTCTCCACCGAGAAGGCCACCGCCTTCCGCAAGACCCTCGGCGAGGCCCAGGCGATCAAGCAGCTGATCACCGACCTCGAGGGCGCCGCCAGCATCGAGACCTTCCTCAACGAGCCGGCCAGCCAGCCCTACGCCCCCCAGGACGCCGCACTCGCCGCCCGCCTCGGCGCCGGCCAGGCCAAGAGCCTCGGCCAGCGATTCCTCGACTCCGACGAGTTCAAGGCGCTCAGCGCCGCCGGCTTCCGCGGCTCGTTCGACGAGATGGTCACCGTCGACGGCCACGCCCTCGACCAGCTCGCCAGCAAGGACATCTTCACCCGGTCCGCCGGCACCGCCTCGGTCCTCGGCCTCGGCACTGCCGAGCGGCTGGACATCGTGCCCCGCGCCGTCCGGCCGGGGCGCATCCGCGACCTGTTCCCGTCCCAGACCACCACCGCGAACCTGCTGTACGGCGTGCGGGTCACCGGCTTCACCAACGCGGCCGGCATCGTCCCCGAGCGCGCCACGGAGGTGCCGCCCGGCGGCGGCGCGGCGGTGGAGGTGTTCGCGCGGGCCGGCCAGTCCAACCTGACCTTCAAGACGGTCACCTACCCGGTGGCCGAGATCGCGCACACCATGCCGATCCACAAGAACACGCTCGCCGACGAGCCACGGCTGCGCGACCTGATCGACAGCGAGATGGTCGACGGCGTGAAGATGGCCGAGGACAACGAGATCCTCTACGGCCCGGGCGGCGACGAGCGGATCACCGGCATCGTCAACACCCAGGGCGTCCAGACCTACGCCCAGGTGGACCCGGACAAGCAGTCGGCCGCCATCCGGCGCGCCGCGACCCGGGCGTTCCTCGCCTACTTCCCGCCCACCGGCATCGTCCTCCACCCCTTCGACTTCGAGGACCTGGAGCTGGAGACCGACAACCAGGGCGCCTACCGCGTCGCGGTCAACGTCGCGGTCGGCGCGCAGAAGGTCGTCTGGCGGCTCGCCGTCGTGGACTCCATGGCGATCACCGAGGGCAAGTTCCTCATCGGCAGCTTCGGCCTCGGCGCCCGCCTCTACGACCGCGAGCAGGTCTCCGTCCAGATCTCCACCGAGAACCGCGACAACTTCGAGCGCGGCGTGGTGACCGTGCGCGGCTCCGAGCGCGTCGGCCTCGAGATGCCCCGCCCCGAGTCCTTCGTCTACGGCACCTTCAAGGCGACCCCCTGATGGCCGCCCGCAAGCCGCCCGTGAAGGCGGCCGCCAGCACGCCCAAGCCGCAGGACACCCCCGAGGCCGGCAGCGCCCCGCCGCCGGCCGGACCGCCCGGCATGGAGCTGTCGGCCGCCGCCCCACTCGAACCACCAACCGCGTCCCCCGCACCTGAACCGGCGCCCAGTCCCGAGCCGCCGACGCAGCCGGGGATCACCGCCCACCAGCCCCTGGCCGTCGACCACACGGAACTCGTGGGCGAGGACGGCAACGAGCTGCCGTACGACCTCGCCGAGCTGTTCGACCTGACCCACCCCGAGTGGACGGTCATCTACCCGCGCCTGCGGATCTACCAGCGCCGCACCTACACCGGAAACCGACGAACCGTCACCCAGCTCCTCTACACCCCCGCACAGCCGATCCCACGAGGAGAGTTGGACCGGTTCGGCCTCCTCTTCGGCCGGGAGTGACTGCTCAATCTCAAGCAGCTCTCAGCCCGCCCCACAACGGGGCGGGCTCGCATTCACCGTCCTGGACGGCTGAACCCGGCTCTACTCCCTTCGTGGGAACTCAGTCGCAGAGGCGGCCCGGAAGAGCGCTATACCCGGACTGAAGAACGTGACCTGCCTCCAGCGAAACCCAGAAGTACTCAACGTGTGTGGGCTCGTTCTCGCATCGCGGTCCCCCCTGGCGTGGTGCCCCATGATGATTTCGCCTGACGGGGAGCTGACGACCTCTAATGAGCTGGTGACCGAGATCTGCGGGGGAGCGGGTGGATGTAGTCTGGCGGCTCAGCCAAGATAAGGGTAGGCGCCGGAGAGGTAGTCGCTGATCTGCTGGTGCATGCTGGGGTGGATGTCGTACTGGTTGAGGTGGGCGGGCTGGACGAAGCGGACGCCATCGGCCTCGTCATTGATCGTGGGTTCGCCGCCGATGGGGCGGCCGATGTAGGTGTTCTCGTACTGCTGGCGGATCTCGCCGTCGGTGTAGGCAACGATGTGCTTCGGGTTGGTGTAGACGCCGAGGAAGCCGGTGATCTCGGCGACGATGCCGGTCTCTTCCAGGCACTCGCGCACGGCGCACTGAGCGGCGGTCTCGCCGATGTCCTGGGCTCCGCCGGGCAGGGCCCACTGGCCAGTGTCGCGGCGGCGCTGGAGCAGGATGGCACCATGGTCGTCGACGACGAGCAGGTTGCTGGCGGGGATGAGGGTGTTGGCCTTCGGGGCGCCGGGGTCGTTGTAGTACTCAGTCCTGCCCATGCGCGATGGCCCTCTCTCCGCCGGGCGTCCAGGACTCTGCGTCGGCCCAGACGGCTTCGTAGCTATGAGCGTAGTTGTCGAACTAGCCTGTGGTATCCCTTCGCTTGAGGTGGAGAAGGGGATTGGCGCTGGCCGGCCGACCTATGACGTGCGCGACTTGGGCGAGCAAGCTTGTTCCCGTCGGTTGGAGCGCGAGGGTGAATGTGCCGATGTGGGACAGGCTCGGGGATTTCGGTGCTCTGTGGGCTCATTGCCAGCCGATGGGCTATCACATAGCTGCTCTAACCCCGCCGTCCATCTCCCGGGACGGGCTCGAGTCAGCCGCCTGGCAATCGGTCGGGGATAGTCCGCCTCGAAGTCCGCCCCTGTCAATGAGGGCAAGCACTGGGACAAAGCCCGGCAGCCACTGCAGGTTGTCGGGCCTCCGTCCATCCGTCAGCCGACCAGGTAGTGGGCTTCGATGCAGGCGACGGTGGAGTTTTACGGTTCCCGTATCGGCTTCAACATGTACCGGCGGAAGACTGCGACGGGGACGCGTCGGGCGCCTCGATTGCGAGCGTCGGCCACGCCGCCAGGGTCAGGGGCGCACTCGTTAGGGCTTCCCTGCGTAGCTACAGCTCATGCAGTCCGACCAGCACTCTTCCGATCAATAGCGGGTCGGAGATTGGGCCGGTGGCTTCGCCTGACTGCCCACGCTCCTTGGGTTGCTCCGTGCGCCCGGGGCCAGATCGTCCGGAACCGTGAAGAAGAAGTTCGGCCCAAACGACTTTCCCGACCGCCGTCGTGGGGTAGTAGCCCCAGCGGTCGGCCATCTCACTCACCAGGAACAGCCCGCGTCCGCCGGTGGCTTCCACGCCCACCTCTCGCCGTACTGGTGGCCGGGGATCGCTGTCTGCGACTTGGACGAGCAAGCTCGTTCCTGTCAGTTGGAGTGCGAGGGTGAACGTGCGGATTCTGGCCAGGCTCGGGTATCCGGTGTTCTGGGGCTCGTTGACAGCCGGGTGGCGGACCGCGTTGGTGGTGAGCTCGGAGACGATGAGGTTGGTCGTTTCGATGACGGTGTCCGGGATCCGCCATTGACGGAGGATGTCGGCAGTGTGCCGACGGGCCCAGGGGACCGCGTTGGGGGTGTCGGCCAAGGTCAGGTGGCTGATGTACGGATGGCCTTGAGACATGAGGTGCCTCCCGCTTCGGAGCTGCGTAGGCGTGCGGTGCCTGCCGCTGGCGTTGATCAGGTGGTCCCGCCGTCCCGTGGTGGCTAGGTCGGCTCCAGCCACCACGGGCAGAGGCCCTTCCAGTGCGGGCCGCTCGCGGGCTACCCGGCTCTGCGCTACTTCGTGGCGATCACGTAGACGCTGGCCCACTGACGCTTCGGGTTGGCCATCGCCGGATCGAAGGTCCACGGCTCGACGGTGCGGAAGCCCGCCTCGGTGAAGAGCTGGGCGAGTTTCTCGTTGTCATACGCCCAGTAGTGGGGGTTGTAGGTCGGGTCGTCGTCCTGGTCGCGGAAGACGTAGTTGATGAGGTCGAGGTAGGTGTTGATGTCGCCCCGACACTGCCGTTTGGCGTACCACCGGTCGATCATCTCGGCGGCCCTGTCCGGCGATGCCGAGTACTGGTTCAGGACGAAGGCGGCGTCGGGGACGCCGGTGATGAGCTGC
Source organism: Kitasatospora sp. NPDC085879 (assembly GCF_040686255.1). Taxonomy (NCBI): domain Bacteria; kingdom Bacillati; phylum Actinomycetota; class Actinomycetes; order Kitasatosporales; family Streptomycetaceae; genus Kitasatospora; species Kitasatospora sp. NPDC085879. Next base: position 87,984 of record NZ_JBFBJZ010000013.1, on the reverse strand, counting down.
CCGCCAGGCGCAAGGACGCGGTGGGCCTCGCGGGCGTAGTACTTGGCGGAGCGGGGGTAGTCAATGTGCTCCAGGAAGTGCTCGGAGAAGATCGTCTCGGCGCTGGCGTCGGCGAGCGGGATGCCCTCGCGCACGTCCCACAGAAGGTCGGCCGGCGGGACGATGTCGATATTGAAGAAGCCGTCGATGCGGTGGCCGCCGCCGCCGATCTGGACCTTGGCGGGGCCGGGCTTGAGGATGCCGTCGGGCAGGGCGGCGACGCTAGCCCGGTGAGAGCGGTGCAGTTCGACTTCCTTGACGGCCGCCCGGAGGATGCGGGCGAGGCCGTGCGTGGTCGCGGGCGAGTCGAGGGCCTGGTCGAGTTGGGCGAGAAGGGTGGTTATCTGCTGGTCGTGCGGGGTCATCGGGGTCTCGCTTCCTGGGTCGCCTGGGTGGTGGTCAGGTGGTTCGGGAGCTGAGCTGGTCGATCGTCCACAGGCCCAGCCCGTTCCCGGGGTGGTGTCGGCCGCTGTCCGTGAAGTCGGTGTCGAAGTGCTCGATGGGCTCGGGTAGGTGGAACGGGGCCGCTTGGAGGTTGATCGGGCGCCAGTGGGTGTCCGTGGTGTCACGGTTCTCGGCCACGCCGACGTACGTGGTGGCGAACAGAAACGTCGATCCGCTGGTGGTCACGCGGTCGAGGAACGCGAGTACCTCGTGGTGGGTGAGGTGGACGAGGCAGTCCCGTGCGAGGACGAGGTCCGCTGCCGGGATGTCGTCCCTGCTCAGGTCGGCCTGCCGGAAGGAGATGCGCTCGCTGCCGTGCCGTTCCTGGTTGAGCTGGACGAGGTCGGGGACGACGTCGAGGCCGAGGTAGGCCTCCAGGCGGTCGAACCCGTCGACGTGGCGGATCCAGTTGACGTCGCCGCATCCGGCGTCCGTGACCGTGCGGATCGGGTAGCGCGCGAGCACCGAGCCGAGGGCGGCCCGGACCGCTTTGGTCTGCCGCAGCTCCGATCCGGGTCCGGAGACCGACTCGGGGGATCCCCAGTGATTGGTGCGGTAGATCTCAGTGAAGAGCGCCTCGGCGGGCTGGGTCGGTGCCGGCCAGGCAGCGGTGGACGGGGTTGTGGGGTCGTGGGTGGGCATGCGTCTCCTCCGCGATCGGTCGTCGAGGGATTGGGGCAGCGGTCAGCGGCTGCTGTTGCGCATCAGCGTGTACTTGATGTCGACCAGGCGCGGCGCGATGCTCAGCGCCAACTGCTCGGTCGGGTGGAGGTGTCCGGCGTCGTCGGGCTCGGCACGCCAGACGCGGTAGTCCAGGTTCGGGTAGGCCGGGTTGATGCCGATCTCGCCCTTGGGCATCGTGCCGTTGAACGGCACGACGATGTCCATGTGGTTCCAGTAGTTCCAGGCTTGCAGGGCCTTGTGCTGATCGAAGTAGAAATAGAAGTCGGGGTACCGGCCGAAGCTGCGGAGCTCCCGGTGGATGAGGTGGCCGAGCAGCGGGCCGAGCTGGGTGGCGAGGCTGTCGAACTCCCAGCGAGTGCGGTGCCAGGCTTCCGGTACCTCACCGTTGGTGAAGAGCCGCGCGGCGACGAGGTAGCTGATCCGCTCGACCATGTAGGCGCAGGCGTGGTCGGCGTTGATGGTCGGGTCCACCCGCTGCAGAAGTGTTGCCAGCTGCTGCGGGCGGGGGCGGAAGCTGGCGAGGTTGAACTTGCCAGCCATGTCCGGGAAGGAGGCGAACAGCATCTCCTTGTAGAGCCAGTTGTTGAACTCCCCGAGGTCGGCCAGTTGTTGGGTCCGTGCGGAGGTGGAGTGGAGCATCAGGTACTCGGCGAGGGCCTCGAAGTAGAGGTAACCGAGGATCGGCAGCCGGGGGATGGCCGCGTCCAACAGCTGGAGGAAGCCCTCCGTGGCCACGGTCGAGCCCTGGTAGACGATGCCGGCGGCCAAGGCCAGGAATGCGGCCGAGTTCTTGATCCGGCCGACAACGGTCTCGCGCAGGTGGTGTCGCTCTGTCTTGCTGAGCAGGTACTCCAGGTCGGTGTAGATCTGCAGGTGGATCGCGCCCAGTCGCAGGTAGTCCACGCCCGCCAATCCGCGGTACGCCTGGGGCGGCGCGGTGATCTCAAAGATCAGCGGTGTGGGTGCGCGTCCGCTCAGGCCGACCTTGGCGAGGGAGGCTGGGGCCTCCTTGGTGAGGACGTAGGCAGCCAGGTTGTGCATGCGGAAGCCGTGGTCGGTCGGTGTGAGCGGCGCACAGTAGATGCTGCCGACGAGGCATCCGCCGGAGGGGTAGAGCACCCCCTCCTCGCTGATCTCTTCCAGGGCGTGGGTGACGTGGAGCAGGTGCAGCTTGCCGTCGCTGCTCAGGCTGTCGAAGAGCGCGTTCTTGCGGAGCAGGCTGCCGTTCGGCGTCTCGTCGGTCAGGCGCTTGTGCCAAGCGGCCGTCTGAGCCGCCAGCGGGCCGCGCTGCCCGGCGTCGGGCAGCAGCGCGGAGTCGAAGAAGGCGTGCGCGTCGGCCCACAGGTCGTAGGCGTTGCGGAGGCTCACAGCTACACCAGTCCCTTCTCGGCGAGCGCGTACAGGACGGCTTCAGCGCTGCTGGCCCCAGCGAGGTGCGCGGTCTCGGAGACGGCGACGAGATCGAAGGCCACCGCGCGGAGCTGGTCGAAGGCCGGCGCACGAACGTGCCGCGAGTCGGGCCACCAGCTGAGCTTCGGCAGGCGGTAGCGGTCGAGCGCGTCGGCTGCCTTGACCAGGTCGCAGATGAGTTCGGCTCGGTGGTAGTCGGCTTGGTCGTCCGAGCAGAAGGCGCCGTACGGCACGTCGTGCAGGCGGATGGCGGTAGCGGCCTGGATGATCCGCCGGGGCGCGGCTACCAAGCCGAAGTGGGTCCAGACGGTGTCGGCGTTGGCGGCCAGCCAGATGGCGGCGCGAGCACCGTGGCCGCGGTCGTCCTGGTCGTGCAGGCGTTGGCAGTCGTGGACGGTGGCGGCCAGGACGACCGTGGCGGTCTCGGTTTCGTCCAGCTCGTGGATCTCGGCGAGCAGGGCGGCCAGCGCGGCGGTTCGCATGCTGTGTCGGACGCCGTGGAGCGAGTCATGTAAACGGGGTTCCGCCAGCCACGTTGCCGGAAGAGCGGACCGGCTCAAGAGGTGCTTCGAGCCCGGCCGCAGGGCCGGAGGCCAGGCCGTGCCTAGGTCCGGCCGGTTGGTCTTGATCCACTCGACGGTGGCCAGGTCCATGTACTGGTGGTGCGGCAGCTGCCTGCGGGCAGCCAGGTCGACCAGGCTTGTGGTCGTCGGGGTCGTGCTCATCTGTGCCCACCCCTTTCTGGTGGTCCACCGCGGTGAGGGGCTCCTACCGGATCGGAGCGGCCTGTGCCTCGCGAGCCTTGCGCTCCTGTTCGGCGGCCTCGAAGGTGGCAGCGAAGTCAGCAAGCTCCTGCTCGCTCATCAGCGTCACGCCGAGCTCGAAAGCGACGTCGACGATCTGGGCGGACGCCTCGTCGCGGGCGGCGTCCGAGGCACCGTCGTCGAGCAGCACCTCGAACTCGGCGTGGTACCCCCATGCCTCGCTCCACTTGAGCGCGATCTCCACGCCCTGGAAGCGGAAGTTGTGGCGGAAGTTGAACGCCTCGTGCATCGCGCTCTCGAAGCCGAGCGCGTTGAACACCTTCACGGCCGCCGGGACGTCCTCGCGGGCGATTGCGAACTCGGTCTCGGAGAAGGCGGCGCCCTGGCCGATCTTGCTCCCCTTGAGGGTGATCTTGGCAGTGCCGGCGGCCGTGTTGTCCGTGACCTTCAGCAGCTGCTCGGGCAGCACGTAGAAGTAAATGTGCTTGGCGTCGTCGCCCAGGTCCTCGCCGTCTTTCCTCAGGCGGTCCATGAGCCCGGAGTGGGTCTCCTTGTCGAAGCGGGCGCGCATCTCGATCTCGACAGCCACGGTCGGGTCTCCTTGTTTCAGGCATGGCGGATCCAGCCGAACCAAGACGAGGTGGCCCCTGGCTGGTTCGGATGGGGCGGTATGGAGTGGTGGGTGGTGCCGGGCGGTGCGGCCGACCGTTACCTCGTCGGCCGCAACGCCCGAAATCGGTCAGCCCAGGTCGCCGAAGCGCTCCCGGATCACACCGGCGTGCAGGTAGTTCGGCAGCGGGACGCCGCCGACCGCCACGCGGGTGGTCGCCACCTGGTCCTCGGTCTCGTTCGGGAAGCCCTCCAGGAGCTGGAGGCACTGCTGGACCCATTCGCGGGACTTGGGCCAGTCGTCGGCGTCGCGGAGGCGGACCGCCAGCGCGTAGGCGGTCTCGGTGGCCGCCCAGCGGTCGGTCGCCAGCTCGCGCTGGAAGGTCGACTCCAGTTCCTCGGCGGAGGCCAGGCGGGTCTGGTTGCTCATGGTGCCCTCTCAGATCAGACGGTTATACCCCGGTGATGGTCAACGCGGCGGCGTCTCAACGGTGACGCCGCGACCTGCCGTCAGTTGGTGTAGATCTCGGCCAGCGTGCGGTAGTCGTACAGCTCGTCCTTGGCGAACCACAGCTCGACTTCCTGCGCGGCCTCCTCCTTGTTGCCGGAGGCGTGGACCAGGTTGGCCACGGCCTTGCCGACGGCCACGCTGCCCGCAGAGCTCATGTGCGAGAGGTCGCCGCGGATTGTGCCGGCTGGCGCCTGGTTCGGATAGGTGCTGCCCACGATCTTCCGAACAGTGGCGATGGCGTCGTAGCCCTCCAGAACCAGGGCGATGACAGGCCCCTGCTGCATGAAGGTGGCGGTGAGGTTGTAGACCTCGGCCCCGAGCCGCTCTTCGAGATCGAAGTAGTGCTTGCGGGTGAACTCCTCGTCCATCCACTTCATCTTGACGCCGACGATCTTCAGCGCGGCGTCCTCGAAGCGCGAGATGATCCTTCCCCCGAGGCCGCGTACCAGCGCGTCGGGCTTGAGCAGAACGAGCGTGCGCTCGACCGTGTGAACATGGTTCTCGGCCATCAGTTCCCTTTCAGCTATCTGGCAACCAGAGGTGACGAACAATCAGCCCGTCACCGACTGAGGTTACCGGCGCTGGCGAGCCACTCATGGCTTCCAGCCGTGTCCCTAGAACGGGTGAACCCAGCGAGGCCAACGAAGGTTCACCTTGAAGGGCTGCCGACACGGCGGTCGCGTGGGCGGAATCGCCCAACTCGGTGTCCTGCTTCGGGTACTCACCTAGAATCTCCGAGGGGAGTCGGCGTGTGTGCCCCTGATGCTCCTGGGGGCTCCCCAGTGATCAAGTCGCCGAGCCGGGCTTGTCCTTGGGGTGCTGACGACAAGTCTTCCGGTGCCCACGCCGCACGGCGATGAAGTGCCAGTGCAGTCGATGTGCATCTTCTACGCATGCCTCATGCACTGCAGCGGTCACGATGGAGAGGGAACGGCGTTGGACGTCATCGAGGTCTGGAGTGGCCGGTACGCCTGTCTGCTCCAGTCCGCCTTGCGCCTCACCAACGAGGCGTTCGCCAACCAGCTTGGGATCGCCGTCCGGACCGTGGCCACATGGCACTCTGACCCCGTCGTCGTACCGAGAGCAGAGATGCAGCAGCTGCTCGACGCAGCCCACGAGAAGGCGCCCGACGCGGCCCGCCGGCGCTTCGCCCTCCTGGCAGCGCGGGAAAGCGGTGGTGGGGCCACGGACTCCGGCACTCCAGCTGCCCAGGCTCTACGAGTGGCCATCTCGGTTGTCGTCCGGCAGGGCGACGTACTGCTGGTCTGTCGGCGTGAGGACGACGCATCCGGGATCACGTGGCAGTTTCCGGCTGGCGTGATCAAGCCCGGTACGAAGCCGGAGATCGCGGCTGTCCGGGAGACGCTGGACGAGACGGGGGTCCACTGCGCAGTTCGCCGGATCCTCGGCAGCCGCCTCCACCCGGTGACCGGGGTCTTGTGCGAGTACTTTCTGTGCGAGTACCTGGCAGGAGAGGCGACCAACAGTGATGCCGTCGAGAACGTCGATGTGATGTGGGTTCCGCGAAATTCGGTGACCCGCTTCATCGACGCCGATACGATCTTCCCACCCATCCTGGTCGCCCTGGAGGAGCAGACGTGACACAGCAGACTGCCGAGGAACGTCCGGGAATCGCTGCTGCGATCGTGGTCAACGACGGCCGAGTCCTGATGGTCCGGCGCCGGATCAGCGAGGGTCAGCTCTCGTGGCAGTTCCCGGCCGGTGAGATCGAGCCGGGTGAGTCGCCCGAGCAGGCCGCCATCCGAGAGACCGCGGAGGAGACCGGGCTCAGCGTGACAGCGATCAAGCTCCTGGGAGAACGCGTTCATCCGAAGACCGGCCGGCTCATGTCGTACACGGCCTGCGAGGTTGTCAGCGGAACGGCCGAGGTGATCGACACGGAAGAGTTGGACCAGCTCGCATGGGTCGCTCTCTCGGAGATCCCTGAGTACGTGCCCTATGGTCTCTACGAGCCGGTGCAAGTGCACCTAGAAGCGGCGCTTGCTGACGACTGAAGGTCATCACTGCAGTCGACCGGTTGCGTAGGTCGCGATAAGACATAGCGCTCTACCTATCTACCTCCTTCGCGCATCTGCAATGCGCGAAGGAGGTCGCCAGGATCGTGGTGGAGGTAGCTGTCACGGCGGAGGGAGTTGCCTGCCGCCTTGGGCCCCGGTCTTCACCGATGGCGTGGGCAGTGGATCGGGGCTTGGGTCCACCTCGGTCGGCAGCGCCCGCGGTTGCTCCCGAGCGAGCCGCCGAGCTGGCGGCCTCCATGTGCGGGCTGATGACTGCCGCCACCCGTCAGCTCGCCGAGCCTAGCCAGCCGCTCGCCAGTCACGTGTTTCCTGGGTCACCGCCCTCGAGGAAGCCAGGCAGAGCCTCGCGCTAATCCCGCGACAGCCACCTCGCGCGCGGGCTGCGTGCCGTCCGCACTCATCTGCTCCTCTTCAGCGCCAACCGGGCCGGACTGCGTGTCGAGGACCAATTCGCCATGGCTACACGCGCGTTGGATGTTGTCTTCCATTTCGGTGAGGACTCCGCGTCCTCGCAGTCAGCCATCCGCACAACCACTAGGGTCGCCCATGTGACTACTCCCAGCGACACGGCCGCTACCTCGTCCGCGGACCAGCTGCGCGATGGCCTCACCAGTCGGCTCCTCGCCCAGAAGGCCATCAGCACCACGACGGTGGAGACTGCGTTTCGCACCGTGCCCCGCGAGCACTTCCTGCCCGGCTTCCCCATGGACGTGGCCTACGCGGACTACCCCACGTACACGAAGGCCGATGGCTCGGGTGTCCAGATCAGCGCCGCCTCCCAGCCGTGGATCGTTGCCATGATGCTCGAACAGCTCGCCGCCCAGCCCGGCGAGAGGATCTTCGAGTCCGGCGCCGGAACCGGCGTCAACGCCGCCTACCTCGGCGTCATCGTCGGCCGCGACGGCCACGTGGTGACTGTTGACGTGGACGACGACCTGGTGGACGGCGCCCGCAAGCACATCGCCGACGCCGGCGTCACCAACGTGGACGTCGTCCTCGGCGACGGCGCCCTCGGCCACCCCGCCACCGCCCCCTACGACCGCATCATCGCCACCGTCAGCACCAGCGAGATGCCCACCGCCTGGCTCCAGCAGATCAAGCCCACTGGGCGGATCGTCCTGCCGCTGCGGCTGCGCGGCACCGCCTCCCGCTCGATCGCCTTCGAACGCGGCGAAGGCGGCTGGTGCAGCGCCGACAGCCAACTGGCGGTGTTCATGCCGCTGCGCGGCAGCATGGACGACGCCCGCCGCACCGTCACCCTCACCGCCCAGGACGACGTGACGCTGCAGGTCCACAAGGACCAGACCGATGCGGTGGACGCCGACACCCTGCTGGGCGTCCTCGATGGCGAGCGTCACGAACGCTGGACCGGCGTGAACCTCCCTGCCGGCACGACCTACGAGTTCATGGACCTGTGGCTGTCCTGCACGCTGCCCAACGCCCTGATGCGCATGAGCGTGGCCGACACCGCCCAGGGCCGCGGTGTCGCTCGGATGTTCGGTTGGGGCTCCATGGCGACCGTCAGCGGCTCCTCGCTCGCGTACCTCACTATCCGCCCGGCCGAGCCCGGTGAGGACGGCCGCAAGGCGTACGAGACCGGTGTCGTCGGCCACGGCCCCGATGGCGCCGCGCTCGCCGACCTCGTGTCCCAGGAGATCCGCACCTGGGGCACCACCTACCGCGACCGTACGGTGCGCTTCGAACTCCCCGATGCCCCGGTCACCGCCGACCCGGCCGCAGGCATCTTCGTCCTGCCCCGCCCCAACCACCCGATCACCGTCATCTGGGAGTAGCGGCATGCAGCTGACCGGAGCGATAGCCCAGCGCTTCCCGCTGGTCGCCCGGATCCGGCCCGCATGCATGCCGCTCGAGGCCGACGCCGGCACCCGGCGGACAGATCCGGGCCTGGCATCCACCGTCTTCAACCAGGCTGCGCTGCTCGCGTCCGACCTTGCTCTGCCGGACGTGGCTCGCGACCTTGGTCGCCAGCACGTCACCTTGTACCTGCACGCCCGCTCCCCGCGATTCGCGCGCAGTGATGCCCGACAACCAGCGAAGGAGACGGTCGGCCTGGTCTTGATCGTCATGGTGGAGGGCGTGGCCTGCCTGGGCCACCCGTACTTGTCACAGAGGAGCCCCGTCAGCGGCTTGAGAGCGCACTCGAGGGATGCCTGAGACGCCACTCGGCCCACCTTGGCCGGCCGCTCCTTCCAGTCAAGTACACCGAGACTGGCGTCCATGCCGACCTCAAGGGCCGGGTTCTGATTGGACGTCAAGTCCGGTGGGTTCGTCCAGTCTTCCGAGTGGCTATACGTCTGGATCGTCCCTGACCTGGATCTTTGCGTGACCTAGGTGTCCGCGACGTGTGATCCCGGATGTCGCTGCCGGGGCTCATTAGCCTTCACCACAGGACAGTGCTGGGTTCGTGGCCGAGCATGGAGATATGGACAGAGCCACCCAGGTGAAATTGAAATTCGACCGTTCTCGGTATCACATATCGTCACTCTCCAGCGAAATCGGCTCGTATTTAGCGCGCGAGCCGTTTGCAGTTCACGACGCGGAAGATGCTCAGGGCGATCTTGTGTATCGCGTAACTGTCCGAGAGCATCCACCGATCGAGCTGAGCCTCCTACTTGGCGACGCTATCCATAATGCCCGCGCGGCCCTGGACTATCTTGCCCGGCAACTGGTCGAGGCTGGCGGTGGCGCTCCCAATAGGGACACTGCCTTTCCAGTCGCCGCAAGTGCGACAGCCTTCGCCGATCTCTGCAAGAAGGCACTGAAAGGCGCATTGCCTGCCGCAATAACCGGCGTGGAGTCTCTGCATCCCTATTTAGGAGGAGACGATCGGTTCTGGAAGCTTCACAAGCTCGACATCGCAGACAAGCACCATCTGCTCCTCACCGTGGGAGCGGCTCATGCATCTGTGAACGTCTCCTTCGGCCTCCCCGGCGGGGAGGAGGCCATCGTGCTTCCTCTGCTCCCAGTCAACCGGGCATACCCCCTCCAGGACGGCACCGAGATCTTTCGGGTAATGAAGGCCGCGAGAGAGAGCGCCACTCAAGGCGTCGGCGGAGCGCATTCATTCAGCTTCGATGTGGCCTTCGGTGATGGTGTCGTCGTAAGCGGGGAGCCAGTAATGCCAACGATCAATAATCTGGTGGGGGGCATCGAGGGTGCGGTTGCCCCTCTCTACCAGTTCATTCAGTAGCACCACGCTAGAGGAGAGCGGGGCAATGGCCGTTATTTCATAAGGGGGCTGAGACGTCTGGGCGGCCCCGATAGGACTGCCCGACGTCCGTTCGTTTCATCGGCTGCACCCGGATGTCGTCCAAGACCAGGCGACTCCACACTGGCACCACCTCTCACGCCACGTGACGACGAAGCTTGCCGGGATCGGTAAAAGCGAGCGAAAGGCCGCCGATATTTTTCACTCTTTTGGCGGTATTGGCTCGCCCAAATGGGTCCATCTTTTGGCGGCTTTGCAGCGCATTTTTCGTCCCGGCACACTGGTCGCGGAGCGGCGCCGCCCATCACTCAGTCAGCGAGGGAAGGGTGCTCTGTGGGAAGCATGGAACGGCGGCGGAGTGTCGCGCCGTCAAGGGGAGGTTGGACGCCGACGGAGGCGATAGAGCTGACTCGCTCGGCGCTGGCGGTCGGTGTCATGGTCGTGATCCTCATGCGGCACCCGCAGTTCGATGCCGCTGCGATGGTCTACTTGGCACGGGATTTGCTGGGATCGCGGTTCCGGTGCGACGGGTTGGCCGCCGGTAGGCATGGGGATGGCCCGCCCCGGGGAATGTGACGGGCCGTAGGTGAGGCGCTTCCGGGCACGCCGGAAGCGCCTCCAACTATAGGTTGCGAAACTTCCGCGCCCGCTCGACCGCGGCGACGGCGGACTCGTCGGTGCCGTGTGCGTCGACCCGCGCCAGCACGTGAGTGGAGAGCATGCCTCACCCCCGTCCGCGGTCCCCTCGTCCTCGTCGGCGAACGCGGCCCGTAACTCCTTGGCAAGGTCGGTGAGCATGCTGCGCACCTCGTGCCCGGACGTGCCGGCGTCGATCTCGGCGAGCCGTGCCGCTCTGGCCAGATAGCCACCGATGGCCTGTGAGTGGTGCCGCTCGTCCGCGCCCGGCGGGTCGTCCGAGACGACGTTGACCGTGTCGCCGGTCGGCAGCAGCTCGACGCGCACATAGGCGTCGGCCTCGTGCTTTGGTCAGACGGCTGGGTTGCTGGGTGCGGGGCGCAGGTTGGCCGCCATGAAGACGAGTGCAGCGGCGGTCGACCCATCAACCTTCTGCGGTGCGGCAAGGATGGCCGTGAGCGTTCGGCCGATGTGCTGATCGAGGCGGTACAGGCACACGTGCGCGGTGCCGTTGTTCGGCAACTGCGCTGGAAAGTAGCCAACTTCAGGGATCGAGTCGAGCGCAGACCCGACCGATAGAGCGATGCGCCGGCCGGCTTTCTGGCGGCCGAGCATGTGTACGAGCTCGGACATGGTGACCACGCACAGACCAGGTGTGGGTCCGAACGCCTTCCAGGCGCCGGACGATTGGCCGGCGTCAACGAGCGCCAAGACCTGATCGCGCAGCGCCGGTGCTGTAGTGGAGACGGAACTCATGGGGCTGATTGTGCAAGGTTCGAGCGTCTCGGGGAGGGCGATCAGAGGATTCGGGGACGCGGGCAGCCCGCCGCTAAGGGTGACGGACTGTAGGTTCGTGGGTCTTTCCGGGCGCGCCGGAAGCTAGATCATGGAGAGGTAACAGCGTAAGCCTGTTCGAAGCCTTGCCCTTGCCGAACCTCGGGAGGCGCCAGCACCCATCACTCGCAACGCTGTTGTGCAGCTGCGGCGCGCCGTGTCTCGGCTCTACGGTTCTCGTATGGTCTTTGAGCTTGAACCGCCCCCGCGAGCGACAGACATCGCGCTTACTCCCGAGCTGCTTACCGCCGCCGCCAAGGCTGTCCGGATTTGCCTCGGTCACGTCGGCCCAGTCCTCGCGCGTGGTCTCGCTGGGGCTGGGCTCGACGCCGATCGGCTGGCTATCAAGGCGTCGGCGAACAACCGATCCAAGATCAAGCGGGGACGGCTGTGCCTTCATGAGCTTGCCGTCGATGCTGCCGAGCTTGCTGCGGCGAGCGCAGTTGATCACCTGTATGCGTTTGCGGCCGACCTGACACGCGAGCCTCTGCCGGTGCTCTCGCACCTCACCCCCGTACGCGCCGCCCTGGAGGCCGGCGGGCTGTTCGGCCACCTCGCGGACCGCACGGACGACGTGTCGCTACGGCTTGCCCGTATCGCGGGCATGTGGCTTGTCGACTGTGACAGCGCACGTAAGCTCGCCACCTCGCACAACAGCACAACCATGATCGCGGACGCGCAGGCGACAGAGTCGAGCCTGCATCGCATGCTCGACGACGCTGGCGTGACCTGGCGGCGGAACGGGCAGGGCAAGCCGATCAATGTTGCGCTTGACGGGCAGGTCGTGCCGCGGGCTGACATCGGGGTCGCGGCCGGCACTCGGAAGTTCCTCGGGCCGGCTGCTGGAGCGTTTGACCCGTATAACTCGCTCTCAGGCGGTGCTCATACCCGCCCGTGGATGCACGGCGGCAACAGGGGGACGGGCGCCGGATCTGTGCTTACCGCGGTATGGGTAGCTCGGGAGGTGCTAGCTAGGTTCCTGGTGCTGTGGGGCACGTACGCTGGGCAGGACGTCGGCACGGAATCGGCCAAGGTGCGGCAGGCACTCACCGGGGTTCTCAACCGTGCAGCAGCGGGAGACTTCGCGAGCAGCGCGCGAGCGTAGCGCGTCGTGTGGACGGGCGGGCCCTGATTAGGAGGCCCGCCCGTCCGGCTGCGCCGGTGACCACGGGCGCCGAGCAGGCCCCATCAAATGATCAAGACCGCCGACACCCGCCCTCGACCAGGGGGGTTTCGCGATCCTGGCCACGCCAGAGCCTCGACCAGCAACTTCAAGTTGAACACAACTCATTGAGATACGACGGCTTCCGATCGGAGGCTTTCCGATCCTTAAACGACGGTCAGTTGCGGCCGCGCGGCAGGTGTTGTGGGTGTCTGTCGCCCGCCGTCCTGGGCCGTGACGACGAGGCCGAAGACTAGGTCATTCAGGTCGCTCACCTGCAGGTGCAGGTCGCAGGCGACGTCGGGGAGTCTCACGCCCTCAGCGCGCAGCGCGCCGAACACCTTGGCGAGGACCTGGGAGGTTTCCCGCTGCACGCCTCCGGGCTCGGCCTTGCGGTACCCGAGGCGGCCGAGCTCGACGCAGTGGGTACGGTACTGCCAGTCGGTGGACAGGCCAAGTTCGTGGAGGCGGTGGGCCAGGGCCATCGCGGCGACCTTCCAGTGCCGCTTGGCCTGGAGGATCCAAGCCGTTGAGGGGCCCTTGGGTGCTCGGGCGAGGACATCGGAGGCGGGCATCAGCAGGGCGGCGGCGAAGCGGTGCGCCTCGGCTTCGGCATCGGGGCCGTGCGGGATCTGTTCCTCGCCGTGCAGGACGAGGTGGCCGAGTTCGTGGGCGGCGTCGAAGCGGCTGCGCTCGGCGGTCTTGCTGGTGTTCAGCAGCATGAAGGGCATGCCGCGATCCCAGAAGGAGAACGCGTCGACCTCGGTGCAGTCCCGGGAGAGGGAGAACACGCGCGCGCCGTGGGCCTCGCATAGGTGCAGCATGTTGCCGATGGGTGCGTGGCCGAGCCCCCAGCGTGCTCGGACCAGGTTGGCGGCCTCCTCTGCGGGAGGGGTGCCGGTGCCGGCCTCACCGGGCAGAGGGATCTCGGCGGCGCTGTTGGGGCGGCAGCGGCTGAACGAGGTGAGGGACGGCAGGTCCGGGGCGGGCAGGCGGAACCTTTCGCCGATCCAGTTCTGGAGGTTCCAGGCGAGGCGGCCGCTGCTCAGCGCGATGTCCCGCTGGGAGGCGGTCATCTTGCTGAGCGCGCGGAAGCTGACGGCCGCCACGGGCAGGTCCGCGACCTCGTCGGCGCGGAAGAACGATTCCGGGAAGTCCAGGGCCTTGGCCAGTGCGTTCAGCGATGCCGGGCTTGGGTTTGCCTTTCCGCTCTCGTAGTCGGTCAGCCGCCGGGCGGTGATCCCGGCGAGCTGGGAGAGACGAGTAACGGTCAGGCCCCGGCGCTTGCGCGCCAGGACGAGCCGGGATGCGGTGATCATGGGAGAGCCTGGATTTCGGGTGGTGGGTGGGGGCTGGGGTCAGCCGAGTCGTTCAACCGGGATGTCGATGCCGCTGTTGGGGTCGATCGCGTCCTCGAACGGCGTGAAGCCCTCGAAGTCGATCCAGGGCAGGATAATCCGTTCGTTCCACAGGCTGATCTTGCCGTGCTCGCCGGTGCCCTCCGGGAGGGACACTTCGGCGTGCAGACGGACGCGGCCTTCGAGGTTGACGTGCTGGTACAGCAGGAACCAGGTTGGGATGCCGTCGCCACTCTCCTCGGCGTCGAAGCCGACACCGGGGATGAGGAGTTGACGGTTGGTTTCGACGCGGCCCATGACAGCCGAACCCTTGGAGTAGCGGGTGGTGGGCTTCAAACCGGCGATGCCAGTCTCCCGGCTGCCACTGGAGACGGTGAGCGCGAACTCCTCGGACGGGGCGACGAGTAGCGGCACGTTGCGGGGGCTCAGGACTGACCAGCCCTTTTCCTTGTACGTTTCCCGTAGGAAGCGCACAGTACGACCCCAGAAGATGTTTCCTGGCAGTGAGACGGGGTCCAGCAGGGTGCAGAAGTTCCGCTCGGCCTCCGCTCGGCGCAGGGCGTCGTGGATCTCCTCGATCGTCAGCCCAAGCTTGCCCAGCCGTTCTGCAACTTCACGGTCCCCGGTCCACACAACAGTCATGCCGCGCCCCTCCGGATCACTGAAACTTCCGGATACTCTCCCTCATTTGAGGTGGAAAATCAAGAAGCGAAGCAGGTGGGCGGCGTGTCTCCAGATCTTTCGCAAACGGCGGATCTTCCTCCGTGTGCCGAGGTGTCGGCGGGGCTCCGTATTCTCCCGGCATGAACTCCGTGCGCGCCAGGCTCTGGCGGACCAAGCCCCAGTTCGGTTCCGACGGGAAGGCCGTGACGGTCGTAGCCGCAGAGCTCGGCCGGGGCGTGCTGCCGGTATCCCTCGCTCAGCTCGTCAACGTCAACGCCCTGGCGTGCGACCTGCGCAAGGTCATCGACCAGGGCGTGCGGGACGGCGAGATCGCATTGCTGACCAGCTACGTCGCCGAGGCGATGGACGGAACGCCGCTCACCGCGCACTACCCGAGGCTCATCGCGTCCTCGCGTCACATCCGCAGTTTCGTCAGCGAGTGCACTGGCCTGGGAGTCATGTCGGCCGTCAGCGAGGCCCTGTTCGAGTGGAAGCCCGGGAAGCGGACTCTCAACAGCTTCGACATCCTCCCCAGGCAGCTCAAGGGCCTCTACGGAACCTCGGGGCCTCGCCCCGACCTGCTGTTCCACCTGCCCGCCGGGCCAATGGCCGGGGAGGCGCGCGGGCGCAGCCGCAGCTCCAAGATGCCGTTCCCGGTAGCGAGCACTGCCGACCAGCGCAGCCGCATGGCGACTCTCGCGAACTGGTCGAAAGACCAAGGTGACCACGCCTACTTCATGAGCTGGGTGTGGATTGGGCCCGGCGGCGTGGTGGTCGACGTGTTCCTGCCCGACGATGACACGCTGGTTGATGGAATGGTCAAGGGCTGGATGACGGAGAGCGGCGGCGAGACCTGGATCATGCCCGCGCCGCGCCCCCGGGAGCGCCCGGCCACATTCCACGTGCCCGACGGCGACGAAGGGATGGACGTCCATGGCGGCCTTCTCGGGACCTCAGAGGATGACTCGATCCGGATCGAAGAGGCCGTCGAGCTGGCCGACGCCTGGGCGGACTCGGCGATGAACCGGCTGTTCGAGCGCAGCCCTGCCACGGTGGGCACCGTCGCAGGGGTCCCTGTCAGGGGCCAGTGGATCCAAGGCGACCGCATCGGCCCCGCTACCCACGAGGTCTTGGTCGGCGTCCTCGCCGAAGGGCTGCCAGTTGATCACCGCGCCCGGCGCCGGGCCGCCTCCACCCCCGGCCGGCTGGATGCTTTCCTAGACGGACGGCTGCTGACCGTGGCGCGCCGCCTGGACGAGGACAGGCCAGCCTGGGACCGGATCACCGAAGACCTCCTCAACGCCTGACGGCCCGCTCGCCGTTCACCGTCGCTCTGCTACGACGCGGCGGCTTATCCTGCGGCCGAGCTGCGGGGGTAGGGGGGAAGGAAGTACGTAGGAAGGAAAAGGAAGGAAGGGGTTCCCGCACGGAAACCACTGTGTTTCCCCGGCGGAAGCCACGGCTTCCGCCCGCTGGGTTCCCCCGGGGGAACCCATGTGTCACCGCGCACCTGGGACGGCCCCGAATCCTGGGAGAGCGAACTCGGGCTGGTCTACTCCTCCAGGAGCGCGCGAAGCTGCCCGTTCGCCGACTCGAAACGCTGCTCCGAGACGACACAAGTTCTGCTGCTGCCTACCGTCTCCACCATGTCGCCAACCGGTGGAAGAGGAGGAGGGTGCTGTGGAACTGATCGTCACGGCGGAGGACGTTGCTCGACGCCTGGGCTATGAGAGCCCCCTTGCCGCTGAGGTGCGACAGCGGCTCGAGACCGCCATCGAGGATGCGCAAGACGCCCTCGTGGCCCACCTCGGTCGTCCGCTGCTCCCCGCCGAGTACAGCGAGAGCGGCGTCCAAGCCGGCCCCGAGGGCTGGATTCTGCACCACACCCCCGTCGTCACCGTGCTCTCCGCGACGGCGGACCCTGACTCGCGGTCCGGACCGTTCGGCGTGCCCACGTACACCGTCAAGTACGTGGCTGGCATCGACGCCCGATCCGACCCCGAGACGGCCCCGCTGCGCTTGTGGCTGCGCGCCACCGCCTGCCACCACCCGGTCCTGGCCGATGCGCCGATCCGGCAGCGTCGGGTCTCCTCCGCGTCCGTCGAGGGCCAGTCGGTCAGCTACGACACCACCGCCGAGCCGTCCATGCTCCTCACGCCACCGGACCTTGCCCTCACCGACCGGTGGCGGCTGCGCGGCCGCCGCGTCTACCAGGCCCCTGTGCGGCCGACCCCGCCCGGGCTCACCGTCCCTGGCACCGCGCGCACGCGGAGCATGTGATGGCCGTCCACCTCGCTGACCGGCAGCTCGGTGCCCGTACCAGGGGCCTGCCGGTGCTCGACGCCTACGGGGACGAGATGGCTGGCCCCCTCGGCGACCTGCGGGGGCCGTGGCCCGGGCGCGCTCAGCCGCAGCCCGACGGCACCTGGCACCTGGCCCTGGATCCGCGCGTCGGCACGCTGCTTGTCGGCGACCTGGTGGTGGAACCCGCGTCCGGGACCGAGTGGACCGTCTTGGTCGCCGACGAGCTGAGGAACACGGCCGATCCCGGACTCACCTACGTGCGCGTCACCGGCCGGCCATGGACCGCGGGCGGCACCCGAGCGGAGGGCCACCCCTGATGGCGCGACTGGAACTGCCCCCGGACATCGAAGCTCGCCTCGCGCCGCTGGCAGCCCGGCATGTCGAACGGCTGGCCGAGGAAGTGGCGGCCGAGGCCCGGCGTCTGGCTCCCGCCGCGAAGACGTGGCACACCCGCGAGGACGGGCAAGCCCGGCCCAGCCACCAGGCCGCCGACGGCCAGACGGTGCCCGCCCCGGTGCCGTTCCACGTCGGCGAAGCGTTGCTGGACCGGCCCCGAGACGCGAACGGCCAGGTTGAGGAGACGGCAGGGTGCCGGTGCACGGTCACCGAGGACCCGGAAGCCGTCGCGGCGACCATCACGGCCGGCAAGGCCGCCATTCTCGGCTTGCGCGCCGAAGCGGACGTCTCGTGCGACTACCCGCGGGCTGCTGAGGCTGAGTTCGCCGACGGCGCGGGCACGCACTTCATGAGCGGCGCCGCCTCCCAGGTCGCCGCCCGGCACCGCTGAGGCCGCAGAGGGAGGACAGGGCCCGGCTCTGCGTGCCCCGGCGGGACGGTAGCCGCGCCGGCTTGGTTTCCTTCGCCCGGTCATCCCATCCCCGTACGAAGGAGCCGTCATGGCTGACACCGACCGGATCCGGATCGCCCTCGCCCACCACCTCACCCGGGAAGGCGAGCAGCTGGCCCCGGGCGACGAGATCGACGTGTCGCGCGACGAGGCCCGGCAGCTGGTCTCCGCCGGGTACGTGGCCGGCGTCGATCCGTCGGATCCGCAGGCTGTGGCGAAGGCGCTCGCGCTGGAGCCGGCCCGCAAGCAACTCGCGCCGAAGCCGCCGGCGGACAAGGCCGAGGGCAAGGCGAGTGCGTGATCTCGCGTCTCTCGACGCTGAACTGCTCGCGGTGGACTGGCTGTCCAACCATCATGAGCTGACGGCCGTGCTCGGCGGCGCAGGCAGGGTCGGGGCGCGCAACGCCCCGCCCTACCCGCGTATCCGCATCGCCCAGATCCCGGGCGGCTCCGCTCCGGGATGGCGCTGGCTCGGTACGTTCAACCTCCAGGTCGAGGCTCTGGGGGACCTGGACCGTTCGACGGCCCGGCCTGCGCTGCGACTGGCGTTCACGACCGCGGTGAAGGCCCTGCACCAGCTGACTGCGCGCCCTGCCCTCCCCGGGCAGCCCGTGGTCACGTTCGTGCAGGCCCTGTCGACCGGGGGGTGGCTGCCCGAACCGACAGGCCAGGGCCGGTACGTCGGCGTCGTGGCGCTGACCGCCCACCCGGCCGCCGGCTGACCGCCAGCATTTCCGCGAGTTCTGCGACAGCCCTACGCGCGCGGGGCGCCATGGCCGGCCGGAGGCCCGGCCGGGGACGGCGCGACGCTACGGCGGGGCGCGGCCTACGGTCCGCGCAGTCCTACCGGTCCGCCCCAAGGAGAGATCGACCGTGCCTACGGAGAGCATGTTCGTCGCCCAGATGGCGCGGCTGTACCTGGCGGTGCCGGGTACGGCCGCGCCCGCCGATCCGATCGTGGCCCTGCCGGCTGCATGGAAGGACGTGGGCCTGTTCAAGCCTGGGTCGCTGGAGTGGAACACCGATCCGAAGTTCGAGGAGATCAAGTCCCACCAGCTTCGGTACACCGCGCGCACCATTCAGACCGAGGACGCGGCCACGGTGAAGGTCGAGCTTCAGGAGTGGAACGCCGCGAACATCACCGCTGTGTACGGCGGCGGGGCGGTCACGAGCGTGACCCAGAACGGCAAGACGTTCTACCGGTACGCGCCGCCGGCCGTCGGAGGCCGCACCCAGTTCGCGGCCGTGGTGGAGCTGATCGACGGCTCCAAGCACTACCGGCGGATCATCCCCCTGTGCGAGCAGGTCGCCTCGGTCAACCAGAAGTTCCCCAACGACGCCGAGTCCACGCTCCCGCTGGAGCTCAAGGTCGTCGGTGGCGCGGTGGGCGACCCGTGGTACGACCTCACCGACGATCCCGGGTTTGCTCCTGCCGCCTGATCTGCGTGTCCTGTAGCCCAGTTACCGCTGTGCCCACGGCGTGCTGAGCCACCTACTGTGGGTCCTGTCGGTCCGGCCGTCCCTCACCCCCCTGGGGAGGGCCCGACCGCTTCCGCGAAGCCCCGGCCATCCCCTCGGCCGGGGCTTCGCTGTGCCCATCGCCCACCAGCGGCGCGGAGGCTGGCCGGACCATCGCATTCAGGGGAGGAACCGTGGAACTGCCATACCCGGAAGGGACGTTCGTCCGGCTGGACGAGGAGGGCGAGCACACGCGGTTCGGCACGCTCGTACAGCTGGCGCCGGGCTGGTACGGCATCCAGCAGCGCCCGGGCGGCCGGGTCGAGGCGATCCCTCCCGGCAGCGCACGGATCCAGGCGTGGGCCCGACGGCGGGTGAGAGTCTTCTTCACCGAGTCGTGCATGTGCGAGTGGGGGCCGTGCGGTCCAGGCTGGCGGTGGTACTCGGAGACCGACGGGTGGGCCGGGAGGGACGAGTGGCGTGAGCGGCTGTACACCACGCACTCCGAGGCGCTGGCGGCCGCGCTGGAGTGGCTGCGCACCGAGTACGCGGCCCTGACGGTCGCGTAGCCACCCTCAGCCGCCCGATCACCACCAGGGAGGAGCCACGGTCAGCCGTGGCCCCTCCCGCCGCGTCTACCGGCCTTCCTTCCGGCCGGTGCCCGGCGATCCCTCGGGGCGACGCTAACCCCGGGCCGCTCCTAGCGTCTGCCGCGATCACCGCCCGACAGACCGAGGAGCCGTTGATGCCCGGGATCGATCTGGACGCCGCCCGCGCGCGCCGCCTGGCCGCCGCCGCCGACAAGGCGCGCGCCGCGCAGGCCGAGTACACCGTCGGGGAGGAGCCCGTCATCTTCGGCGGCGCCGAGGTGGCCGTCCTGCCCGCCGAACTCCCTCTGGAGGTGTGGCAGCCGTTCGTCGGCATCCCCTACCTGCCGCTGCTGCTGCGCAAGCTCGTGGAGGCCGCCCAGTCCAAGGGGGAGCAGCAGGCCGAGGCCGCCGGCCTGATCGTGGACGTGCTCGGCTCCGAGCCCAGCCTTCCGTCCGACCTGATCGCCGCGTTCGGGGAGATGGGCCGCCGGCTGCTCGGGGCGGACGGCTACAGCCGGCTGATGGCCGAGCGGCCCAGCCACTCCGACGTGGTGGAACTGGCGCGGTACGCCTGGTCGAAGTACATGGGCGGGGGTGCCGGCCTGGGGGAACTCATCGGGCCGTCCGAGACGCCTTCGAACGCTGGGACGACCTCGAAGCCGACCTCCAGCGCTTCTACCACCTCGATGCCCGCGGTGTCTGGCGACGGCCCGGTGACCCTGGATTCCTTGGTACCCGCCGCCTCCTGACTCTGATAAGGGGACTGCCGGCGGAGGCGCTGCTGCGCCGGGACGCTGGCGAGGTCGGCTCCGACCGGTGGGGCCTGACGCAGGAACTCCTCGCGCAGGCCGTCGAGCTGATCTCGGTGCTGGCGGCGGAGCGCCGCCTGCGGAAGCCGGTCGAGCTTCCCCGCCCGGCCCATCTGCGGGCTGGCCAGATGCACGACGCGGGCGCGGGCGAGATGGCCCGCGCAGTCGCCGTTCTGCGCGGCACTACCAGGAAGGCGGTCCGCAATGGCGGATGAGATCGACTCGGGCCGTCTTCGGGTCCAGGTCGTCGCGGACCTGTCCGGGTTCGCGCAGGACGCGCGGGCCCGTGTTGATGCGGCGACCCGCAACCTCAAGGCCAGGGTCCGTGTCGACGCGGACACCACCGGCCTGCGGCAGCGAGTGCAGGCCGCCGCGCAGGCGGCCAAGGCCCGGGTCCAGGTCGGCGTCGACCTGGACACCGACGGCCTGAACGCGAAGATCCGGGAGGCGACGCGCGGCGTCGCGTACCTGCGGGTCGTCGCTGCCCTCGACAACGGCGGGCTTAAGGAGCGCGTGCGGGCCGTCGCCGAAGCAGCGTCCACGCGGGTCCGTCTCGGCGTGGACGTGGACGCGGCGAGCCTGCGGTCCCAGGTGCGTGCCGCCCTCGCCGGCATGTCCGTCAAGGTCAAGGTCGAGGTCGACACCGCGGCCGCGTCCGCCCGCATGGCGGCGTTGCGGACGATGGCGGAGCGGCCCGTCAACGTGCCTCACAGCCCCAGTTCCGGGGGCGCCGGGGCCGCTGGGGGCGGTCTGGCTGCGGCGGCCGAGGGACTGGGCTCCACCGTCGCCGGGCTGGCGCGCCTGCCCGCGATGGCCTCCGGTGCCCTTGCGCTCGGACAGGCCCTCACCCAGGCTGCCGCCGGCCTGTTCGCCATGGGCTCCGCAGCCGCCCCCGCGGTCGGACTCCTCGGTGCACTCCCCGGTGCCATGACCGTCGCCGCGCAGGGTGCCGGCACCGTGCTGGCCGCGTTCTCCGGCATCGGCGCGGCCGTGAAGGCCCTCGGCCAGGCCGATACCCAGGCTGCCGGATCGGCGACTGCTGCCGCTCAGGCCCGCCAGGCCGCCGCTGACCGGGTCGCGGATGCCCAGCGCCGTCTCGTAGCGGCGCAGCGGGACGCAGACGAGCAGTCCGTCAACGGCGCCGAGCAGGTCGCGCAGGCCCGGCGCCGGCTCGCCGATGTCCAGGAGCAGGCGGCTGCGGCCGTGGCAGCGGCGGACCGGCAGCTGGCCCAGGCCGAGCTGACCGTCACCCGCGCCCAGCAGGCGACCACTCGGGCGCAGGAAGCCCTCAACGACGCCCGGCGGGAAGCGCAGCGCTCCCTGGAGGACTTGAACCGCGACCTTGCCCGTGGGCCGCTGGAGGAGCAGAAGGCTCTCCTGGGCCTGGAAGAGGCACGGTCGCGCCTCAACCAGGTCGACACCTCGCCGTTCGCGTCGGAGACGGACCGGCGGGAAGCGCAGATCGCCTACCAGGAGGCGGTCAACCAGCTCGAGGACGTCCGTACCCGCAACCAGCGCCTCGCCGAGGACGCCAAGAAGGCGAACCAGGAAGGCGTCGAGGGCAGCGACCGGGTCACCTCGGCCAAGGAGCAGCTGACCCGCGCTCAGGAAGCCGAGCAGGACGCCGTCCGGGGCGTCCAGGACGCCGAGCAGCAGGCAGCCCGCGCCCGGGTCGAAGCTGTCCGCGAGGTGCAGGACGCGCACACCGAGCTGGACCGCACGGTCCGCGAGGCGCAGCGCCAGCAGACACGTTCCGCCGAGCAGATCGCCGACGCCCAGCGGGACGTGGCGCGGGCACTGCGCGACCAGTCCCAGGCGCTTTCGGGCAACAGCTCGGCGGCCAACGCCGCCGCTGCCGCGCTCGACAAGCTCTCCCCGGCCGGGCAGCGCTTCGCCCGGTTCCTGCAAGGCACCGTGATGCCGGCCCTGAGCGGGCTTCGCGACTCCGCGCAGGAGGCACTGCTTCCGCCGCTGGAGCAGGCCATCGACCGCGGCCTGCAGCTGCTGCCGATCTTCAACAACGCCATCTCCCAGACCGGCCAGGTCCTTGGCCAGGCCGCCATCCGGGCATCGGAGCTGGCCACGTCCGGCCCCTGGCGGGCGGACCTCGCGCAGGTGGCCGCCACCAACACGCGGGTCATCGGCATGCTGGCCAACGCCGGCCTGAGCGCCGCCGACGTCCTGCGGAACATCACCGTCGCCGCCGGGCCGCTGGTGGAGCGGCTGGCCGGCGCCGCCGAGCGCGGCATGGCCACCGCCGCCGCGTTCGTGCAGACCGCCCGCGACGGCGGGCAGCTGAGCGCGTTCTTCCAACGCGCCGGGGACACCGGCGCGCAGCTGTGGGGCATCCTGCGGGACATCGCCGTCGGGGTGTTCAACATCGGCCAGGCCGCCGCCCCGGCCGGGCAGACCCTGCTGAACTCCCTGTCCACCGCCGCCGCGAGCTTCCGCACCCTGACCGGCGAAGGCGAGACACAGGCCAAGCTGGCCGGGTACTTCGCCAACACCGTCCCCGTCGTCCAGGAGATCGGGCGGCTGGTCGCAGCCGTCGCCGTGGCCTGGTTCAACTTCACGAACAACCCGGCACTCGCCCCGCTGATCGCCCGGCTGCGCACCGAGTTCCTGCCCGCCGTCACAACGCTGGCCGGGGCGCTCGGAAACGGCCAGCTGTGGGGCCAACTGCTCAGCCTGATCACCTCGGTGGCGAACATCGCCGCCGAGCTCGGCGGCCTGGGCAACACCCTGTCCGGGTTCCTGTTCGTCATCCAGGCCGTCGCCTCCGCCGTGCAGGTGCTGCTGTCGATCCCCGGCATGGGCCCGTTCGTGTCCGCGCTGCTGACGATGGCCGGTGTGGCCGGCGGGATCATGGCCGTCTCCAACGCGATCGGCGCCGTCCGCGTCGCGATGCTCGCCCTGTCGGCGAACCCCGTGATGCTGATCGTCGCCGCAGTCGCCGCCCTGGTGCTGGCATTCGTGACGGCCTACCAGAAGTCCGAGTGGTTCAGGAACGTCGTCAACGGCGCCATCGGCGGCCTGGTCGACGGAATCCGCTTCGCGATCGACGGCCTGGTCGGCTTCGTGAAGTGGATCTGGCCCACCCTGTCAGGGATCTTCGCCACGCCGATCCGCTTCTGGGTGAACACCGTCTACGACGGCGGCATCCGCAGGCTGTGGAACTGGATCGCCGACTCCTTCGGCCTGGGCAAGCTGCCCAGCTTCACCGTCGGGTTCGCCCGAGGCGGTGTCGTGCCCGGGTACGCGCCCGGCCGCGACACCGTGCCCGCGATGCTCAGCCCGGGCGAGGGCGTCCTGATCCCGCAGGCCGTGCGGCAGCTCGGTGGAGAAGGCGGCATCACCGCGCTCAACGACGCCGCCCGTGCCGGCCGCCTGGCCGACGCCGGCGCGCCCGTCCAGGGCTACTTCCTCGGCGGCCTCGTCGACGGCGCGATGGACCGGCTGCGCGGCTGGGCCTCCGGCGCCCTCGCCAAGGCCCTCAACCCGCTGCGCAGCTGGTTCAACTGGATGCCCGACAACGCCTGGGGCGACATGATGCGCGGCATGGTCAACCGCGCCGTCGACGGCGTGCTGGCCTTCGTCCGTGGCTACGCCACCGGCGGCGTCGTCCCCGGGTACGCGCCCGGCCAGGACTCCACCCTGGTCCGGCTCAGCCCCGGCGAAGGCGTCCTCACCCCGCAGACCGTACGCGGTCTCGGCGGCACCTCGGCCGTCGGCGCCCTCAACGCCGCCCGCGGGCAGCTTGCCGACGGCGGTCAGGGCGACCGCATCGGCACCGTCATCTCGCCCGGCGCGATCGTGCAGTACATCACCAACCCGCTGCCGGAGACCCCGGGCGAGACCGTCAACAACCGGCTGCGGGCCCTCGCGAGCTTCGGCCTGTTCGACAAGGAGAGCGCCTGATGGCCCGGGAACGCTGGCTGGTGGACGGCTACGAACTCACCGACGGCCTCGTACGGGACGTGGAATACCGGTCCGGCCTGAACACGACGCCGGCCGTCGTCGGCGCCAACGCCGCCGTGCCCAACCGGATCGGTGAGTTGTGGAGGCCCAAGCACCACGGCCCCGGCAAGTTCACCCTCGCCCTGTGGCTGGCCCCGCGAGCGGGCGGCTGGCAGGCCGTCGAACAGGCCTGGGAGGACCTGTTGCGCGCCATCGCCCGGCCGCACCGGCTGCTCACCTTCGAGCGGTACACCGCAGCCGGGCAGCTCCGCCGCTGCCAGGGCGAGGTCCTGTCCGCCCTCGCGCCGACCTCGCTCGGCCAGAACGGCATGCGGGTCGGCGTGGAGGTCAACGTGCCCGCCGGCTACTGGGAGTCCGGCGACATCGCCTTCGAGGCCACCGCCCCCGGCTCCCCGCTGCCGCAAGACCTCGACCTTGATCCGTTCACGGACGCCACCGCGCCCATGGAGCAGCTCGCCTACCGGATCACCGGTCCGATCACCGCCCCCACCGTCACCGACACCAGCGACGGGCCCGGCCGCAACGGCGACTCGTTCACCTACACCGGGCAGATCGCCGCCGGCCAGTCCCTCACCGTGGACTCCGCCACCTGGCAGCTGACCGGCACCGGCGGCCTCGTCCCCGACCCGGCGCGCCTGACCAACACCGGACCGGCATTCCTGCGCCTGGCCCCCGGACGTCCCGGCATGCCGCCGAGCGTGCGCCTGACCGGCACGAACCCGGGAGCCGGCACCCAGCTGACCGTCACCGGCCGCCGCGCCTACCTGACCTGACACCGGAGCAACCACCGTGGCCATCCACCTGCGCGTCTACAGTCCGAGCGGGCCCCTGCTCGGGCTGCTGCCCTACCCGAGCGACCTGAAGGTCCAGTCCGAGCACAACGGGCCCGGCGCCCTCACCTTCTCCTACGCCCGCAACGCCCCCAGCGCCGCGTTGCTGGCCGGCGACGACCCGCGGATCGCGCTCGTCATCGACGGCACCGAACGGCCGGAGCGGTACCTCCTCGAGGACGACGGCGACGACCCGGCCGACGGAGGCGGCGAGGCCCGGCCCGTCCAGGTCGGCTGCCGAGGATCCCTCGCCCTGCTGGAGCGTGCCCTGATCTACCCCGCCGGGCACACCCCTGGCGCGCCGGTCATCGGCCTCGACCCGCACTTCCCGTTCGTCAACGCCAGCCCCGGCGCGATCCTCGCCACCCTGCTGCAGCGCGCCCAAGCCCGCGGAGCGCTCCCCGAGGTCACCTGGGACTTCACCTCCGCCACCGACAGCGCCGGGCGGCCCTGGCCCACCACCTACACAGCCCAGTACGACGCCGGCGGCGACCTGCTCAAGACCGTGCAGGCCATCACCGGCGCCGGCTGGGCCGACGTCCGGATGGAGGGCTACCGGCTGCGCGCCTACGTGCCCGACACCGTCTGCGCCACCGACCACCCCGCCATCGTGCTCTACCTAGGCCGGGACGTCCTCAAGGGCCCCCGGCAGCGTTCCCGCCGCACCGTCCGCTCCCACCTCCTGGCCGCCGGCGACGGAGGCGCCCTGGCCGAGGTCGTCGACGCCACCGCCGCCGCCCGCTTCGGCCGCCGCGAGGCGTTCGACGGGCGCGGCGGCATCACCGACGCCGCCACCCTCGCCGAGCTGGCCCGCGTCACCCTCGGCGGCATGACCTCGGCCGCCGAGGGCTTCACCATCGAACTCGACCCGGCCGCCACCCAGCACCGCCCAGGGATCGACTACCAGCCCGGCGACTACATCCGCTACGACCAGCGGCGCACCGACCCGGCCACGCTGGAGCCCCTGCGGGTGCGGACCATCGCCACCACCTACGACGAGGGCGGCCAGCCGACCAGCTCCCTCGAGCTGAACGACGTCTTCGTGGAGCAGCGCATCCGCATCCAGCGCCGCCTGGACGCGCTCACCAACGGCGCCGCCTCCGCCTCCCGCACCCCGCTGCCGCCGCTCGGCGACCGCAACGACACGGTGGCGCCCAAGGCGCCGGCCGCGGTGCTGGTCGGCTCGTGGGCCTACCTGGACTCCGAGGGCCAGCAGCAGGCGGCCCTGGCCGTGTCCTGGCCGAAGGTCACCGACAACGCCGACGGCACCGTGTACGACGACGCCGGGAACTACTTCGTCTCGTACCTGCTGCCCGGCCTGCCCATCGGCGGCCAGGCCCCGCAGTGGTCGCCCGAGCAGGCTGTGAACGGCACCGTCGCGCACTACGACCAGCTGCCCGCCGGCCAGCGTGTCCAGGCCCGCGTGCGCACCGTCGACGCCTCCGGGAACTCCTCCGGCTGGCAGCTGTCCGAGGAGCTCATCCTCGCCACCGACACCACACCGCCGCCCATCCCGTCCAAGCCCGTCCTCGCCCGGCTGATCGGCGGCATCCGCGCCACCTGGGACGGGCGCGGCGCCCAGGGCGAGACGATGCCCGCCGACTTCGCGGCCCTCGAGGTCCACGCCTCCACCGCCGCCGGCTTCACCCCCACCGCCGCGACCGTGGTCGACCGGCTGACCGGCGCGGCCGCCGCACCAGTCACCGGCCTGAACTACGGCACCACCTACTACCTCAAGTTCCGGGCCGTAGACAGGGCAGGCAACGCCTCCGCCCCGTCCGCCGAAGTCTCCGCGATCCCGGACATGGTGATCGGCTCCGACCTCGCCGACAAGATCCTCACCGCAGGCAAGTGGGCGGACGTCGAGCGCGCCAGCCTCCAGACCTCCTTCTTCACCGGTTTCGCCTCCGACGACCCGCGGTGGGTGAAGACCTCCGGCGACGCCGACGCCACGTGGAGCACTGCCGCCAGGCCGGACGCCCCAACCGGCGCCCGCGCCCTCGTCGCCTCCAAGGTGCTGCGCCTGGAGTGGTCCGAGAACCTGCTCCTCGACCCGGCAGTCCTGTACCGCATGTCCGTGCGCGTGCGGCAGACCGCCGGCACCGCCTGCAAGATCACCGCCGGCCTCACGGGGATCGCCGCCGACGGCCTCACCCGGATCAACACCGCCGGCACCAATGCGGTCGACCTGCCGTTCACCGTTGCCGCCAATGCCACGGCCCTCGCGCCCGGAGGCGGCTGGGTCACGCTCACCGGGTTCCTCAAGGGCTACGGCCCCGCTGCAGGACCGTTCTGGACCACCCAGCCCGACCCGCAGAAGCCCGCCAGCCTCCACCCCAACGTGCGGTACGTCCGCCCCCACCTGCTGCTCAACGTGGACGGCGGCGCCGCCTCGGTCACCGAGATCGACATGCTCGCGCTGGAGGCCCTGGAGTTCCCGGCCAACATCATCGGGGCCGTGCAGATCGCCGACGCCACGATCGTCGGCGCGAAGATCGCCCTCGCCACGATCCAGGACGCGAACATCGGCACCGTCTCGGCCAGCAAGCTGACGGTCGGACAGCTCAAGGCCGACGTCACGGTCTCCGCCCGCATCAAGACGGCCGAGAGCGGCGCGAGGGTGGAACTGAACTCCGGAGGCATCGGAGCCTGGAACGCCGACGGCGTCCAGACGGTCGCGATCGCAGCGGCCAACGGCTCTGTGAAGATCGTGGGCGGGCTGTCGAGCGGCGTCGCCGGCCAGCGGATCGAGATCAACCCCGGCGGCGGCCTGCCGGAGATCCGCTTCTTTCCGACCAACGGCAGCAACTACGCCTTCATCAACGCCATCGGCGGCAACAACGGAGCCGCCTACATCGGCCTGAACTCCGGCACCTTCCCCGCCAACGGGCAGACAGCGGCCTACCGCCTCTACCTCACCGAGTACGTCTCCGCGCTGGAGACCATCCGCACGGACAACCAGATGCCCTGGGGCGGAGCAGTGCGGATGAACGCCACCGAAGGGGCGGCGCTGACCTACCTCATGGAGGACAAGGTGCACAGCTACGTCACCGCCCAGAGCTGGGGGCCCACCTTCGGCCGGCGCAACGATGACGGCTCCAGCAGCGAGATCTGGCTCGACAACGCCGCCCTCCAGTACAAGGGCACCTGGCCGAACTACTGGTACGCCGAGCCCGATCGAGGGCTGTTCACTGGCACCGTGCAGCAGAACAACTGGGCCGCCGTGTCACTCGGCTTCGGTCCGACCATGAACTCGGACATGGTGCCGATCGTGACCTTCCGGGACTCGCGGGCCCTCCGCAAGTGGCAGGTCACCGCGTCCTCTCGCACCGGCTTCACCGTCGGTCTCGAATCCACCAGCCCAGACGGAAGCGTGGGCTTCTGGGCATTCCGCATCTGAGACAGGAAGTGACCCACATGCCCGAGCAGTACCGAGTCGTAGACGCGAGCGTCGTCCGGGTCGGGCCCACCGAGTGCTGGCAGGTGCGCCAGCAGCGGCCCGATGGTGGGCACCACGTCACCGTTTTCCCGACCTCCTCGCTGGAGTGGCGGGCCGCCGAGTACGACATCGACCACACGACCGCCGCCGGCATCAACCAGATCCTCGACATCCTTCTGCACGAGCCATTCGTCCCGGACCCCATCGAGCACCGCGAGCGTGATCCTGCCGCCGCCAAGGGCTTCACAGCCCCCTCCACCCAGGCTCTGCACGGTCTGCAGGTCGGTGAGGAAGCGCCGATCACCCTGCACAACGCCCCCGACCGGGCAACCGCCCGCGCCGCTCACCTCGAGCGCATCGCTCACACCAAGCGGACCCGTATCCACGTTGTTCCGTCCACCCCGACTGCGACCAAGCGCACCGCGTCCTCGCCGGCCCGGGACCCGCTGGACCTGATCCGGGCCAACCACGGCATCACCACCGCG
Organism: Kitasatospora sp. NPDC085879; assembly: GCF_040686255.1. NCBI lineage: Bacteria > Bacillati > Actinomycetota > Actinomycetes > Kitasatosporales > Streptomycetaceae > Kitasatospora > Kitasatospora sp. NPDC085879. The sequence continues at coordinate 58,862 of NZ_JBFBJZ010000013.1, read as the reverse complement.
GGCGTCGCCGCCAAGACTGCCCTCGTCGAGCAGGCACGCCAGCAGCTCGGCGCCACCCAGGCCCCTGTCCCGGCCGAGGCCTCCACGCCTCCGACCTTCCCGGCGACCTTCACCACCCCGATGTGGGACTCTGCCGTGCCCCGGCGCGATGACGCCCACCGGCGCGACAGCGGAGACGACACGGCATGAACGAGCGGCCCACTCCAGACCAACTCGACCACCTGCTCGGAACAGCAGACCGCCGCCGGCTCACCCCAGCCGAGGCCGCCCTGCTACGCGCCGGCGTCCGGCACCTGCGGGAGCAGTGCGCCCGGCCCGCCCAAGAGCCCCAAGCCACCGACTCACCCCGCCAGGCCCAATGATCGGAGACACCATGCAGCCCGCCACCCCGCCCGTCGCTGTCGAAGCGGACAAGTACATCTCCCGCCTTGGCGCTCAGATGGCCGAGGCCTGGGGCCAGACGCAGGCGGAACTTGCGCTCGCCCGGGAGGAGAACGCCGCGCGGGCCCTCCGCGAGAGCGAGCAGGCGCAGCGAATCGCCGAACTCGAGGCCACCATCGCCGAGCTCCAGGCCGCCTCGACGCGACCCTAACGGCCTCCCCGTCCTACCGTCCCCCGCTGTGGAACGGCCCCCGGACGGCCAGCAGGAACCGGCTGGCCGACGACCCCGACGGAGGACCAGATGGCGCGAGATCACCGGGCTGAGGACGATACGGGACCTGGTCCTGTTCGTCCTCGGCATGGCCGTGATCGTCCGGGAGGTGTGGACACCTCCGGCGGACCCCAGCGTGATCGTCACCGGCCTGACCCTGGCCGGCCTGCCCGCCGCGCTGTCAAGAGACGAACGGCCACCCCGGGAGTAGTCACACCGGCCAGCATCCTGGCCCGCTACCGGTTCACCAGCCGCTACCTGGCCGGCGCAGCCCTCGCCCTGGTCGCCACCTGGCCTCTATGACCGCCAAATCCGACCCGCACACCACCAGCACCGGGAGAGACAACAGTGAACGACCTCCTCAACGACACCGAGGCGTGGGGCCTGCTGCTCGGCGCCATCACCCCCTGGGTCACCGCCCTCATCCAGCAGCCGCACTGGACCAAGCCGGTGCGCGCCGTGGTCGGCGCCGTGGCCTCCGCCGTCGTCGGCATCGTCACCGTGCTGGCCCGCGGCGACATCGCGCATGCCCAGACCGCACTGACCACCGTGGCCCTGGCCGTCGTGGCGTCCAAGACGTTCTACGACGGCCTGTGGCAGCACGCCGGGGCCGGCGCACTGGAGCGGGCGACCGCCCCGGACCGCCGTTCCGGTTGGTGATCAGCCTTCGGCTGGCGCCGGCCGTACCCTAGAGTGAAGATGTGACCGCCGGGCCGACCGGCCTCGTGCTCTGGCAACCAACCCTTCGGGGCTGTCTCCTATCAGGGGAGCGCGAGAATCCGGGCGGGATTCGCACCCCGCTGGCCCGGCGGCCACTCTTCCTAATCTCCAGTCTCCGCAGCCGATTTGGCCACGTGGTGAGGTGTTCCCACGGGCGTCCCGGAGCGGGAGGGTAGACGCAGGCAGCCACACCGGGGCCTGCGAACCCCGGTGCCGCCACGGAGATAAGGAAGGCACCTCACGGTGACAACTACTCAGCAGGACAAGCCTGCTGCCGTCCGGCAGGATGCGCCGGCCGCGCCCGAGCCCATCACACCGCTCAACGACAACCGCGTCGAGATGGCTATCCAGAACGCCGACCAGGTCCTGGAGATCACCGCTGAGCAGCGGTTCTGGACCAAGGCGCAGCGATCGGCCCTCGCCTCGATCGGACTCGCGAACGCACCTACCCACGAGCAGGTCGCGTTCTTCCACATCTGCAAGAGCACGGGCCTGGACCCGTTCCGCCGCGAGATCTACTACATCGGGCGCACGCGCAAGGTGTACAACAAGCCCGACGAGCTGATCTACACCGCCCAGACCGGCATCGACGGGTTCCGGCACATAGGCCAGCGCACCAAGCGCTTCATCCGCCGCCAGGGCCCGTTCTGGACCGGCCCCGAAGACGACCCGAAGTGGTGGGTCGCGGGCGAGGACGGCATCAACCGTCGCCGGTGGGTCGACGTCTGGCTCGGCGAAGAGCACCCGGCCGCCGCCATGTGCCGCATCGAGCACTACAGCATCGCGGGCGACCGGACGATCTCTCAGGCGGTCTCCCTATTCAAGGAGTTCGCCGTCACCAAGGACGAGTGGACCCGCGACCCGCACACCGGCGACGGCACGAGGACCGGCAACAAGATCCTCTCCGGGCTGTGGCCGGGGATGGGCACCCACATGATCGGCAAGGTGGCCGAGGCCCAGGCGTGGCGTGTCGCGTTCCCCCGCGAGCTGACCGGCATCTACGAGCACGACGAGATGGGCCGAGCGGACGCCGAGCAGCGAGAGCTTGCCCGCGAAGAAGGCGCAGCGCGCCGACGCGCTGCCCGCTCGGAGGCGGCCCAGCCCGGCCCGGTGGTCATCCGAGGCACCGTCGTGGAGAGCGCGACAGAGGACCACGACCCCGGCGCCGACCCGGACAGCGATCAGCCGAGTCAGTCGCAAGACGACACCGCCGGGCCGCCGACACTCGAAGAGCTTCGCGCAGAAGTGCGCGCCTACGCGGCCGCCCTCGGCAGGAACGTCACCCAGATCACCCGGCGCTGGCGCGAATCCAACGGCAAGAACACCACCGAAGCCACACCCGAAGAACTGAGCCAGCTCCTCGACGGGCTTCGAGACCACGCCGTCGCCGCACTTCGCGAATACAACGAGGCCGCCGCCCAGTACCTCGCCGACGGCGGCATGCTCGTTCGCCAGAACCCCGACCACCGCGCATGGGGTCGCCGCGCCACCGATCGGGCCTGAGCGCCACCACCTACCCGCAGGCCGACCAGTCGCCCTCGCGCGGCTGGCCGGCCTGCCCACCTTCGGGAATCACCTTGGACCCCTCGCTCATCCAGCGTGCCCGCGAACTCGCGGCCGCTGCCACCACCATCGGCCCCCGCATGCTGCCCTGCCGCTGCGGCGCCCCCCGCCACGTCCACCGGGGCAGGAAGCGCTCCGGCGGCCACGCCCCTACAGGATGCGGAAGGTACCGCCGCGATCCGGCGGACGTCCTGCGGGAGCGTGCTGAGGCCGGAACCGGGCGCAGCCTCGGACAGGACCTCGCTGAGTACGACCGCACGCGCCGGCGTAGCCGCCGCGCCCCCCGGCCGAAAGGGCACTGGTCGATCGGGGCCTCCGACACCACGTCCTGCCGCAGGGCCATCTGGTACCGGGAGAACCCGCCCCCCGGCTACACCCCGGCTCCCACCGACCGGCGCGCGGCGACCGCCGGGACCCTCATCCACGACTCGGTTGCCGCACGGCGCCGCGCGCTCTACCCGTGGCGGCTGTACGAGCAGCGCGTCACCCTGCCGGGACTCGACCGGCCAAGCCGCTACGACGAGTACGACCCGATCACCGGAATCCTGTACGACTTCAAGACCGCCGGGGACTGGCAGTGGTCCCAGGTCGGCGCGAATGGCCCGGCCGAGGAGGTCTGGGACCAAGCGCAGCTGTACGCCCTCGCCCTGGCCTTGGCAGGCGAGTCGGTCCGCGAGGTGCGGATCATCTACTTCGAGCGCAAGAGCGGCGCGGACGAGGAGTTCGCGAGGCCCTACGACGAGAACGCGGCCAGGCGGGCGCTGGCCCGGCTGACCGCCATCGCCACGGCCCTCGACCTCGGCACCGAGCTGCCCCGCGACCGGTCCGGCCCGAGCAACGACCCGATCTGCCGACGGTACTGCCCAGCCCGCATTCACTGCTGGAACATGGCCGGCGCGGAGAAGGCGGGCCGGTCCCCGGAGTCCTACACGCTCATCGCCGACAAAACCGACATTGAGTGGGCGTTGGCGGAGTACGACCGGCACCGGGCCGCGAAGTCCGACGCCGAGAAGCAGCAGTCCATCGCCAAGACCCTGCTGGAGGGCGTCCCCTACGACACCTACGGCGAGTACGAGTACGTCCGGACGGGCGGGCGCCTCAAGGACCCGGAGCCGGACGTGACGGCCCGCGTGCGGCAGCTGGAGGCGTTCTGGGACACCCCGCCCGGTGAGCGGCCGTCCCTCGCCGAGCTGGACTACCCGACGAAGCGGGTTCAGACCGGCGGCCGCGACGAGGTGCGGCGCGTCCGGGCCGCGAGGCGCGGCAGCAAGAGCGCGTAAGGCCGCCAAACGCGGCACGCGTCGTATGCGGCGCGCTGCACGGCCGTGGCGGGCTTTGGCCGCACTTCCAATACCAGGCTCGCCGCGACCTCGCCGATAGATCTTCTTAACGTCCATGTTCATCAAGAGAGTTGAAGGGATCTGTATCGCCATGACCAGCCCTGGATCTTCGGCTGACTCGTCCGCCTCCCCCTGGTTCGCCTCCCGTCCTGCCCTGCCGGTCGGGCTGCCCGCCGCACAGGTCGTTGTCCCGGTCGCGGCGCCCGTGGCAACGATCGGCGGTGCGCGCGACGCCGGCACTCCGATCTACGACTCGCTCGTGGCGGCCTATGGCGACCCGTTCAGCCGCCAGGGCCCCACCCGGGCCCGGCTCATCCGCAGCGAGCAGAGCACCCACCTCCCGAACCGTGCCGAGGAGAACTGAACCCTCACCGGCCATTGGGCAGTTCGGTCGACGCGACCTAACGGGGGAGGCCGCCTAGGTTCCCCGCTCATGGTTGCCCCCCGCTACATCGACTACATGCCGCTGGACGACATCCAGCCCGCCGCGCGCAACCCGAAAGGGCACGACGACGGCGGGCTGGATCTGTCCGTCGAGCAGTTCGACTTCACCGAGCCCGGTCTCATGGACGAGCGCACCGGGCGCCTGGTGGCCGGCCACGGCCGCTACGAGACCCTGGCGCGCCGTCGTGACGCCGGGAAGGACGCGCCCGAAGGCGTGGTCGTCACCGAGGACGGTGGCTGGACGGTCCCGGTGGTTCGGGGCTGGGCCTCGCGCGACGACGCGCACGCCGAGGCCTACCTCATCGCCTCCAACCACCTGACCACGCGAGGCGGATGGGATGAAGCCGGCCTGGCGGACATGCTGTCGAGCCTGGAGGCGGTGGACACCGACCTGTTCGCCGCCACCGGATTCGACCACGGTCAGCTCGATGCTCTCCTCGCCGACCTCGACTCCGGCGGAGCCGCCGGCGCGGGCACGGACGGGGACACCGAGGAGACGGGCGACGAGCCGGACCAGCCCACCCGTGGTGACCTGCTCGCTCTGGCTGGCGTGACCGTCGGCGAACCGGAGCACCAGGTCGAGAAGGGCCAGGTCTGGGAGCTGGGAGACCACCGCCTTGTGGTCGCCGAGGTCTTCGACGGATGGCCGCGCTGGTCGCCGCTGCTCATCGACGACAGCCTGTTCCTTCCCTACCCCACCCCGCTCGCCCCGTTCGCCGACCGCGCGATGGGCCGCCGGCTGGTCATGGTCCAGCCGGAGCGCTACCTGGCGGGCCATCTCCTCGACAAGTGGGCGCGGATCAGCGGGCAGGAGCCCGTGCTCGTGGAAGACGAGTCGTGACGACGGTCCTGCCGACCGCCGGGGGAACGTTCGACCCGAACGAGCGGCCGATCTACTTCACCGCCGGCGGAGGGGAGTACAACGCCGGCCCGTACGTCCTGACCGCGGTCAACGAGCTGATGGGCGACGCCGAGGAGCAGCGGCTGCGCAACCTCCTGGACGCCGGGAACCGTGTGCTCCTCGACAGCGGGATCTTCTGGCTGACCAACCGGCACCGGCGCGCGCACGGGGTGTCGATGGACGAGGCCCTGGCGCTGCCGCCCGAGAGCATCGACGGCTTCGAGGAACTGCGCGACCGGTACGTCTACCTGGCTCGGACCTACGGGGACTGGCTGTGGGGGTACATCGAGCTGGACCAGGGCGGCCTCGTGCACAAGCGCGCGCAGCGCGCCGCGCTCCAGGACATGGGCCTGTCCCCGATTCCGGTCTACCACCCGCTGGTGGACGGCTGGGACTACTTCGATGAGCTCGCGTCCCAGCACGACCGGATCTGTGTCGGCAACGTCGTCCAGGCATCGGCCCCGGTCAGGCTGCGCATCCTGCACACCTTGTGGGAGCGGCGACGCAGTTATCCACACCTGTGGATTCACACGCTCGGCCTGACCGCCAACGAGTGGTGCCTGCCTCTCGCGCCGGACTCCTGCGACTCCTCCTCCTGGCTCGCCCCGCTGCGCTGGAACCACCAGCGCATCGAGACCGCCCTGCTGCGCCGCGTCGGCAACCTGCCCGCCGGCTTCCGGTACGCGCCCGGCGACACCGCCTCCTACGAGGCCGCCGCGCGCATCTGCGCGGACGCCGCCACCGCGCTCGGCCGCTGCTGGCACCACGCGGCGCACCGCCTCGAGGAGCTGACCGGCAGCCCGACCCCCGCCCGCCTCGACCGAGAAGAGACGCTCCGATGAGCCCCCGCACCCGTCGCCCCGCCATCCGGCAGACCGGTGGCGGCGCCTTCGACAAGGACGAGCGGCACATCTACTTCGCCGCAGGCGACTCCGAGCACTACCCCCGCCACGTGCTGCTCGCCACCAACGACCTGCTGACCGCCGGCCACGAACGGCGCCTCGTGGCCCTCCTGGATGCCGGCCATCAGGTCCTGCTGGACAGCGGCATCTTCTGGCTCACCAACCGGCACAAGCGGGCCCACCCCGGCGTGACGATGGACGAGGCGCTGCGCCTGGCTCCCGAGGAGATCGACGGCTTCGAGGAGTTGTACACCCGCTACGTCGAGCTGGTGCAGCGCCACGGGGACCGTCTGTGGGGCTACATCGAGCTGGACCAGGGCGGCCGGGACAACAAGATCCGCACCCGCGCCCGGCTGGAGGGCGAAGGGCTCGCCCCGATCCCGGTCTACCACCCGCTGGTGGACGGCTGGGACTACTTCGACGAGCTGGCGCAGCATTACGACCGGATCTGCTTCGGCAACGTCGTCCAGGCGCCCACCCCGGTGCGGCTGAGGCTCCTGCACACCTTGTGGGAGCGGCACCGCCAGTACCCCGACCTGTGGGTGCACGTGCTCGGCCTGACGGTCAACGAGTGGTGCCTGGCCGTGCCCCCGGACTCCTGCGACTCCTCCACCTGGCTCGGCCCTCTGCGCTGGCCCGACGTCCGCGTCGATTCCGCCCTGCTGCGCAAGGTCGGAGTCATCGACCGCGGGTTCAGCTACGACCTCGACCAGCCGGCGCACCCGACACGAGGCCGCACGGCCTGCTGCCTCATGTGCGCGCAGACCGTCGAGGCCACCACCACCGTGTGGACCCTCTCGCGGACCACCAGGGAGCGGCTGCTCGGCCAGCAGTCCTACCCGCCCATCACTGACAAGGAGACACCATGATCACGACCCCCGGCGTGGCGACCGCGACCGTGTGGGCGGAGGTCCGGCTGCCGGGCTTCCACCACTGGCCGGCCGCTCCGGAGCACCGCGCCTACCTGCGCGCCCGGCACCGCCACCTGTTCCACATCCGCGCCAGCGTCCACGTCGGCCATGACGACCGCGACACCGAGTTCCACGACCTCGCAGACTACATCCGCGCCTGGTGGGGGCCCGGCGATCGCGAGTGCGGCCCCGCCTCGTGCGAGGCCCTGGCCCGCACCCTCGCCGAGCACCTGGCCGCGATGGGCCTGCGCCTGGACGAGGTGGCCGTCTCCGAGGACGGAGAGGCCGGCGCCGTCATCCGTCTGCCGAAGGAGGACAAGGCATGAGCGACAACAGCGCCCTCACCGTGCGCCACGCCGTCACCGTGCGGCACAACTTCGAGACCGCCCACAGGCTCCCGCACCTCGCAGGGAAGTGCGAGAACCTGCACGGTCACAGCTGGTGGGCCGAGATCACCGTCACCTCGCCCAACCTCGCGGCAGGCACCGTCGTGGAGTTCGGAGGGTTCAAGCGGGCCCTGCGCGAGTGGATCGACACGTTCCTCGACCACGGTGCCATGCTCGGCCACGCCGACCCGCTCGCGCCCATCCTCGCCGGGCACGGCAGCAAGCTGTTCCGGTTCGGGGCGGACGACCCGACCGAGCAGGAGCGGCACGCCGCCGACCTCGGCTGGCCGAGCGTCGAAGCCGTCGCCGAGCTCCTGAGCCGGGTCGCCACCGACGCCCTGCACACCCTGCCCAGGGCCGCCGGCGCGGTCGTCTCCCACGTGCGCGTGTCCGAGACCGCGGTCAACGCCGCCTCGTGGACGGCGGCGCAGCAGTGAGCGCACTCGTTCTGCCGGCCAGCCTGCCCGTGGTGGAGAAGTTCGGCCCCACCGTGCAGGGAGAAGGCCCGTCCGCCGGGCGGCTCGCCCTCTTCCTGCGGCTCGGCGGCTGCAACCTCCGCTGCACCTGGTGCGACACCCCGTACTCGTGGGACGCCAAGCGCTTCGACCTACGCAAGGAGATCACCCGCGTCCCGGTCGTCGACCTCGCCGAGTGGGCCGCCGCGCACCCGCACGCCCTCGTCGTCATCACCGGCGGAGAGACCCTGCTGCACCAGAAGACCGACGGCTGGCGGTCGTGGATGGCGGTGCTGCGCCACACCACTCGCCGGGTCGAGGTCGAGACGAACGGCACCCTCGTGCCCCAGCCAGTCACCCTCGGCGTACCGCGGCTGACCTTCAACGTCAGCCCGAAGCTGGCCAACGCCGGCGACGACGAGGACCGGCGGATCGTCCCCGAGGCCCTGGCAGCGTTCGCGGAGCTGTCCCACCGCGACCGGGCCCGCTTCAAGTTCGTCGCCACCGGCCCGGACGACCTCGAGGAGATCGCCGCCCTGGTCGAGCGCTTCCACATCCCCCCGCACGCCGTGTGGGTGATGCCGGAAGGAACCACCGCCGAGCGCACCATCGACGTGGCGCGCTCCCTGGCCGAGCACGTGATCGGCCAGAACTGGAATCTGTCGATGCGGCAGCACGTGCTGCTGTGGCCTGGAGAGCGCAACCGATGACCACCACCCTTCCCGACGGCATCGACCTGGCCGCCGCCACCGATCACGCCGCCGGCCTGCTCGCCGCCCTCGGCATCCCGTGCGACAGCGAGTCCACTACCGACACGCCCCGCCGCATGGCGAAGGCCCTCGCCGAGCTGACCAGCGGCGTCCACCTCGACCCGGCCCGGCACCTGAAGGTGACCTTCCCGCCCGAGGACGAGCGGCCCGGCATCATCGCCGCCGTCCACGTGCCGTTCGTGGCACTGTGCGAGCACCACGTCCTGCCGTTCCCCGGACGCGCGACGGTGGCCTACCTGCCCAAGCCCGGCGCCCAGATCGTGGGCCTGTCGAAGCTGGCCCGCCTCGCCCAGGAGTACGCCGCCCGTCCGCAGGTGCAAGAGCGCCTCGGCCGACAGGTGGTGGAAGCCCTCGACGCCCACCTCGACGTCCAGGGCGCGGCGTGCCTGATCCGCTCCCAGCACGCCTGCATGACCCTGCGCGGCGCCCGGGCGCACGACGCGGCGATGGTCACCACCCACCTCACCGGGGTGTTGGACACCGACCTGGCCCGTCACGCTGAGGTTCTCGCCCTGATGCCTTCACCGTCCTGACAGAGCGCGGCAGTTGTGCCCAAGGCGCGCTGTGTCGGTGGAGGATGGCAGAGCCAGGTCGGGACCGCGAATCCCGGCCGCCTACCGGTCAAGGAGACCAACGATGTTGCTGACTGTCCCCCTTGAGGTGCCCGCAGGCGTCCTGCGGGTCTCGGCCCTCCGAGCCAGGCTGCTGGAGATGCCGGCCGACGCCCTGGTCGTCGCCGAGCGCGCCACCGACGACGGGTCCGGCTGGGCCGTCGTCGGCTGGCCGGTCCAGGCCCATGTCCGCGACGAGAGTGGCCGCCGGGTCTGCGTGGTTGGCCTGCCGCAGGTGAACACCGTCGAGGACGCCATGAGCGCTTCCATGCTGTGGGGGCGGCTCGTGGGCCTGCCGGACGACGCCCTGGTGGTCACGGTGTGGGAGACCGAGGACGGCCCCCGGCAGACCACCCTCGGCTGGCCGGTGGAGGACCTGACGATGGACGAGAGCGGCAACCCGGCGGCCGTGGTCACTCTGCCCCCGCTGGCCAGCGGCGCGACCGGCTACGCGTACGACGAGTTCGTCTACACCCTCGGCTGGGAGTAGAAGCCCTGCAGCTGCGCCCGGTGCCCCGACGGGGCACCGGGCGCAGCCCTGCCCGGACTACCCCGACCCCAGCGAAGAGGAAGCCATGAACGCCGAACCGTCCCCGGCCGTCGACCCTGGCGGCTGCGCCCACTGCGGACTCCCCGAGCGCGGGCATGCCCGCCAGTGGACCGAGCAGGCAGGCTGGCACGCCTGGGTGCACCCCAGCCCCGAGCAGACCCACAGGCGGCTCCGGGAGCGTCGGGCCGCCCGCTCGGACGCTCCCGCCTGACAGCCGCCGGACGTCTGCCCCGGGGTGTGTGCCGGGGCGGACGTCGGAGCGCCCTTGACCTGCTGTTCGACATACCGTCCCCACTGTGGATACCCCTCGTCCTGGCCGCCGTGGCCGCCGCCCAGCCCTCGAACCGGAGGTGGAGAAGAGGCTGCTGGACGCGGTGCGCGCCGGCGTGCCGGTGAGCGATGCGGCGCCGATGGCCGGCGTGCATGCCAGCACGGTGTACCGGTGGCTGGAACGGGGGGAGCAGGAGCAGCAGCGCGTCGAGGCCGGCCAGCGGGCGAGGGCAGGGGAGCGGCAGTTTCGCGAGTTTCGCGACAGGTTCATGCGCGCGCGTAGCGAGGGCAAAGCGCAGCTGGTGCTGCTGGTGCGGAAGGCGGCGCAGGGCGGGCATGTGCTGAGGGAGCGGACCCGCATGGTGCGTGACCCGGAGACGGGCCAGCAGGTGGTGCAGACGGAGCGGGACTTCGCGCAGCCGGACTGGCGGGCGGCGCAGTTTCTTCTGGCGTGCCTCGCGCCGGAGTCGTTCGGCCGCGCGGCGCAGGCCCGGATCGAGGTTGCGTCCGCGAGGGGTGGGGAGCTGCCGGCGCCGGGCGGGGTGGGCGAGGGCATCGACCGGCTGGCGGCCCGCCTGGCTCAGATCCGCGAGGAGTTCGCGGCCGAGCTGGAGGAGGACGCGCAGGTCGTCGACGCCGAGCTCATCGAGGGCCCAGAGTCCTGATCGACCAAGTCTCCTGCCATCTAAGGCTGTTGTCCGCCTTTGCCCCGGCTGGTGAGTGTGGGTGCAGTCGGGCCGCAGGAGCCCGGGGGGATAGGAGCAACCGCATGGCCAGCAAGGACGTCGAGTTGGGGCGCCAGGCCGCCGAGGTCGCTGATCGGGTGGTGAGCGAGATGCGGTCGGCGGACAGCGTGCTGCGAGCGGCCGGCCTCGGCGACCTGCCGGACCACGCGATCAACGGAGGGATGCTGCTGAGCGCCCTCCCGCAGGACGTACTGAGCCTGGCCCAGGTCCGGCAGATGACGACGCTCGGTGCGACTTGGCGCCTGTGGTCCCGCGCGAAGAACGTCTACGCGATGCACCCCGATATGGTGTCGGAGCTGTGGTCGTACAGGGTCGGACAGCTGCCCGGGGAGCTGTTCCGCAACCTGCACCACCCGAACCCGGCCGCGATCTTCGCGCAGCCGCCCACCATCACGCTGACCGGAGGCGGGCAGGGCCGCCTGCTCGCGATCTTCTTCTGCGGCCGGTTGAGCGGCGATCGGCTCCTGTGCCTGACCTCCGACGGTCGGATGGGGGAGATCGCCGTGATCGCGATCGCCGAGCCGCTCGCGGAGGACGGCACGCCGCTGCCGCCCCCAGCAGGCGCGCGCCTCGCGCCGCTCGAGTACATCCACTGCACGATCCCGGTCGGGACCGGCGCGCGGTTCACCACCGGGGATCTCGCAGGCCGCCTCGCCCGTAAGGCCGGCCTCGATGAGCCGACGGACGGCCACCTCGACGTCATCACCCGCGTTCTGCAGATCGCCGTGTACCTGTGTTCCTCGAAGGCGGACATCACGCTCCCGGCTGCTCCTCGCAGCAAGGCCGCCAAACGCGGCAGGCAGCGCAAGAAGCGGGAGCCCTTCCTTCGGGTCGGCTGGCGGCTGGGCCCGATGCTCAAGGCCGCACGGGTGCGTGCCCAGGAGGCCCGGCGCAGCGGCAGCCACGCGGCCGTCGGGGGATCCGGCAGGAGGCAGTACCCACACCAGCGGGGCGGGCACCAGAAGACCGTGTGGAAGGGCCCGGGCCGGGCCATCGCGGACTCGGTCCTGGTGGCCCCGTACTGGGTTTCTCAGGACCTTCTGGACAGCGGCGGGGCGGCCCCGGACGGCATCGTGCGACCGGTGCGCTGAGCCTGTTGTCCCTGCCCGGCGGCGGTGGGGAAGGTGGCGCGGGCCCACCCGCGCCGGGCTCTTGCCCGGACCTCCCGCATGTGGGCCCGGCGCTCCACAGGTCCGGAGCGGGTTCGCACTGGCCAGGACCGTCGGACAGGGGACGCCGGCGCGGGTGAGGCCCACCAGTTGCCAGCCCCCATGCGACGGGGGCGCCTTGGAGGAGACCATGTCGAAGCCCACCATGCCCGAGCTGCCGCCGGGCCTTGCCGCCCGCCCGATCGACCAGCGGCGCGGCCTGCCGATTCCCGCCGTCAACGAGCGGTCCGACGGTACCGCCGACTTCCTGTCGATCAACGGCCGGACCGCGATCAAGCTGGCCCTCGCAGGCCGATGCTCGCTGTGCACACGCCCGATGTCGGGACTCGCCGCGTTCCTCGGCGGGCCCAAGTCGGCACAGACGGGCGGCTACTCCGACCCGCCGATGCACGAGGAGTGCGCGGAAGCCGCCCTGCGCCTGTGCCCGCACATCGCCCGCCAGCACGCCCGGCGCGCCACCGAGCGCCGAATCCCCGAGGGAACCGCGGTGCCCGAGGGGTTCTCCGAGGCCAAGCCCCGGGAGTGGGTGATGGTCCTGGCCAGCACCTTCGGCGCCGGGCTGATGCCCGCCGAGGGCGGCGGCCTGGTGCCAGTCTTCCTGCTCGCCGACTACGAGCGGACGCGCCGATTCGTCTACGAGGACGGCGTGTTGGTCGAGAAGACCGATAGCTGACGGCGCGACCTTAACGATGGCCCCGGCATAGCTTCCCCGGCACACCAACCACCCCACCTGGGAGGACACCGTGCCGACCAACCAGAAGAGCGACCGCCGGGCCGCCTGCGGGCGGGAGGCGGGCCGATGAAGCTCGTCTCCCGCTCCGAGTGGGGCGCAGCCGCCCCCACCGGCTCCTACACCCGGATCAGCTCCACCCGGGGCGTCAAGATCCACTACGAGGGCTCCCCGGTGCCCGACGCCCTACTGGGCGACCACGGCCGGTGCGCCGGCCACGTCCGCGCGATCCAGGCCTCGCACATGGCGAACACCTCGGAGGGCTGGATCGACATCGCGTACTCGTTCGTCGTGTGCCCGCACGGCTACGTGCACGAGGGGCGCGGCCTCGGTCACCGGAACGGGGCGAACGGCAACCCGACGCTCAACGCGGGCCACTACGCGGTGTGCGCCATGGTCGGCACCTCCGGTATCACCTCGCCGACCGACGAGATGCTCGACGGCCTGGTCGACGCCATCGACTACTGCCGCAGCGAGGGGGGGCGCCGGCAGCGAAGTCCGGGGCCACCGGGACGGGTACGCCACCGACTGCCCCGGCGACGACCTGTACGCGTGGGTTCAGCAGGGCGCGCCCAGGCCCGCAGCCCTCCGGCGACAGCGCCGGCGTCTACACGGTGCAGCCGGGCGACACCCTCAGCGCCCTCGCCGGCCGCTTCGAGACCAGCGTGACGCAGCTTGTCACGCTCAACGGCATCTCCGACCCCGACCTGATCCAGGTGGGGCAGCAGTTCCAGATCCCCGCCCCGCCGTTCCCGGGCCGCGACTACTTCGTCCTGGGAGTGCACAGCCCCTACGCCAAGCAGCTGCAGACCTGGCTCCAGACCGGCGACTGGGGGCCGGCGTACCGCGTCGGGCCGAGCGAGGACATGGAGCCGCTGGACCTGGAGAAGGTGGCCGCGCTCCAGGAGCACTACATCGACGATCTCGGGCCGGCTGACGGGCTGACGGGGCCCGTGACGTGGCTGTACGCCTTCCAGACCGCTCACGGCCTGCGCGCCCGGTAGGTCTCCAACTTGCCTGTGGGGTGGGCGCTTTGAGTGCCCACCCCGCACCTAAAGTTACCGAGGTATGGTTATTTGACTCAGGTCTGTTATGTGCGAGGCTGGTCCTGCCAGCCGGGGAAACGCGAAGCCCCGGCCCAACGCACAAGGAGTCACAGCCCCATGACCGACACCCCCGCCACCGAGGCCAACGCTCAGAGCGAGACCGGCACCCGCCCGGCCGCCAAGCGCCTCGACAAGCGGACCGTGGTCGCCCTCGGCCTCGCCGCCGCCGGGTTCGTCGCCGGTTCCGTCGTGATGGGCCGCCCGGCCGCCACCCCGGCCCCGAGCGCCCAGCCCGTCCCGACCAACCTCGTCCCGACCCTGACGGCCGCCCCGGCCCAGCTCAACACCGAGGCCCCCACCCTCCCGGCCCTGCCGACCCAGGTCCCGGCGCCCCCGGCCCTCGCCCCGGCCGCCCCGGCCCTGCCGGTGGCGCCCGCCGTCCCGGCCCCGGGCCTCACCCCCGCCCCGGTCCTCGTCACCCAGGCGGCCGAGCAGCCCGCCCCCGTCCCGACCGTCACCGTGACGGTCACCCACGTCCAGACCGCCCCCACGGGGGCGCCCGCCCCGACCGGCGCGTCCACGATCTGCGCGCCTGCCCCCTCGCCCACCGCGACCGTGAACCCGGCCCCGGCGCAGAGCCCGTCGGCAACCTCCAACCCCTCGCCCGTCCCGACCAGCGTCCCGCCTGTGGTGCCCAGTCGTCCGACTGGCCACTGACCGGAACCTGACCGGCCCCGCCCCGTGCGGGGCCGGTCAGGCCCCCAACCCAGGAAGGAATCCCGCCATGCGCAGCCCCGCTCTGTTTGTCGGCTCTCTCCTCGCCGGACTGGTGCTCGGCACCATCAGCGGCGCCGCCGTGGCGCGCACCGCCGACACCCCCAGCCAGCCGCCCGCCATCCCGGCATTCCAGCCCGCCCAGCCCGGCTGCGCCACGCCGCCCGGCCCGGCCAAGCCGGTCGTCACCCCGACTCTGCCCGCGCCCAGCCCGGCCCCGGCGCCCGCGCCGCAGCTCGCCGTGTAGCGGCCCCTATGCCCCGGGCCGGGCGCCGTGACGACCCCCCGGTGCCCGGCCCGGCACCAACCCCGACCCCGCCCCTAGCCAGGACAGGAACCCCTTCATGAACGTCAACAAGAACGCCCTCATTGACCGCGTCGCTCCTCAGCTCGGGAGCCGGCGCGCCGCTGCCGATGCCGTCGAGGTCGTACTCGACGCCATCGCCCGGACCCTCGCCGAGGGGGGCTCGGTCTCCGTCACCGGCTTCGGCGTCTTCGAGCCCGCTGAGCGCGCCAGCCGCCTCGCCCGCAATCCCCAGACCGGCGACAGGGTCACGATCCCCGCGCGTCGCGTGCCCCGCTTCCGTCCCCACCAGCGCCTCAAGGACCTCACGGATGGCCGGCGGGCGCTCCCGGAGGCCGGCAGCTCGATCCGCAAGGACCCCAAGGGCACCCACACGGCGCGGGACGCAGCGTGAACCTCGCAGACCGCCTGGCCGCCCTGTTCGAGCAGTTCCACCCGGCGCCGCCCACCCCGTACGTGCTGCGCCGCGACGTGGACGTGTCCGGGGTTTCGGGCACCGGAACAGTCGCCGAGGGCTGCTTCTTCTCGACCGCCGCGGGCTCCGCTGCAGTCACCCGCTGGCGGGGGGAGTGGGGCTCGACCGTCGCGTGGGATCGCGCGAAGGGCGTCGAGGCGATCCACGGGCATGGCGGGGCGACCCGCGTAGTCGAGGTGCCGGTGCCGGCCATGGTGGTGGCCCTGACCTCGATCGTGTCCCTCGGTGCGCAGCGTGGGGAGGACGCGTGGTCGGCCGGCTGGAACGAGGCGCTGAGGACCATCAGTGGACTCGTCGAAGCCACGCTCGGCGCGCACCTGCCGGCCGGTCCCGAGGATGGTGGGCCAGTCGAGCCTCATCAGAACGGTCTCTGGTCTACATAGTTGACCTGAGTCTGTTATCGATGGAGGCTGGTACTGCCAGCCGGGGCCAGCGAACCCCGGCCCAACCAAGGAGCCAACATGCCGCGCGTCAACCACGGAGACGCCCTCACCAAGATCCGCCCGCTCGTCGGCGGCGCCGTCTCGGGCATCAGGCAAGTGTGCCGGGTCGGGGACGTCATCCTCGTCGCCTCCCTGGCGGAGGCCATTCGCGACGAGTGGTACGACGGCATCACCGTCCGGGTGCTCTCCCACCGCGCTGGAGAGCTGGACGTCAACCACTTCCGGTTCGCTGACCACGGAACCCTGCCGCACCACGACGGGGGCGTGCTCACCGCCTACAACGCGCACCTCCTGGACGAGCTCGGGGCGCTGGAGCCCCAGGGTCTGCGGGACGCCATCGGCCGGTACATCGCCAGCATCTGCTGACAGGCCGCCGGGGCCCGCCGCAGCGCACTGCGGCGGGCCCCGGCGCGCCACACCGGGCCGGAACCTCCCGGCCCGCTCCACAGCCAGCAGCCTCACAGGGGGACACGACATGGCAGGCTTCCCGGTCCGCTACCACGGCAGCATCACCGAGCTTCACGGACTCACCTTCACCGCCACCGTCCACGACTGCGACGACGACCACGGCCAGGACATCGAAGGCCGCGACGAGGGATGCCACACCCTCGTGGACGAGGCCGGCGAGTCCATCACCCACGTTCGCCGCAGCAGCATCACCCCGATAGCGCCCGACGGCGACGACCTTCACCGGGCCGCCCGAGACGGCGACTGGATCCACCTGCCCGGCCTCGGTGAGGTGCGATTCGCCTACCAGGAGTCCGGCCCCACCCGCCGGACCCTGCGGATCCACTACTACGTCTGCTCCGGCCGCCGCTGGAGCATCTCCGCGCGCCTTGTCTCCATCTACACGGCCTCCGCCACGCGCACCCACTACACCGCGCCGCAGGAACGGCTCACCTGGCAACTGCGCATGGCACTGGACGAGCTCGCCGAGACCTACGCCCAGCCCCACCTGCGGCGGATCTTCGAGGAACAGGCCGACCTGGTCGAACGCCTCACCCAGCAGCAAGAGCTCAACGCCGCCGCGCTGGCCGGCGGCCTGGCTGGACAGGACAGGTGACCCATGAGCACCCAGATGTGGATCGGCCGCATCAGCAGCAGCCCCGAACTTCACCGCATGCCGGGCAGCCCCGTCCAGAACGTCACGTTCATCCTCGAAGAGCGCCCCGTCCTCGCCGAGCGCGGCAAGCGCCGTGCCGCCGCCGGGCCGCTGCTCCTGCGGTGCGTCGCCTGGCGCGGCCTCGCCCAGCTGATCGCCGACACGTACAGGGCGGGCGACCGCGTGATCGTGATCGGCTCCCTGCGCCAGCGCGCCGGGCGCGCCGCGACCTCGGTCGAGCTCGAGGTGTCCGACATCGGAGCGCTGCTCCACGAGGGCACGCCCTTCCTGCGCGCGCCGGCCATCCCCGGCGAGCCGGACTGAGGGAGGGCGGTGCGGGCGCTCCTCGCACCGCCCTCCGGCCGCCTGATAGACATGACGTCGTACCCCCGTCCGGGAAGCCGGACCATCACGCGAGGAGGATCATGAGCGGCAGGAAGCCGAGCACGAAGCTGGCCGGCGCCGCCAAGGCCCTCCAGGAGGCGGTCAAGGCCCTCGAGGACGCTGGCCTCACCCACGTCGAGATCATGGAGGCCCTGCGCGAGCCTCTGTCCGAGGTCGACGCCACGCTGACCGACATGCGCAGGCTGCGCCGCGAGGCCGTCGTGGCCGCCTACCCGGACCGTACCCGCACCGTCTACGAGCTGTCCGAGGCGTCGGGGCTGGAGTCCGCCCTGATCACCCGCTACGCGAAGGAAGCCGGCCTGGAGCTGCGCAACCGCAAGCGCGGCCAGTAGTACCCCCGCCGTTCCCGGGGCAGCCCGGCCCTCGTCACCGCGGCTTCCTGCGGCGGCCAGTTCCCCGCCCGAGGTTCGGCGCCGGTACGGGCCGGACGACGCCGTCCCCGTCGATTCCGTGCAGTAGGCGCTGCGCCGCCGCGTAGTCGGCGACGACCGTTTCCGGCAGCCACTGCACGCCATCCCACCGCAACACCAGCCGCGGTTCCTCCGGCTGGACGTGCGCGGCACCCTCGCTGCCGTCGAGCCGCACCGCCTTCAAGGCGCCTACGGGACGGCGGGACGCGTCCCGCCGGGCCATCCATGACTCCAGTGGCTCGTCATCCGCCAGCCGGACCCCTTCCTGCAGCGCGCCGGCGTAAAGCGCGCGGGTGCCGGCTCAGTGGCCGGGTGCGGCGCCAGCGGCGCTCCGCGAGGATCCCGCCGAGTGTGTCAGCCGGCGCGCCGTCAGGCCAAACCGATGCGGGCCAGATGCTCTGCGGTGTCCCTGTGCACCGCCTTCCTTTGCTTCCCCGGGATGCCTTCTGCGAGCCGAAGTTGGGTGTGCCCAAGGGCGCGCCCCGGCATCTAGACTTAAGTCAAGAAAGCGAACGAAAGTCCGAAAAGTTGCCAGTTCGGGCCGCGAACCCGGACCACACCACACAGGAGACGCACATGCGCGAGAGCGCCGTCATCACCGGCCGGGCCGACCTCGGGGCCATCGACAACACCACCGGCGAGGCCGCCTTCTACTCTCACCGCCAGCCCGCCTGGCACGGCCTCGGCACGGTGACCGAGGAGGCCAAGACCAGCGAGGAGGTCCTGCACCTCGCCAAGCTGGACTGGCAGGTCGAGAAGCGGGCACTGCACCCCATGCACAAGGGCAAGCTCGGCAAGAAGATCCCCAACCGCTTCGGCACCTTCCGCGACGACACGGGCGATTGGCTCGGCGGCCTGGTCGGCAACACCTGGACCCCCATCCAGAACCGCGAGGCGTTCGCCTTCCTGGACGAGCTGGTCGGCGGCGGCCACGTCACCTATGAGACCGCCGGGGCGCTCGACGGCGGTCGCGTCGTCTTCATGTCCACCAAGTCGCCCAGCATCACCATCGACCCCGAGGGTGCGGCCGACCGCATCGACCTGTACACCCTGTTCGCCAACTCCCACGACGGCCGCTCCGCCGCCGTCGCCGTCGAGACCCCCATCCGGGCGGTGTGCACCAACACCCTGGACCTTGCGATGGGGGAGGCGCAGCGGACCTGGAAGATCCGCCACACGAAGGAGGCGCTGACCGACCTGGAGGAGGCCCGCAAGGCCCTCGGCTTCACCGAGCGGTACGCGGCCGCCTTCGAGGCGGAGGCCACTCAGCTGTTCCAGACCGAGATGACCAACCAGGAGTTCGACAAGCTCATCGCCCAGCTGTGGACGCCCCCGGCCGAGGGCGCTCGCAAGAACCTGGTCGCCGCCCACCAGGAGCGCCGCGACTGCCTGCACTACCTGTTCGCCGAGGCGCCCACCCAGGACAACATCCGGGGCACCCAGTGGGCTGCCCTCCAGGCCGTTGTGGAGCACGACGACTTCTACCGCGCCGTCAAGGTGCCCGAGGCCCTGACCGAGCAGGAGCACCGCAACAACCTGGCCATGACCAGCCTGCTGCACGACCAGAAGAACGACCTCAAGGACACCGCCAAGAGCCTGCTGCTCGCCGCCTGATCGTCCCGGCGGCCGGCGGCGCTCCCCCGGCCGCCACGGCGCCCCCTTCACGTCACGCCGGCCTCGCCGACGACCAGCGCGGCCCTCCGCAGCGAGGAAAGCCATGTCCAGCCACACCCCCAACACCCCCGCCTCGCCGACGACGATGCACGCGCCAGCGCCCTCGTCCAGGACGTCTTCCGCGACTTCGCCGATGAACTGGCCGCCGCCGGCCATGAGGCCATGACGCGGCGCATGCTGCTCCTCCTTGACTCGGCCATGGTCAGCGATGACGCCGCTGGCGCTCTCGCGGACCGGGATGTCGCCTGGTTGCTCCTCGCCGTCCAGCACGGGTTCGTCTTCGATGCAGCGATCCAGTGCTGCGAGGCCTCGGAAAGGGCCCGAGGGGCTGGTCTGTGGAATCGCGGGATTCGCCACTGTGCCGGGCAGGGCAGTACGAGGACCTGGCCGGTGCCCCCGTACGCCGTGCTCTGGCTCTGCTGCTGGACGGCGGCCGCGGGGTCCTCGGCTTGATGGTCGGCGACAGCGAGACCGAGGTGTTGTGGCCCGAGTTCCTAAGGACCCTGCGCGAGCGCGGTTGGCCGGCGTTCGGCTGGTCATCGGCGACGACCACACGGGCCTGGTCAAGGCGATGCGGCCGCGATGCGGTACGGCCGACTCATTGCCGGCCCTCCCGGACGACGCGACTCCGGCTGACCGGGTAGATCTGGCCATCCATTTGTATAGGTTTAGGGAAACATGGGACGTTCATTCCCAGGGAGTCATTCGAAACTTTGTGCGATATTTCAGGGTTGTCGGTGGAGACCTCTAAGCTCTTGCCAGTCGATGGATGTTGGGGTGGGTGGAGACATGGCGTCGGAGTTCGCGGTCGGGAGCCTCGTGGAGTTCCCGGGATCCCCGGGGATCGGCCGTGTGCGCAACGTTTCGGGCGATGTGGTCCACGTGGACTTCTTCGAGTCCGTCGCCGACCCTTCGGTCGAAGGGCGAGACGTTCCGATCGGCGAGTGTCGCCGCGTGTCGCTCGAGCCCCAGACGCGAGTTTTCCGATGCAACCCCAGCACTGGTGAATGGCTGGCTGGGCGGATTGCCGGCGTGGCTCCCGGGCTGCGCCGCTATTTCGTGCATTTTCCTAATACCGACTACGATTTGCCGGTTCCCGAGGAGGACCTTTATGTCCGCTGGAACAGGCCTGTGGCGGATCCCCTGCAGGTCCTGGTGAGCGGCGGTAACGAATCGGGATATCTCTATAATGCGCGAATTCCCATGCTGCGCAGCATTATAGAGCAGCGCGCCGTGAGTGCGAATACACCGGCACTCCTGGCTGCGGCTGCGGAGATCTATCCGCACCAGGTGCGGGCTGCTTCGATTGTGCTGGCCGACCCTGTTCAGCGTTACCTGCTCGCAGACGAGGTGGGCCTTGGGAAAACCATCGAGGCCGGCTATGTGATCATGCAGACCTTGATTGATAATCCGCAGGCAACCGTGGTGATTGTTGCTCCCGACTCGCTACGGCGTCAGTGGAATAAGGAGTTGCAGACAAAGTTTTTCGTCGGGGACTTTTCAGGTAGGTTGACGATCACGTCGCATGAGTCGCCCGAAAAGTGGAAGAATTATTGCGGCAGCGATCTTGTGGTGATCGACGAGGCGCACATTCTGGTCCAGGATCGAGACGATTTGGATGCGACCTACCAGTCGCTCTGTGTGCTTGCGCACTCCGCTTCGAAGCTTCTTCTGCTTTCGGCGACGCCTGTCACTTCAAACTATGCCACATATCTGGGATTCCTCCACCTCCTCGATCCCGATGTGTACAAGTGGAGCGAGCGAGAGGCATTCGAGCAGCAGTACCAGCGCCGGGCAGAATTGGCCAGTCATCTCTATAGCCTGGATGCCGAATTCTGTGCGCTGCTGCCGTCGTCGATCGATCTAATCAGGAAGGTTTTGCCCCGCGAGGACACTCGTTTCGATGTCTTGGCCGACCGGGTTCTCGAACTCCTCGACGACCAGGGTGAACTCGTGGACGAGTCGAGCATGCCGGACCTCTCTGTCGCTGTGGCGGCACTGCGGGCGCACATCAGCGAGACCTACCGCTTGCACCGGCGCGTCATCAGGCACCGCCGAGCGAATGTGCTAAACGGTAATGACGACTCGGCATCGGGCCTCTACGAGGTCCGAGGGCGAACCGAGCCGGAAGCTTTGACAATCGACTCCTACGATCCGGCCGCGGACAGTCTGATGCAGTGGCAGGCTCGGGTCTGGGGGCACCTTCTCGATCAAGGGTGCGAGGAGGAACTTCGCGAGACCTATGCCCTTGTCCTGGCTGTGCTCGCATCGCGCCTCGGCGGTTCAGCAGAGGATTTTATCGACGCGTTTCGCCGACGTGTGCGTGGGGATGATGATGCGGCTCAGCGGGCCTGTCTGAGCACTCGCGAAGAGCGCTACCTCGATGCTGCTGCCGTGTTGCCTTTTGAGGCGGAACTTCTGGAGGAACTTGAAAGTCAGATCGTCGAGGCGTACCACGCTGCCGAACTCGGAGAACTTGTGGATGCCATTGTGCCGGCATTTCGAGCGGGCACGAGCGTCATCGTCTTCTGTGGTCCCGGTAGCCTTGCGTCTAAGCTCACGAAACGGTTGAGCTCTCGCTTTCCCCGGAAATTGTTCTTGGAACACACCCGCCACGTGGGCGGGGTGGCGTCCGAGCGTGCGATCGCCCAGTGGCGCGGGGCGGACGGTCGTCATGCCGTGCTCATCGCCGACGACACGGCCGAGGACGGCCTCAACCTCCAGACCGCCGACGTGGTGGTTCACCTGCGTCTTCCCTGGTCACCGAACCAACTGGAACAGCGACTGGGCCGCACGGACCGCTATGTGGAGTCCCACCGTCAGCGTCAGCCTCCCGCGCAGTTCGTCCTCACCGACCCCGAGGCCCTTTCGGGAGCCTGGTTGTCCTTGCTGAGCCGCGGGTACGAGGTCTTCACCGGGTCGGTGTCCACACTCCAGGACGCGATCGCGCAGGGCCTCGCGCGTACGTGGGCCGAGGCGTTGGAGTACGGCCCGGAGGGTCTGACGGACAACGCCGATGCTGTTCGGGCCGGGATGTCGGAGGCTCGTGCCGAGATCGATCAGATGGACATGCTCGAGTCGGTCTTCGACTCGTCCCCCGAGGGTGACCAAGCCGAGGTTCTCGGGGAGTTCGAAGCGGACTGGAGGGGGATCCGGGAGGCCATGCTTGACTTCACTGGGCGCGACGGGTCGGATGGTATTAAAGTCCGTCATTTTCGGCCCAGTTCGGACTGCGACTCGTTCGAGATCACCTCCAGGACCCTTGTCTCACCGCACCTGTTCGACCGCAACCGACCGTCCGACAAGACGATGAAGGGAACGTTCAACCGGAACGTGGCCCTCAGCTCGCCCGGCACGAGGCTGTTCCGGATCGGGCACCCGCTCGTGGACACGCTGGCCAAGGTCGTGTGGTGGGACGACCGCGGCCAAGCCACGGCGTTCTGGCGTGCCGACCCGGGACACAAGGGGGAACCGGAGCCCTACTTCGGCTTCGACTACTTGGTCGAAGCCGACACCGCATCCGCACTGGACCTGGCGTTGAAGGTGCCACACGCGCAGAAGCGCGTCGAGACCGAAGCCGCGCTGCGGCGCCAGGCCGATCAACTGCTTCCGCCATTCACATTGAAGGTCTGGGTGCCGGCCGGCGCCGCCGAGGCCGTCACCGACCAGGCCGTCCGAACCTGGCTGGACCAGCCCTACCGAGCCACCGATCACAACTTCAACTTCAAGCGGATCCAGGAACTGCTCGACTTCTTCGACGGGCGAGCGGGGTACGAGGCTGCCGTGCGATCTGCTGAGAGAGTAGGCAGGGAGGAACTCGAACGAGTAACCAACCTCGCCGAACGGTGCGCCGAGGCGCAGGAGTCGGGGAGGGAACGACTTACGGTTGCACGGGCTCAGGCAGAGGCCCGCCAGGCGGCGGGGCGACTTCTCGGTGACGGGGAGAGCTACCTGTTGGACGTGGGTGTCACCGCGGCGTTGGTGCAAGCGCTCAGCCACCCCGCTGTGCGCCTCGTTTCCGCAACGTGCGTACTGAAGACGGGTCTCAGGAGGGTTACCCGTGGTGACTGATGGCTGGACCGGGGCGTCGACCCTGTTCAGGAACCTTTCGGCGCCGCCCGAAATCTCGGATCCCGTAGGGCCGTTGCGACGGCTACGCGACGCGTTGGCTACTGGATCGGCCGGTTGGCGGGACATCGCCTCGCTAACCCGGCAAATTCTGCTCGAGGCACAGGCCCGGGGGAACCACACAGGTCTGACGATTCCGATCGACCCACGGCTGCCCACGCGTGTGCAGTGGGAGCAGATGCGTTGTTCCACCGGGCGGATCCCCAGTGCCGGCTCGCTGCGGGTCAGTGCGGAGCCTTGGCATCCGCCGGTGCAGGAGACTGCCTCCGATCGGGCAGTGGCAGACCTTCGGGAGATCTGTCTGGGGCAGGATTCGAACCTCCGGCGGAAGTTCGAGTCATACCCGACGGACCCGTTCTTCACGGCTGCGCTCGGTGAGACATACAGCCACTACGTGTCGGTCGGACAGAGGCAGGCAGCCCGGGCGGTCGTACTGGCCGAGCCTGGAAGCACCACGATCATCTGCCTTCCGACCGGTCACGGGAAGACCGCGGTCGCCATGGCTCCGGCACTCCTGGCGAGCGTGAGCGGCGGGGTGTCTGTGGTCGTGGTCCCCACCAGTGTGCTCGCGGCAGACCTGGAACGACGGACCAGCGAGATTATCGAGCGGCAGGGGCAGCACAGCCCGACACGTCGTTACGCCTACACCAGTGGGCTGCCCGACGAGGTCAAGAAGCAGATGAGGGAAGACATTGCTGCAGGTCGCCAGCGATTGGTCTTCACCTCGCCGGAAGCCGTGACACAGAGCTTGAGCAAGCCGCTCGAAATTGCCGCAGAGTCAGGTTACCTCAGGTACTTCATAATCGATGAAGCGCATCTTGTGGAGCAATGGGGAAACAGTTTTCGCACCGAGTTTCAGGAGATGGCGGGATATCATCGCTCCTGGGTGCGGAAGGCTCCGGAGGGTCGGAAGCCGATCACCGTGGCGATGAGCGCGACACTCACCGCCCAGCAAGTGGAAACTCTCGGCATGCTGTTCGCCCCGTTGCAGGAGGCGAGAATCGTATGGGCCTCGCAACTCCGCCACGAGCCGAGTTACTACATGGAGTGGCTCCAGGACGAGGCGGACCGCCGGGCCGCGGTCCTCGATGCCGTTTGTTATCTTCCGAAGCCCCTCATTCTGTATACGACGAAGGTATCCGAGGCCAAGGAGTGGGCCGACCGCCTGCGGGATTGCGGGTTTCGCCGAGTTGCACATGTGACAGGTGACTCCACCGAGGCCGAACGTCGCGATGCACTGGAAGGGTGGCAGGGCCGGACTGTAGAGGGCGACATCGGTACGCGCTACGACATCGTGGTCGGCACGTCGGCCTTTGGTCTCGGCGTCGACCTCGGAGATGTCAGGACGATCGTGCATGCCTGCCTGCCCGAGACGGTCGACCGCTACTACCAGGAAGTCGGTCGGGCGGGCCGTGACGGAAGTCCCTCGATCGCCTATTTGGTAGCCACACATCAGGACGAGAGGCTTGCCGAGTACATGAGCAACGAGGCCGTCATCGGAGCCCCTCGGGCCTGGGAGCGCTGGGATGCCATGTTCCAGGACAGGAAATTCGTTCAAGGGCGTTGTCGAGTGAGCATCAATTCCTATCCGCCCGACATGAACGAGGGATTCAATACAAATCAAAAGTGGAATGTTCGAATTCTCAACCTGATGGCCCGGGCGCGACTTCTGGATGTCCACCCCGCGCAGCCTCCGGCCAAGGAATCGAATGAATCCGATCTTGATTTTCGGAGGCGTGTCGAAGAATTCTATTCGGCGGGCGACTATGTGGACGTGGATCTCATCGGGTCGGACTCCCGAAACCGTGGGGTCTTCCTTGAACGATTCGAGGAGGCCCGCCAGGTCCTCCTGCGAGACCGTGCGGAATCGCTCCTGGAACTCAAGAGTGCTCTTCGCGGGAATCGTTGCATCGGCGAGGTCCTGGGGTCCTACTATCGAATTCCCGACGGGGCGGGACGACTGCACACCGGAGTCACCTGCCGTGGCTGCCCTCACTGCAGGGCGAACGCCGAACCGATGGACAGCGGCTTCTACCGTCTTGCCGGCGAGCCCCGTCCCCTGCTGCCCACGCCCACGGCGTCAGGTCGCCTGCCCTTGGCGCGGTACTTCGGAGCCGGCAAGTTCCTGAGCCTCTGGTGGCAGGGCCCCGACGACCGGGCCCTGGTGGGGCGGATGCTGGAAAGCCTGGTCCGGCGAGGGGTGGCGGTGGTCGGAGGCCCGGGGTTGGACGAGCAGATGAAAACCGAATTGCAGAGCACGGCGAAGACCCGCGTCGTCGTGATCGACGACGACGGGGCTCTCCTGGCCGACTGGCAGGGGCCTGTCATCTGGATCGCGGCCCCGGACGCACGACGGACCGGGCCCCAGATCGACGATCGCTTCGCATGGGACTCGCCGACCTATCTCATCCACCCGCGGGACCTCGACCACCCGGAGCGTCGAGGCACACCATTGATCGACATCCATCCGGCCAACCTCTCGATCCGCCGTGCCCTGGAGGAACTCTGATGACCCTTCTGAACGTGGAGGCGGGCCTTCCCTCCCAGGTATGGGCAGTGGTCCGTCTCCTCACCCACCTGGGGCAGCGTGTCGCAGTGGATGAGGCTCGGGCACTGCTGAGCCCGCCGACCCTGCGTATGGAGGAGTCGAAGAGCCGCCCGCCGTTCGATGCTGCCGTCGGTTCGCTCCTGATGCTCGGTCTGCTGCGGGAAGACAACGATCTGGGCGGGTTGGCGTTGACCGGCGGGGCTGCCGCATTGGCCGACGGCGAGGACCTGGCTGCCTACACTGCTGTCCTACGGAGCGCGGTCCTCGACGAGGAGCGCAACAGCAACCTGGGCGCGGACGACAGCATGACGGGGCCCCGGGACCTGACGCGTGCGCTTGCCTGGCTCCTCATCCACGATCCGATGGAACCGGCGATCAACTGGGCGAATGCACAGGAGTTGCTCGACAGCACGGACGGGGAGGACCGCAAGATCATTCGGCAGGAAGTCCTTCCGCTCTTCCCCAACCCCACTCGTTGGACGCGGCTCACCCACTGGGCCCCGGCCCTGGGATTTGCCGCCGCTCCGCTCCTCCGAGCCGAAGGCAGTGGCCCGCTGGTTCCCGACTGCACCGTTGCGGTGAGGCAGACGGTGAGCGCACTCTGGCCGGCCGGGGAGCGCGTCAACGCGGTGGAGGCCCTGCGGACGCTGCGGGAACGGTTGCCGGTGCTGCCCGGCGGCGCGCACTCGCTCGCTCTGGGATTCCCCAGCCCAGGCGAGAACGTCGCGGGGAGCGCCCTCTCCTTCGCGCTGCTGCGCGGGCACGAGGAGAAGTGGTTGCGCCTCGAGCACGATGACGATGCCCGGCACATCCTTCACCTGCATGACCCGGACCGGCCGACCAGCCCGCGTTCTGTCAGTGACATCACCATCCTGGAGGACCGTCGTGGTTGAGTTCCGCGGAATGCTCTGCTGGGATCCCGCTGTTGCTGCCGAGACCATCAACACCGAGGCGGTCAGCCCGTCCAGGGCGGTCTTCCTGGCCACCCACGCTCCGCTGCGGATCAAGCGGGCCCGGATCCTCGACGAGAAGAAGTTGGACTTCACGGGCGACCCGATCAGGGAGCAGGTGGTCCTCGAGGAGTTCCTCGCGCTCCGACCGGATAGCGGCACTCTGCTGATGCCGGTCGTCGGCGACTCCGGCTCGGGCAAGTCGCACCTGGTGCGGTGGGTGCGCGAGCAGCTCGCCTCGTCGGACGAGTTGGGGGTGGGCCGGGAGGTCATCTACCTGGAGAAGTCCAGGACGAGCCTTAAGGCGGTCGTCAGCGCTCTCATTGCGAAGGCGGAGGGCAGCGAACTGGCGCAACTGAAGGAGGACATCAACAGGTTCACCGAGGACATCGACGAGGAAGCCTTGGCACGTCGCATCCTCAACGAGTTGAGCGAGGCGCTCGAAGCCACCCCGCCGAGCGCCGAGTCGCGACCGCTGGCACGCAGCCTGGTGGGGCCCGGAAAGCTGGCCGCAGTACTGCTCGATCCGCATGTCCGTGCGGAACTGCTGGGACCGGGCAACTTCGTGCCTGAGTTGGCGCGTCAACTGATTCACAACCGGCAGCCAGGGCAGGGGGATCGGCCCGAGGGCTTCACGGTCGATGACCTCCCGCTGGACATCCGCGACATCAAGTCCGCTTCGGGTATGGCACAGCGCACGCTGGGGATGATCAGTACGCGCGGCGATCTCCAGGGCATCGCCGTGGACCTGCTCAACACCCACCTCGAAACCGCGATCAAGAAGGCCGCGAACCTGGGTGGGGGACGGCTCCAGGACGCCATGCGGCAGGTTCGGGAGGAGTACCACCGGCAGGGCAAGGAGATCGTCCTGCTGATCGAGGACTTCGCCCTGATCCAGGGAGTGCAGCGGGACCTCCTCGACGCCGTGGTGGAAGCGGCGAACCGGGAGGGACAGACGGCCCTCGCGCCGATTCGCACCCTCATGGCGGTGACCACCGGTTACTTCCAGTCTCTGCCGGAGACGGCGCTGACTCGCCTTCAGGCCGGTTCGGGCTACGTCTATCACCTGGACGTCCCTTTCGGCCCGGACGAGACCGGCAGGCGACAGATCGCGTCCTTCGCCGGCCGGTACCTGAATGCCGGCCGGGTCGGACGGGAGGCGCTGGAGAAGAGCAGCGGCGACGTGCCCAATAGGTGTACGGACTGCGTACTGAGGGCGGAGTGCCACGATGCGTTCGGAGCGACCTCCGACGGGTACGGCCTCTATCCGTTCAACGAGTCGGCGCTAGTCCGGGCGGTCCACTCCACCGCTCCCCAGGACAAGCCGTGGTCGTTCAACCCGAGGGTTGTCCTGGGAAGTGTCCTGCGACCCGTTCTTGTGGAGCAGGCCGGCACGATCCGGCAAAGGCAGTTCCCGGACCAGGAGTTCCGTCAGAGGTTCCGTCCGAGCACGATCGACGAGCCGCTCAGCCGGGCGGTTCGCAGTTTCGTGGAGGAGAACGATCCCGACCCGACGTCGGTGGAGCGGCGCAATCTGGTGCTCGAGTTCTGGGGCGATGCTCCCGAGCATGCGAACAGCGTCTCCGCCACGGTTCTCGAGGCGTTCTCCCTGAAACCTCTGGCCGATGGGCTCGGCCTGGCCTGGCCGGCCGGTCATTCCGCCTATGTGCAGGGCCCGAAGCAGAGCGGCGGGGGCACTCCGTCGGTCGACAGCAAGCCATCCGTCGACGGGAGCGAACTCCCGCGGGAGCTCCAGCGAATGCTGGGAACGGTGGACGAGTGGCTCACCCGTGACCGGGTTCTGGACACCAACACCGCCAACCGGATCCGCGGCGTGGTGTCGACCGCTGTGCTGCAGCGGTACCTATGGAACTCCCCGTTGATGCGCGAGCAGGCTGCTGGTGAGATCAGGAAGGCTGCCTGGCCGCCCAAGGCCACGGTCGTGTCCATCGAGGGCGCGAAGGAGAACCTACCCGGTGTGGAGAACGCGCCGATCACGTTCTCGCGCCTTCCCAAGGACAGTTGGTTCTTCGACAGCCTCCTGAAGGCCGAACACAAACTGCAGCCTCGGGCCGAGGACGTCCGTAGGCTCGCGACCTTGGCGGAGAAGCACCAACCCGACCTCACCGCACGCCTGCAGAAGCAGATGGAGATCACCGACGACCATCTGGTTGCGGGTTTCCGGGCTTCGCTTCTCGGTGCGGCCCTGGCCGGCCGGGCCTGGCCTGGGATGTCCAGGGCACTCCTTGTCGCGGCGGTTCTGGATGACGGGCGGGGGTGGCAGCGGGAGGACGGCGAACTCCGCGCGAACAAATGGTTGGACATACTCGAAACACATCTCAGGGCGCGTGAGGCACTGGTGCACCAGCTCCGGCAGTCCGTCGGCATCGCGCAGGGCACCGGTGCGGTGACCATGATCGATGCAGCCCGGGTTCTTCCGCTTCTCGAACGGGCGGCATCCAATTGGGGCTGGGACGTTGAGTCCCTTCAGATCCCGAAGTGGGTGAAGCCTGCAGTCATCGGATTTGCCTCGTGGCCGGCGATGGTCGACGACCAACTCGCCCGTCATCAAGAGTTGCTGGGCTCGCTCCGGGCCTGCCAACCGC
The DNA here is from genome assembly GCF_040686255.1 of Kitasatospora sp. NPDC085879. Classification (NCBI taxonomy): domain Bacteria; kingdom Bacillati; phylum Actinomycetota; class Actinomycetes; order Kitasatosporales; family Streptomycetaceae; genus Kitasatospora; species Kitasatospora sp. NPDC085879. Next base: position 28,877 of record NZ_JBFBJZ010000013.1, on the reverse strand, counting down.
GAGGCACCGCAGGGGTGCACACCATGGCTGCGGTACGGGCCGCGGTCAGCGAGGGCCGCGATGTCGGACTGCCGCTGACAGCCGACGAGGAACGGAGGTTCGATAGGCTCCTGAGTGACAGTCAGAGTGCCGACTGGAAGTCGATCTCTGAGCTGGAGGACGACCTCGCCAAGGCTGCCGATCAGGACCGTAGCCCTGCGGAGCGGCAGGACGCGCGAGTCTTCGCCGCAGTCAAGGACCGCGGAACCTCGCTGAGCGCGATCCACCAGTTCCTGAGCTGGAGCGACAGGTGGCTCGACAATGCGCTCACCAGTGCCGAGGAACGCTCGGGCGGATCGGCCAGTGACAGCGCGGCAGAAGGCGTTGCGGAGATCTGCAGGGAGTGGCTCGCCCTGTCGGTTGCCGCGACCGAGGCCAAGGAGGAGGGTCGATGACTGCTTTGTCCGTTTACGACAAGGCCGTACAGCTTCAGAACCGTGTACGGCAAATTGCCGAAGGGGAGGTCGGCGAGAAGGAGGCGGACAGGGTACTTGGCCGCGTCAAGGAACTCGGCGTGGCGTTGGCGGACTTCCGGACCCAATTCGGTGTGAGCCGTGAACTCGCGCGCTTGGGTGCGGCAGAACTGCCAGACCTGACCGCGGTCGAGGCCGCCCGTACGGCGTTCGAACGGAAGGCCCGGGTCGGCTTGCCCGCCAATCCGGTCTTCAACACCGCCAGGCGCAAGATCGAGGAGAGCACCGACACGCTCAGGAGTGCGAATAGCGAGGCCTGGTCGTCGTGGGCGAGTGGAAAGCTCGCCGAGCTTCCGCTGGCCCGTATTCCCATGCTGCCGCCCGATGACAGGGCTGTCGCGCGCGCCCGCGCGAAGGAACTCCAGCAGGCGATTGCCTCCAAGAGCCTGTCGAAGTCGACCATCGTGCTATTCACCGGCACGTACGAACTCCTTGCCGAGTCACTGCAGGGTAAGAGCGACCCTCCCGAGGAGTTGTTGTCCCTCCTGACCCGGCTGGAGAGCCGCCCCAGTCCCACCCTCCGGGACATCACGGACAGCGACATCGCTCTGCTCCGCCGGTTCGAAATGGACACCTACATCACCCTCCAGAGGACCGCCGCGTGACAGTGAACCTCGACATCCGGTTCGCGAATGAGCTTCTCAACCGTCTGGAGGACCGCGAACTCCCGCTCCTGTCCTGGGGGGTGACGGAGAGCGCCCTCTCGGAACAAGAGGTCCTGGAGACCATCGACGACCTCATGAGCAGCCATCAGGAGGCTCCGGCCGACCTGTCGGCCCGGGCGGTGATGGACGAATTCCTCCGCCGCGCCCTGCTGTTCAGGATTCCTGTGCCGGTGGCATCGCCGGCTCGGTACCGCACGCGGTTGGCTGAGTCGATCAGACTCACCACCGGTCTTCGACAGCTCTTCCCCCCGAGCCGGGGTTGGACCGGCCAGGAGCAGGCCGGATGGTGGCAGCAGCGACCGCGACTGGTCGCCGACTACCGGCTGCACACGGCCGCACGGCGCTACCCGCGTCGGAACATCCCGACCGTGACGGCGCTCCGCGAACTGGGCGGGCTGGTCGGATGGGGAGACCTTCAGGCGAGCGTGGCCGCCGCCCAACTCCAGGGACGCAACCTGGCGCGCTTCCAGTTGGACGCTGCGCGTGAGGTCTTCGCGGCCCTCGGCTCCGGGACGTCCAAGGGAATCATCGTCGGAGCCGGCACGGGCAGCGGCAAAACCCTGGCGTTCTACCTACCGGCTTTCGCGGCCATTGCCGAGCGCACCACTCGTGCCGCGGGTCCTCCGAGCATCCACACCTTGGCGATCTACCCGCGCAAGGAACTCCTGCGGGACCAACTCCGGACGTCCATCGAGGCTGCCGACAGTGTCGAGAAGGCGCTGCAGAAGCACCAAGGGCGCCCGCTCCGCGTCGGCGCGCTCTACGGGGACACCCCGTGGCGGGTGAACGACAAGCGCCTTGAACCGAACTCGAACTACTCCAACTCCTGGGCCCGGACCGGGAAGGGCGTCGTCTGCCCGTACCTCCCCTGCCCGCACTGCGGCACTGGGGACCTCGAGTGGACGGATGAGAACCGTCTTCGCGATCGTGAACTCCTGACCTGTCTCGCGTGCGGATACGTCCTGAAGAATGGTCGTTTGGCGCTCACCCGCGACTCCTTGAGCAAGAACCCTCCGGATCTGCTCTTCACGACCACGGAGATGCTGAACCAGTCCAGCGGGAACTCCCGTCTTGAGCGGGTACTCGGCTGGAGCGGCGGCACGACCGCTCCTTCCCTAGTGCTCCTGGACGAGGTCCACACCTACAGCGGGTTCCACGGAGCGCAGGTGGCCCTGCTGCTGCGCCGTTGGCGCGAAGCGGTGCGCCGCCCCGTGACGTTCGTGGGCCTGTCCGCGACGCTGCGGGACGCCGATGCCTTCTTCGCTCAACTGATCGGCCTGCACCAGAGCATGGTCGTGCCGATCGCACCCGACGACGACGAGATGGAGTCCGAGGGCCGGGAGTACTCGCTCGCGCTCCGCGGCGACCCGATCTCGAACGTGAGCCTGCTGTCCACGTCCATCCAGACAGCCATGCTCCACGGCCGGATGCTCGATCGAGACCATGGCAGGTTTCTCTACGGTTCGACCGGGTTCCTCTTCACCGACGACCTCGATGTCACCAACCGCTTCTACAACGACCTCCGGGACGCGGAAGGCGGGCAGGACCGCCGCGGCCGTCGCCGTGACATGCGGAAACGGGTGTTGGCCGGGCTGCGGGCCTCCGAACGGGACGAGCACGCGGCCCGCTATCTCGACGGTCAGTCCTGGGACCTCGCCGAGAAGATCGGCCACGATCTCGACCCGGACGCGCGGCTCCACCATCTGCGCGTCGGGAGAACGTCCTCGCAGGACGTCGGTGTGGACCACCACGCCAACCTGACCGTTGCGACCGCGTCGCTCGAAGTCGGGTTCAACGACCCGCGAGTCGGTCTGGTGTTGCAGCACAAAGCACCGCGCGACGCCGCGGCGTTCATCCAGCGACGCGGCCGTGCGGGCCGGGAGCGCGGAACGCGTCCCCTCACTATCGTCACCCTGTCCGACTACGGTCGGGACCGGATCGCCTACCAGAGGTACGAGACCCTCTTCGCCCCCGAGGTGCAGGCCCAGAGCCTGCCCGTCCATAACCGCTTCGTTCTGAAGATCCAGGCAGCACAGGCGCTGCTGGACTGGGCAGGGCGCAAACTCCGCAACAGAAGACTGAACGGCGACCCGCGAGAACTGCTCAAGGCTCCCGCCGGGTATGTCGTCAAGGACAGGAATCGGGCGGACCACGATGCGCTGACGGAACTCTTTGACGACCTGCTCAGAAAGCCCGACCGGCAGGACGATCTCGCCCAACACCTCAGGAGGGCCCTGCAGATCAGCGTGGACGAGGTGCAGGCTGTGCTGTGGGAACAGCCGCGGTCCTTGCTGCTGGCCGTCGTGCCGACCGTTCTGCGTCGAATCCGCAGTAACTGGACTCCGCTGCGGGTGGACGTCGGTGCCAAGGAAGGGACGTTGCTGCCCGAGTTCGTCACGCAGGCGCTCTTCGAGCCGTTGAATCTGCCCGAGGTCACCCTGGTCCTGCCGTTCGCAGGCGCCGAGACCGGCGGCGAGAACTCCGAGGAGATGCCGATCGCGCGGGCGCTGCGCGAGGCCGTCCCGGGGCGGGTGAGCCGCCGTTTCGGGCACCGCCACGACGACCACCGAACCTGGCTGCCGGTACCTCCTCGGGGAACCGACGTGCTCTCCCTGCCCCCGATGGTTCGGTATGCGGAAGAGGAGGGCATCTGGTTCCCCTATGGCGGCCAACCACAAGGGATCAGGGTCTTCCGGCCCCATCGGTTGCACCTGGAGCAGCCGACCCAGGACATCGCCGACCAGTCCCAGGGCTTCCCGGTGTGGGGCACGGAGATCGTCGTGCCGGACGACGGGCCGCCGACCCCGGCGAGTGTTCCCGACCCGTCGCCGTGGCGCGACCGGGTGCGGGCGGTGGAGTTCGCGACCCATGCCGGGGGCAACCCGATCGAGGTGCGCAGGATGACCATGGGCGCCGAGTGTCAACTCGTCTTCGACGACGGTGGCGCCGAGAACCGGACCATCCGCTATGACGTGGAGGGCGAGCCGGCCGCGCTCGGCTTCCGGCTCGGGGTCGATGCGGCCAGGTTCCTGATCAGCCCGCTCGACACCTCGGATTCGTATGTCAGGGACTACCTGGAGTCCCCGCAGTGGCGCTCGCTGGCCTTCTCCTGTGCCATCGCGGAGGATCCGACGTTGGTGGAGCTGTCCAATTCGTTCCAACGGGACTGGATCACCCAGGTCTACCTGACCGCGTTCGCTCTGGAGGGACTCGGAGGGAAGCGCACGGCCAAACAGGTGCGTGAGTCCCTCTCGAAGGGGATCTGGGCTGCTCAACTTAACCGGATCATCGCCGTGTTGTACCGCGAGGACGGCGATGCTGCACTGGACAACACACGACTTGTCTCGGGACTGACCGAATTGGTCAAGGACGACCGGGTACTCGCCGCTGTCGACCGGGCCGCGGACCTGCTCGTGGTTCCGGACGTCGCCGACCGCACGGAGGACCTCGCCCAGCGTGCGTACCGGGACACCTTGGCTGCGGCGATCCTCTCTGCCGCCCAGCGCGCCTGCCCGGACGCACAGGACGGGGACCTGATCGTCGACGTCCTGGCCTGCCCCGATGCCGCCGGCCCCAGTACGGTCTGGCTGAGCGAGACGTCGATCGGCGGGCTGGGCGTCGTCGAGAGTCTCGTGCGGTTCTACGGGGAGGACCCTCGCCGGTTCTGGTCGCTGGTCGGCAGCGTCCTCGCGCCCAGCGACTACGAGTACGTCGACGCCGCGCTGACCCGGTTGTTGCGGCACCTTGCCGACGAACCAGGCGGTGATGCCGCATCGGCGGTCCGGGAACTCCGCCAGGCCCAGAACTCGGACGAAGCGAGGGAAGGCCTCGACCTGCTCCTCGCCGCGTGGGAGAGTCTCGACGGGCGACCCAGGCGTGCCGCTGTGTCAGCCCTGTCGACCCGTCTGCTCCGGCCGGGGTCGGGTCCGGACATCGACGGGCAGACACTGGCCATGGTCGACGCGTGGACGGAACTGGAGGATCACCTGGGCGTCGAAGTGGACGCTCGGGTCGTCGCGTACGCGGTCGGCGACAAGAAGATCGACATCGGCGGTACCCGCGAGCTGAGCGCGGACCAGGCCTTCAGCCTTCTGTGGCCGAGGGGGCGACAGGCCCGCACACAGGACCTGCAGCACTACCAGCCCTACACTGCCGCTCCTGTGCTGGACCGGCTGCTCGTCCGGGCTGCCCATGACGACAGAATTCCCCATGTGGATGTTACGGCCGACGACTGGCCCGCGGTCTACCGGAAGGCGATGTCGGAGCACGCCAGCATTGAACTTGTATGCCCTGCAAGCGAGTTGCAGGCCATGGCCCAGGCGGTCGTCACCGTCCCGGTGCTCCAGATCGACCGGGGCTTCCTCCATGTCTTCGGTGAGGTACGGGGCTACATCCGAGACCGGGACGAGGTACGGGTACGAGTGGAACTGCGGGAGGCCTTCCAGTGAAGGAACTGACCAGGACGCTGCGTACCAGCGCCAAGACCGGTTTGAGTGTCGACTCGATGCTGGCGGCGGCCCTTCTGTCGGAGCTCATCAGCCCGAGCCGGCAGTTGTGGCTGGTCTCTCCTTGGATCACCGATGTCGAGGTCATCGACAACCGCCACGGAAACTTCGACTCCCTGTTCGGGGACGTGCCGCCCAGCAGTTGGCGTCTGTCCGACGTGCTTCTGCGGCTCTCCGGCGCCGGAACGGAGATCTGTGTAGTGACGCGCGCAGATCCCCACAACGACCTGTTCCTGCGGCGGATGGAATCCGCGGATCCGAAGCGGCTGCACGTGTGGCGGGATCCGGACGTGCATGAGAAGACACTGTGCGGCCAGGACTGGCTGCTCGACGGGTCGATGAACTTCACGGTTCGGGGCATGGCGAAGAATGACGAGTCGGTCACCTACAAGATGGGTGGGCCGGGCGCCGGGCAGGCACGGCTGGACCTGGCACGGCGTTGGAGGAATGGCGCGTGACGCAACCCGAGAACAGCAGGCGGGATGCCGCCGAGAGGTTCCTGCGGCAGTTCTTCGGCCAGGGGAACACCGCCTGGCCGGGCATGGATCCGCAGTACCCCCACAAAGGCCGCATACTGCCCTTCGTCGAGTCCTTCCGGCGGGCCGACGACGCGCCGGTCGTCCTTCCGCGCATGTACAGCAACGCCGATCGGTTCGTCGTGTACGTGGTTGCCCGCGACTCGAGCGATCGGGCCAGGACGGCCGAGTTGATCCGCGCCTTCGCCGGGCCGACGTACATCGCGTATGCCAAGGACGAAGGCGTGGTGCCTGCCAGGCTTGACCGCAGCGATCCCGTCGAGAGTGCGCTCCTCGACTTCTTCGGTGAGCGTCCGACTTTTAGGCTGAGCACCGGACTGAACCCTCGGCACCGCCGGAACCTGGTCGACGCACTCCACTTGATGCAGCAGACCGCCGCCAGTCGGCCCCCGCGGCTGTGGCGAGTGGCCAAGCCGGTGGGGCGCCTGCTGGCGGAGTTCGACGCGTCGCTCTCGGCAGGTGCGGCGGAAACCTCGGGCATGCTGCTCGACCACCTCGCGGCAACCGGTGGGATGACGGCGTCGAACCTTGCGAACCTGAAGATCAAACGGCTGGACCGGCTCGGGCGGAGCGAGGAGATCCTGAATTCGCCCGAGTTGGCCGATGTCGTTCGGCAGGACCCGCCCGATGCGGTGAAGGAAGCCATCCTCAACGCCGTCCACACGGCGCTGGAGGAGCCGCTCGCCGACGGCGATCTGGCGCTGGCACGGCAACGGCTGAACGAGCGGGGCAGATTCGTTCCCGACCTGTTCGACATCGACATCGCCTCCGTAGGTGTTCCGGCCCTGACCGTGCTGCTGCTGGCTGCCCACGTCTTGGAGGACGGCCCCGTCCTCCGGAGACTCGTCGACGCCGTGCAGGCCAGTGGCCGCTCCGACCAGGTGGTCCCCGCGGTGTGGGACATGGCCGTGCAGCAACTGCAGGAGACCGGCGGAACCGTCGAGACTCCGCCGGAGAACCTACTGCCCGCCGAGGTGGCACCGAATCCGGCGGACACCGACACCGCTGCTGTTGACTCATGGCCCGAACTGGTCACCGAGCTGGCCAAGGGCAACAAAACGGCCAGGACGGTACTGGCCGACCGAACCTGGGTCTCCTGGCCCTCGCCGGCCGCCGACGACGCCCACCTGGCTGAACTTCTCGACAACCTGGAGAACACCGTTGCTGCCGAGGCATGGCGGGCGGTGGGGGCGTTCATCGACGCGGTCGGTTACGACACGCCGGCCGGGCTTAGCGCGCGTGCGTTCGTGCGCAACGCCATCACCTTCGACCGATTCGGTCCCAGCGACCTGGCGGTGCTGCAAGCGCTGATGGAGATCGTGCTTCGGGCAGCACCCAGCGCTGGCGACTACGCCGAACTGCTGGAGGAGATTGGTTCCGAGCACAGCCGGTGGGTTTCGCCGGAGCGGGCACCGATCGTCCTGGACTTCGTCGACCGACTATCCCTGGCCGCTTGCCCGGACCTCCAGGCTCGCAGCAGCCTCGCCTACAGACTGCTGGAGCCGCTCTCACGGCACCAAGCACGTCTCGACGACACGGACCTGGCATTCGCCAGGCGCCTCTCGGACGAGCTCGGCGTCAACTTCGTCTGGAACGCCCGGACTGCCGACGACGGCGCGCAGGAGACCCCACTCGCCGCCCTGCCGGCCATGAATGTACTGCTCTACTCGCTCGACGAAGCGGTACTGGCCCGATCCGCCGAGGAGATCGAGCGGTTGGCCCCTTCGGTGAAGGCGGTGACCACCCACGATCACGTCGGGAGTCCGCAACTCCGATTGAAGGCGAGGGCCGCCGACGTCATTGTGCTCGCGACCCGCTGCGCGAAGCACGCGGCAACCGGCTTCATCACCCAGCACTCGCAGACTCAGCATCTCCACTACGCGGACGGAAGCGGGTCCGCGTCGATGCTTCGTGCGGCGGTGGCCGGCCTTCGAGCGGCCGCTGCCAGTCGTTGACAAGTGGCCAGGCCCTTCCCCAGCAGCGCGTTTGCGCGGGTCTTGGGGAATGGGCAGCCGCAGTCGGTGCTGGACGACGAGTTGGCGGGCTGCTGGGTGGAAAGGAGCGGGCCGGCCGGTGTCGTCTCCGAGAACCGGGACTGGTGGCTCAATTGGCAGAGCGGTGGACCGTTGATCACTGGTGGTACGGGCAGGCAGCGGCGATCGCCGAGTTGGGACGCAACGCGCTGGAACCCGACTGTTGCTGCTGCAAAGGCGGTTGAGGGAGCAGCAGCCGTCGACCGGTTAGGCCCAGTCTGTCGCGGTGCCGCTGGCTCGATCGGCGGAAGTGCGGGGGCTTCGAGGCCGCACTGCTCGGCGGTGCGCCGCAGACCGCGGAAGCCTTGCTGGAACAGATCACTCACCGGGGAGGGCTCTCCCCAGCGAACCTGATCGGCCTGCGGTCAAACGTCCTAGCCGCCGTCTACGGGGCTGTGCTCGACCTGGTCCTGGAGGCGGAAGGCTTGGCCGCCGCAGTTCGGGTGCTCGCGGGCCCGAGCGTTCCGAGGAACCTTCCGACCGGCGAAGACCCCCTGCGCCACGGGGACGCAGCCGTCGCCGTTTTGCTCGTGACAATCCACGGCCAGGGCGAGAGCGCCCGGTTGGCCCAGTCCGGGCACTGGACGCAGCGGGGCGGAGCGAGGTGGTCCCGGACGTGCTCCGGGACGTGCTCGCCGTGCCCGCCGAGGAGTTGCCCGCACCGGCCGCGGAACCGGACCTGGAACCCGAACCGGCGCAGTCCGCGGGTTCGGTACCGTTGTCGTGGGCGGATCTGATCGGCACGGTGGCCAACGACGACCACTCCGCTTTCGTCCTGGCCCGCGCCATCGACGCCGAGGGGCAGGGGGGCTGGACCGTCGATCCGGCGCAGGACTCCCTCATCGCCGAACGCCTGTCTTCCTGCGTGGACGAGGAGTACGAACGGATCTGGCACGCCGTCCTCGCACCCTTCCTCAAAGCGCTGCTCGACAGCCCGGAAGCGATGCCGCTGACGCTCAGCCAGGTGGTCGCCAGTTCGGCCGGCAGCCGGCGGGACCCAGCCGGCCTGGCGGTGCTCGGGCTCCTGCTCACCCTCTCGTTGCGCTCCGCCCCCAGCGCGTCGGCCTACCGCGAACTGCTCGATCACGTCTCGCTGATGGCGGAGCAGTGGGTGGCTCCGGAGACCGCGGAGCAGGCACTGGACTACGTGGACCTGCTGCTGGCCTACGCGGCCCCGGGCGAGGACACACGTGTCCGGTGTGCGTTGGAACTCCTGGCACCGCTGAGAGGACGGGCCAACGGCTGGATCCCGAACTGCTCGACCTCGCCCGCACCTTGTCGGAGGAACTCGGGCTCAACGACCTGGGGTGGCCCGGACGCAACCAGCGGCCGGCTGAGCGGGCGGGACTGCCGCCCGCCAAGGTGCTGGTCTACGGCCTGGACGAGAAGGTCCTGGTGCGGGTCAAGGAGATGACCGAGAAGCACCACCTCCAGGTGAAGGTCTCGACCGCCTTGGACAAGGTCGGATCGTCTTCGCTGCGCCAGAAGGTCCGGTCCGCGGACCGGATCGTGATGATCACCCAGTGTGCGACCCATGCCGCGACCGGTTTCATCGGGCAGCACGCGAAGCACGCCAGCGACATCGTCTACCCGGCCGGAGCCGGTTCTGCCTCGGTGTACCAGGCTCTGGTCAGAGCAGTGGTCCCCGGGCACCCGGACGTGGACTGAGGGACTCCCCTCCGGGTGAAGGCCCGGGGCCGCTGCGATTCGCGCAGCGGCCCGGACCTTTGCCCAGGCTCCCCTCTACGACTACCCGCGGACGGTTCGGACCAGGAGGTTGGTGAGCAGGCGCACGTCGTTCGGCGTGTTCTGGAGCCCGTTCCAGTTCCGCTCCTCACCGTCAGGGAAACGCCACTTGCCCGAGGTCCAGGACGCCACCGGTAGCAGGTTCAGCAGGGCTTCACGGATCTCGTCGCTGTCGACTCGCTCGGCCGGCATTCCCTCGGTCAGCGCGTCCATGACGAAGCCCATGGCCTGGATGCCGACGCCGTGGGTCAGCCGGGACTGGCGCGGCGGCAGGTTCCACGGGTCGGAGAAGGTCTCCCGGACGATGTTCCAGAAGGAACGCAGGTGCAGCAGCATCCGGTCGACGTCACCGGACCCGTCGACTGGGTTGCGGTACTGGTAGAGGGCGCCTTCGAAGAGGCTGTGCTCCAGCATCCGCAGGACGCTGTTGTCCTTGATGTTGCCGTTCGGCGAGGTGGGGCTGGCCACCCTGCGGAAGAACGCGCCGTTCACGTCGCCGTTCAGCCTGGTCATCAACTGGGTGGGCAGACGCCGCTTGGCATACGCGGGCGGCAGGTGCCCGGTGGTGGACGGCAGCAGCTCGTGGATGAGCCCCTTGGGCAGCGGCTTGGTCGAGTTGACCAGGATGAACTGGGAGCGCTGCTCCTCCTCGCCGTCTGCGATGAACCCGACGGCGGCGACCGGGAACTCGGCGAGGTCGGCGTCCCGGATGGCGGCACTGCGCTGCTGGCCGTCGACCAGCCACGCCGGCTTCTCGTCCTCCGTCATGGTCTCGGCGAACCGGATCTCCAGTTCACCGGGAACAGACGGAGCACTCTGATCCGCGGACCCGCTCCGCTGGAAGGGGATGAACTTGACAGAGTTGTCGAACGCCAGGACCAGGGCGTTGGGGAGCATGGCCCCGTCGGACTCCAAGTACCTCTTGATCGACCGGATGTGGCTGAGCACCTCCGGGCGCTGGTAGCCCTGCAGGAGGTCGTCGTTGTCCCTGCGGATGCGCGAAACGGCGGTGAACTCGTGGAGTTTCTTGCCGTCCACGGCGAAGCAGTAGATTCGACGGCTTCCTTGGCGCACTTCGAGGGCTGGGAGGCGCAGAGTGTGGTGGTCGGCCACTTTTCTCCTAGAACAGTTGCGGGGTCGGCCCGGCAGGGGAGGTGTCAGGCGAAGGGGATCAGGCTTATCTTCGCTTCGAGAACGGACAGGTTGTGGAATCCTCGGCGTTTGTTCCGCTCCGTACCGCGGAAGATCGCGATCTCGATGCCGTGGTCGTGGCACAGTTTGCACGGGCAGGTACGCCACGGCGCGGAGCGGAGCGTGTGCGCGTATGCATCGATGTAGCTCTTCTTCTTGGGCGGCAGGACCAGGTCCTCGTAGGCCTTCAGAGCCTCCAGAGCCTCTTCGAGGGAGACGGTTCCCCTGTCGTAGGCGCGCAGCGCGCGCAGGCAGGCACGCTCGCCGGTGATGGCGTCCGCCTGTGAGACGTTGCCGGCGAGGATCATCCGTTTGAGGGTAGGATTGCCGTCGACCTGGGGCACGCGGATCGCCGTGAACGACTCGGTCGTGGTATGGAAGTTGTTCCGGTCGTCCATGAACGCCTGCCGGAACGCCGAAGTGCTGTCGAAGCTGGTCACACCGTGCGCGGCGAACTCCATCATACGGTCGACGCGATTGATCCCCAGCAGGTGAAGTTCAGTGTCTGCTCTGCGGATCTCGTCGACCGCCTGAAGGCAGGCGAGGATCTCGTGCGACTTGAGTGGCACCATGCCACCCAGGGCGATGCGTTGGTAGCCCATCCTCTGCAGTCGGGCGACGCTGTCGGCGTAACTCTCAGGCCCCCACCCCTGGGCGGCTCCCACCGGCTGGATCTTCTCCCCGCGCCGGCGTACCGCAGCCAGGAAGTCCGCGGCCAGCCCAAGGGAGATTTCCTGCCGCTGGACCCACGCCGGGTTCGGCTGCTCCTTCGAGCCGAGCGGCAGGTATCCGAAGATGATGTGGTCGATGCTTATGCCGGCGTCGAACCCGCAGCCCTCGTAGAAGTCCAGGACCTCGTCCACATCGTAGGGGGGAATCTCTTCGTCGATGTAGTTGAACGCACCGCAGTCACCGAGCGTGGACATCCGTGCATCGGCTCGGAAGAAGTTCTTGACGCCGAGTCGGTAGAGGCGCTCCCGTTGGGGGGTCGAATACTTGCCTGCCCCCTTGACTGATCCGTCTACGATGGCCTTGCTCACCAGGATTCCATCGTAAGGAACAGGCCTGACGATCTCATGGGCGTAGACGTCGTCACGTTGGCGCACACGGTACGGCGGGTATTCGTCGTTGACGAAGTCGTAGCTCGGACTGACCATGTCCTGACTGTCCGGGAAGTAAAATTTCACGAGGCGCTCATCCTTGACTGGACATAGACTCGGACCAGGAAGTTCGAGAGAGTGCTAATGTGTCGGGGCGTATTCTGTAGCTCATCCCACGAGGTGTTGAGTTCCCGCCAGCGCCCATTCATCCAGTGGCAATGAGGCTTTATTAGGGCCAATTCTTTCTTCGTCTGCGAGAGGGCTTCATTCGACCTCAGGTCAACATTTGCCATGATGCGATCCATGAGTCGACCCATGGAGCGGATGCCGACGCCGTGCATCAGGCGACTCTTATTGGGAATGATCCCCCACGCCTCTGGGAACGTCTGCTGGACGGCGGTCCAATATGTGATGAGAATATTTCGAATAGCGGCCGTATCGGTCGTCCCATTTGAGAGATTGCGATGCGGGAAGAGAATTCCAGCTGAAGAATTGAGCGACTCTTCGATGGCTAGGATTAGGCTATTGTCTGTGACTACCGCCGCCGACTTCTGGGCCGGCGCGGTAGATGCACGCTTGATCAACCCGCGGAAAGGGGAATCGTGATCCTGGTTGAGGGCGTTCACCAAGACCGAAGGCAACTTGCGCGCGGACAGCTTCGTTGGCAGCGGAGTCGCAACCTCGGGGAGGAGTTCAGATACGAGGTTTGTCGGCAGGGGAGAGACCGTGTTGACTCGAAGGAACTGGTCTCGCTGGACATCTAGTTCTTCGGCTACAAAACCTGCGACCGTGATCGGCAGTCTCGAGTGCCGGGTGCGCGCAAGAGCGAGGCTACGCTGCTGGCCATCGACAATCCATGCTGGGCGCGGTTCGTCGCTGGAGTTGGGAAGTGGGATCTCCAGGGTGCCACTCGTCGAGAGACCGTCACTGCTCGACGGCCCGGGACTGGACTTGAAACGCACTGTGGAAGGCAGAGCGAGAATGAGCCCATTCGGGAAGAGCACTTCGTCGCTGTCAAGGTACTCCAAGATCTGCTTGACGTGCTGCTTCTTCTCCGGCCGCTGATAGCCGATGAGCTTCCCGGCCTCGTCGCGGGAAATGCGGGCGACATCCGCCACCTGGTCAACCTCTTCCGCCGCCAGCACGAAGACGTAAAGCGGAATCGTTGGGTGCTGATGGACCCGTAGGGCTCGACGCTTGAGAATCGTAGCGGTCATCGCTCCTCCATGGTCTCGGCGTACAGCATGGCAAACCTCTTCTGCTCGCACGCGAGCCCGGCGTCTCTCAGCAGGCGATGAAGTCTGGTTCGTGAATAGTCAGGGTGAAGTTGCGCGTGACGCCTGATGAAGTCCTTGACCGCTTCGTCACTCAGCGATGTGCGGTCATAGCGCTCGGCCTTATCTGCTGTTGCCGCCCAGCGTTCCCAGGACCGCGCGGTGGTCGTTGCGGTCAGCTTGCCGTCAGTGCAGTGGCGGAGCCAGGACGCCGCCATACGTACATTCAAGCTAGTAAGGGTGCCCCCAAGGGCGCTTCGCAGCGTCGCTCTCGCCGGGACTCGCAGCAGGCCCGGAATATCCGCAGAACCGCCTATCAGCACTGCCTCTGCTCCGAGAGCGCCCAGGGCGGACAGGTCATCCCGCAGAGCGTTGCCGTACACCTCGGACAGAGATAGCAAGACTGCGCCACGTCGCCCGAGATCCTCCAGCGTCGCGTGCCCGCGCCCCACCTGGAGGTGGTTCCACCACCGCACGGAGTCGGCCGTGCTCTCGCCCACAGAGTCGGCGTGCCGAGGGCTGAAGGTTGCCGCGTACGCAGGCGCCGAGGCAGTGATGGGCTGCAGTCCGAGGCCGGCTGATGCAACCCACATCTGCGGGGCGAAGCCCGCCATTGCAGCTGCGCCAGCCAACTGCCGTGCCTGCACCCAATGTTCGCCCTGGTAGAGATTGCAGAGAGGGATGAGGCCGGACGCCTCGTTCAGCCGCGCCTGCCAGACATGGGCACGGTGCTCCGTACTCCCAGCCGGCAGTGACCGGGCATGCAGGGCCGAGCTTGGCATGGACATCTTGCGGTCCGTGCAGGTAACCACAAGTGAAAGTTGCCTCACTCGACTCGACTCCTGGATCCGCTAACTCGTCTCTGATGGCGGTTACTCTACCGCCCAGATAGCACGGTAGGGTGCACCGGTACCCAACGAGCAAATGAAGGAGTGATCATGGGGCGTCCCGCGATCGTGCTGCTGAGCGGTGGTCTCGACTCGACTACGGTGCTGGCCATCGCCAAGGAGCAGGGCTTCACGCCGTACGCGCTGAGCTTCAGCTACGGCCAGCGGCACAGCGTGGAACTGGAAGCGGCCAAGCGCGTTGCCGAGGCTCAGGGTGTGGCGCGTCACGTCATCGCAGACATCGACCTGCGCGTCTTCGGTGGTTCGGCACTGACCGATGACATCGAGGTGCCCAAGCACGACACCGTCGAAGAGGCGGAGAGCAGCAGCGTCCCGATCACCTACGTACCTGCCCGCAACACCATCTTCCTGTCCTTCGCCCTGGCCTACGCGGAGGTCGTCGGTGCCACTGACATCTTCACTGGCGTGACGGCGGTGGACTACAGCGGCTACCCGGACTGCCGGCCCGAGTACATGGACGCCTACGCCAAGATGGCGAACCTGGCCACCCGGGCGGGCATCGAAGGCACCCAGGAGTTGAAGCTCCACTCCCCGCTGATCGCCCTCTCGAAGGCCGACATCGTCCGTGAGGGCCTGCGTCTCGGAGTCGACTACTCGCTGACCTCGAGCTGTTACGACCCGGACGAGCGGGGCCGTGCCTGTGGCCGCTGCGACACCTGCCTCATGCGCCTGAAGGGCTTCGCTGAGGCGGGCGCCACAGACCCTGTGCAGTATCAGGGCGCCTGAGTATGGCCTACCTGATCAAGGAGATCTTCTACACCCTCCAGGGGGAAGGAAGCCATGCAGGCCGGCCGGCCGTCTTCTGCCGGTTCTCCCGCTGCAACCTCTGGACGGGCCTGGAGAAGGACCGGGAGCGGGCGATTTGCAAGTTCTGCGACACAGACTTCGTCGGCACCGACGGGGATGGCGGTGGCCGGTTTGCCTCGCCCGAGGCTCTCGCAGAGGCCGTCGAGCAGGCATGGCCGTCCGCAGCCGCCGATCACCGCTTCGTGGTCTGCACCGGCGGGGAGCCGCTCCTGCAGCTGGATGAAGCTGCCGTTGACGCACTGCATGCCCGTGGATTCGAGATTGCCGTGGAGACCAACGGCACCCGGATCCCGCCGAAGGGCATTGACTGGTTGTGCGTGAGCCCCAAGATTGGCTCCGATCTGGTGGCTACCCGCGGAGACGAGTTGAAGCTCGTATACCCGCAACTCGGCGGGGATCCCGCCCAGTTCGAGCATCTGGACTACACGCACTTCAGGCTCCAGCCGATGGATGGCCCTGAGCGAGAAGCCAACACTCGGGCAGCCGTCTCGTACTGCCTGAAGAATCCGCGCTGGACCCTCTCGCTCCAGACGCACAAGTATCTGGGAATTCAGTAATGGAAATCTTTCGTGAGTTCACCTTCGAGGCAGCCCACCGGCTGCCCCGAGTTCCCGAGGGCCACAAGTGCGCCAGGCTGCACGGGCACTCCTACCGCGTCACTGTGCACGTAGAGGCTCCGGTCGACAGCGAAGCCGGCTGGGTCATGGACTTCGGCGACATCAAGCGCGCCTTCAAGCCGATTGAGGACCACCTGGACCACTACTATCTGAACGAGATCGAAGGCCTGGAGAACCCGACAAGCGAGGTCCTGGCCCGCTGGATTTGGGACCGACTGCAGTCCGACCTGCCAGCGCTCTCTGCCCTGACGGTCCGAGAGACGTGCACCTCTGGGTGCACCTATCGGGGCGAGTGAGAATGCACGACATCCAGAACGAAGCCGACCTTCGAGGCATCGAGATCGACGAAGTCGGTATCAGCGGCCTGCGCTACCCGGTGTGTTTCGACGATGGATACCTTCGGCAGGACGGGATCGCCGATCTCACTGTCACAGTTCGACTCCCGCATGACCGCCGCGGCACACACATGAGCCGGATGGTCGCGCTAGTTCACGAGCACCTCCAGCAGTTCGACCCGCGGCAGCTACCGCAGGTCCTCAAGGCCGGCGCAGACCTTCTGGACGTCTCCTCGCTGACCGTCACCGTTTCAATGCCCATCGGGACTCTTGTCACTGCGCCATCGAGTGGTGTTGGTTCCTGGCAGGTCCACGACGTGTCCATCGAAGGTCGCCTGGATGGCGGCGAGGCCGCCGTCGTGACCAATGTGACCTGCGAGGTCACAAGTTTGTGTCCATGCTCGAAGGCGATCTCGGACTACGGCGCGCACAACCAGCGCAGCCGCGTCTCGTTGGCCGTTACCGGCAGAGCGGACGGCCCATACCCATTCCCTGTCCACGATGCCGTGGAACTCTTGAGGGATTGCGCATCCGCTCCCGTAGTGCCCCTCGTCAAACGACCCGATGAGCGTGCCTTGACGATGGAAGCGTACGACCATCCGGTCTTCGTCGAGGACATGGCTCGCGACATCTCTCTTGCCTGCCGGGAACGGGAACTCGTTCACTCGGTGAGCGTCCGTAACCTGGAGAGCATCCACAGCCACGATGCGATCGCCCGCATCTCCGGATGACTCCTGCTGACGTGTGCGGCACCCATCAGGGTTGCTCGCACGTCAGCAAGTGTGCCTCACGGCATACACAATCGTCGTGCCGTCCCAATGCCCCCGCCAATACGGCGTCCCCCTGTGGCGCCAGCATCGCATTGCTGCTGGTTGACGGGGGCTACGTGCGCGAGATGCGTTGGAGCCATGCGTGATCCCTTCTGTGAGCGCACCGCCAGTCCCGGCCTAGGAGCGCCAACCGAAGGCGCAGTTCTCAGTCCGCCTGCATTTTGTAGGTAGGCACAAGCGGGTCCCGCCGTAGGCACGGCGGGACCCCTCTATCATGGATCAACGCAGCTGAGTAGCGTGACGTGGACGCCAAACCCGCCAGTCAGACGCCTACTTGGCGCAAGTAATCACCGTGAAGCGCCGCATGTCGGACGGTTGCCATCACCGCAACTGACGGCCGGATGAAGGCGTGAAGGCTCTCCACAGGCCAGCCGCTCGCCGAGTAGGCCCTGCGTGCACCGACTCAAGACGTCGTTGTCACCCGTGTTGATCAGCTTCCGGGCGGCCTGAAGACGCTGCATCCGCTCGTACCCTTCCACCTGGCCGTCAACTTGCGGCCCATATCCTGAGGAGAATCATGCGTGCTCGACGCATCGGCGCTGTCGGTGCCCTGGTTGCGTACGTCGCCACCATCCCTGCTGCCAACATGGCGGTCACTCACTTCGGCGTTGTCCCAGTGGGCCTTGGCTACCTTGCGCCAGCAGGCGTATATCTCGTTGGCATAGCCCTCGTCCTGCGTGACCTCGCTCGCGAAACCGCTGGCCGCTGGCCTGTCGCCGTTGCGGTGCTCGTGGGCGCGGCTCTGTCCTACTGGCTGGCCAGCCCAGCGCTAGCAACCGCGTCTGCCGCCGCATTCGCCCTGTCCGAAGGCCTTGACTTCGTGGTGTATGAGCCGCTTCGTAAGCGCGGCCTGCTCACCGCGATGGTTGCGTCCAATCTGGTCGGGATGCTTGCTGACAGTCTGGTGTTCCTTACGCTGGCATTCGGCTCTCTCCAGTTCCTGCCAGGACAGTTGCTGGGCAAGGCATGGATGACAGCTGGCGCAGTCGCCGTTATCGCCGCCCGCCGCAGGCTCGCCACCACTTGAGAAGGCGTTAACTGGGCGTTTCGCCCCTGATTCTGGGGCTCAGGTGCCGCGCCAGGTCGGGGTGGCTTCGCCGGTGAGTCGGCGGGTCATGAGGTTGATCATCGCGACGTGGATCATGGCTTCGGAGCGGGCGGGGAGGGCTTCGTAGTCGCGGGCCAGGCGCCGGTGGTTCATCAGCCAGCCGAAACTGCGCTCGACGACCCAGCGACGGGGCTGGACGACGAATCCCCTGGCCGTGGGGTCGCGGCGGACGATCTCGACGTCGATGCCAAGGGTCGCTCCGTGTTCGACGACGGCGTTCTTGTAGCCCATGTCGGCCCAGGCCTTGCGGACGGTCGGGTGGTGGGTGGCGACCGCGGTCAGGAGCTGCCTGCCGGCGTGCCGTCCTGCACGCTCGCGGCGGTGACCAGCACCGCCAGCAGCAAGCCGATTGTGTCGGTGACGATGTTCCGCTTCCTGCCCGCGATCTTCTTGCCGACGTCAATGCCCTGCGTGGCGGCGGGGACGTTCGTGGAGGTCTTCACGCTCTGGGAGTCGATGATGCAGGCGGTCGGCTCCGGGTCAGGGCCTTCTGCGGCGCGGACCAGGCGTCGGAGTAGGCCGTTGAGCTGCTCGAACACTCCCTCCTTCTGTCAACGGGCGAAGTAGGCGTAGACGGTTTCCCAGGGTGGGTAGTCGTGCGGGAGGTACCGCCAGGGGATGCCGGTGCGGTCGACGTAGAGGATCGCGTCCAGCAGGTCGCGCAGTTCGTGCTCGGGCGGCCGGCCGAACGCGAGGGCCCGTTCGGTGCGGTCCCGGCGCCAGGAGGTCAGGGTGGGCTCGACCAGGGCCCAGCGGGCGTCGGACAAGTCGCTCGGATACCGTCGACGATCCGTCATAACGACGGCATACTGCGGGATCGTCGCTTTGCCCAGAGGCCGCGGAACTCGGGAGACATTCCTACTTCAACCCGGCTTCTTGGGATGAGACAGGAGGAAGCTCGCAGTTCCGGCGGACATTCGTGCAACAGTGGCACTCCTGTCACCAGAGCCCCCAAGCGTCACCAAACGCGAGCAGCCTGGGCGCCCCAGAAACCGGCATCAAACGATCCTCCCGCGGACGAAACGCCCAGTAACTGATCGTTTCAAAATGAGTTCGCTTCAGGGGCTTGGCAGTTGAGGTGTTCGGACGGCAGAGTTCTGCAGGTGTCGGATGATCTTGTGCCTGATGACCTGTGGGAGCGGGTGGCTCCGCTGCTGAGGTGACCCCTGCGATGTGGACACACCTAACAATGGATCTTGGTGATCCAGGAAGGTGAAGATCTACGTGGCACGGCCCTCGAAGTACAACGCGGAGTTCCGGTCCGACGCGGTGGCGTTGTGGCGGGCCTCGGCCGGCCGACGGACGTTCAAGGACGTCGCGGCCGATCTGAATGTCAACCCCGAGACGCTGCGGATCTGGGTGCGGGCTGCGGACGCCGCCGGTCTCCAGGCCGGAGGGAGCGGGTCCTCCGCGGATGACCTTCGGGCCGAGAACGCCCGGCTGCGGACGGAGAACGCCCGGCTGGCGAAGGCCGAGAAGGAGTGGGAGCTCGAACGGGAGATCCTGCGGCGGGCGGCCCAGTATTTCGCGAAGGAGATGAAGTGAGGACCCGCCGCTGGGACTTCATCTCCGCGAACGCCGGGGACTTCGGCGTCCAGCGGCTGTGCCGGATACTCAGCGTCTCCCGGTCTGGTTACTACCGCTGGCTCGCCGGCACTGAAGCCCGCGCCGCGCGCCGGGCAGCCGACAAGGCCCCGGCCGAGGAGATCCGAAAGATCCACGCCGAGCACCGTGAGGCCTACGGGGCTCGGCGCATCCACGCTGAACTGCGGGCCCGCGGCCGGAACGTCAACCGCAAACGGGTGGCCAGGCTGATGCGCGAGCGACAGATCGTCGGCCGGCACCTGCGGCGCCGCAAGCGCACCACGATCCCGGACCCGGTCGCTCCACCGGTGCCGGACCTGATCCAGCGGAACTTCGCGGCCGAGCGGCTGGACGAGCGCTGGTGCGGCGACATCACCTACATCCGGGCCGGCGGCGCGTGACTGTCTCTGGCCTGCGTGATCGACATCCGCTCACGCCGGGTGGTCGGCTGGTCGATGGCCACCCACATGCGGGCCTCGCTGGTCATCGACGCGCTCCAGGCAGCGGTCGCGGCCCGGGGTGGTGACGTCACCGGAGTGATCTTCCACGCGGACCGCGGGTCAGTACACGTCGGCGGCCTTCGCGGAGGCCTGCGACCGTCACGGCGTCCGCCGCTCGATGGGCCGGGTCGGCTCGTCCTATGACAACGCCCTCGCCGAGAGCCTGTGGCAGAGCCTGAAGCGCGAGGCACTGCACGGGATGCCGCTCGCGACAGTGGCCCGAACCAGGCTCGAGGTCTTCCGCTGGCTCACCTACTACAACACACGCCGACGCCACAGCTCCCTCGGCTACCTCGCACCCCTGGAGTTCGAACAGCGACACCACGCCCCGGCTAAACTCTCCCTCGCGGCATGAAACCCCCGTGTCCACACTCCAGGGGTCACCTCACTCTGGCCCTGCGACCACACTGCGATCACCTTGCCCCTGTGAGTGCCCTGACCTGGGGCGATCCCTTAATGAGGCGACAAGTGCATCTCGGTCTTCGGGGGGATCTTGACGGGCGAATGAGGGGCGCCTGCAGCGTTCCTCGCCTCGGGCCTCAGGCAGCGGGAAGCAAGGGTGGACTATTCGGCTCGAAGCCCTGCGCCAACGATGCACCTTGACCAATCACAGGTGCTGTCTCAGACTGAAATTATCAGCGGATGCTAACGGCTACATTGTGTTACGCAATTCACGCTCAGTGATGTGTTCCTGGGCGGCGTGATACGCGGAGAAGGTTATGTGCTCGGCAGAATTTGAATTTGGTCTGATCTGGGACAAGGATCAGGAAGCATTCGACACGAGCCTTCGCTACGCGGATGCCGAGACCACTGACTGGCCGTGCCATCCCAGTCAGCCGTTGCGGATCGACATAGACGTACTCAAGCAGCATGTGAGAGACGACGATGAGTACAGTCGAAGATTGACCGAAATGGTATTCGGTTCGTCTGGAGAGGTGGTCGATTTCTTCGGGAAAGCGATTGCTGCAGCACGGCAAACTCCAGTGCACTTTCGCATCCACATCGACGGGCCAGATCGGTTCCACTCTGTGCGCTGGGAGTTGCTGCGCACCCCATCGGGGGATCTCCCAATCGCCACGAGTGGTAATATCTTACTCTCGCGCTACCTTGCTAATGCCAATTGGAGTGCGCTCCCCCCGCTTCCCCCTCATGACATGAAAGCCCTTATTGCGGTTGCGTCGCCGGGTAATATTTCTCAATATGCGCCGCGGGGAAAGCCACTCGCCCAGCTTGACATCGACAGGGAAGTTGGTCATGCCCAGCTGGCAATCTCCCCGTACAACACTGTGGTTCTGTCCGGTAAGGGAAAGGTGACGCTTGAAGCGATAATGCGGCGCATTGACAACGTCGAGGACCCTTTGGACATCCTCTACCTCGTCTGTCACGGGGCACAGTTCGAGGATGTTCCAGGCCTGTACCTCGAAGACCCGGAGGGCAAGGTTGACAAGGTCGACGCGCGCCGACTCGCCGAACGCATCGCCGGCCTCGAACGGAAACCCACCCTTGTGGTGCTGATCTCCTGTCAGTCCGCCGGAGTCGGGGAGAATTCGAGCAGTGATGACGGGGGCGTGCTTGCAGCACTTGGGCCGAGGCTGGCGGGCGCGGGCGTCGGCGCTGTGGTGGCCATGCAAGGCAACATCACCACGGCGTCGGCTGACCTGTTCACCCCAGCCTTCTTTAAGAAGCTCTCCGAGGGCGGGGCCGTCGACGGGGCGATGGCCGTAGGGCGGAACGCTATCCGTCACCGTCCGGACTGGTGGGTCCCGGTGTTGTTCTCCCGGCTGCGGTCCGGGCGGGCGTACCACGCGCACACGCGCACTGGAGGCCCTGCGAACACGTGGCAGGCGCTGCCAGTCATGATCAAGACTAACCGCTTCACTCCGGTGCTCGGGCCGGGGTTGGCCGACGGGATCCTCGGATCGCGGCATGAGATCGCCCGCCGATGGGTGCGGCGGTGGCAGATGCCGATCGCGCCGCACGTGCAGGGAAATCTGACCCAGGTCGCGCAATATCTCCGGGTGACTCAGTCGCCGGACCTGGTCAACGCATATTTGCAGGATTACCTGAAGACTGAATTGCAGGAGAGGAAGGAGAAAGCTGTAGGCAGCGACCCTTTCACTTCGATTTCATCGCCGATCGACACCGAGCCCGAACGCGCCATCCTCGAGGTGGGGCGCAAACTCCGGCAGGCGGATGAGAGTGACCCGTACCGGGTGCTCGCGTCACTGCCAGTGAAGTTGTACGTCACGACTGGCTGGACCGACCTTCTTCAGGATGCACTTCGAGAGTCCCAGCCGAAGAGGACTCCAGTGACATTGTGTTTTCCGTGGACCGAGCTGGCGGAGTGGGAAAACCCGAGCAAACCTGATGCGCCCTCCCTGGCGAGTCCCTGGGTGTATCACTTGTTCGGGAGGCTGGACATCCCGGATTCGATCGTCCTGACCGAAGATGATTACTTCGCTTGGCTCACCGCGTGGATCGACAAGCGTCCTGATATACCGTCGGCCGTTGGGAAATCGTTGACTGGTCGCTCTCTAATGTTTCTCGGATACCGACTGGATGACTGGGACTTCCGGGTGGTTTTCCAGAGCATCAAGAGCTTCTTGGGATATTCCCGCATGAGTCGCTCGAACCATGTGGGCGTACAGCTCAGACCTGAGAATGAGATGATCGAGCCGGAGGCTGCACAGAGATATCTCCAATCGTACTTCCGAGATGACCACGTGAATATCTTTTGGACTACGCCCCGCGATTTCCTAGGTAATCTGCGCAGCCGAATCGAGGGTCCCTCATGAACTCCGGGACCGCGAGGGAGTCTGGAAAATTGGTATCCGTCAGTAATCCGTACGTGGGGCCGCGTGCCTTCCGGCCGGGGGAGCGGCTGCCGAATCGTGAACGTGAGGCTCGCGAGTTGGCAGATCTCGTCATCGCAGAGCGCGTGGTTCTCTTGCATTCCCCATCCGGGGCTGGCAAGACCTCCCTCATCCAGTCGGCAGTCATCCGGATGCTGGCCGATGATGGATTCCGGTCTTTTGGCCCGGCTCGGGTGGACAAACCCCCGCCGGGCGAAGTCAACGTTCGCAATCGATACGTCAACAGCCTCGCACTCTACCTGCTTGGGGACCGGCGCACTGATCCGCACCAGTTCGAGTCATGCACGCTTGAAGAAGTCCTCAGCGATGCGACCGCCGCAACTCCACAGATCGAGCCGCAGGAGGTGCCGGTTTTAATGGTCGACCAGTTCGAGGAGATCCTGACGCTTGATCCGACCGATTGGCATCAAAAGGAGGAATTCTTCGAAGAGCTGGGAGCCGTGCTCGCCAAGGGTGAGCTCTGGGCGCTGCTGGCGATTCGAGAAGACTACATGGGCGGTCTGGAGCGTTACCGAAAACTTCTTCCCGGGCACCTGCGCGCAAGGTATCGCCTGGACTTCTTGACGCATGACGAAGCGAAGCTTGCGATACAGCAGCCCGCTGAGGATCGGGACGTGCAGTTCCGGGATGCCGCTGCCCAGGCTCTGATCGACCAGTTGGCTAAGACGAAGGTCAGCAGCCCAGATCAGACCTGCGAGTGGCAGGAGGCACCGTACGTCGAGCCCTTCCAGTTGCAGGTGGTCTGTCACACACTGTGGGGGAGCGTCAGTTCGGCGAAACACGACCACTTCCACGCCATCGAACTCGACGACGTCGAGAAGGTCGACATTAACCACGCACTTAGCCGGTTCTACGGAGATTCTGTGGCCGACGCGGCAGAGAGGACAAAGGTCCCCGAGCGTACCATCCGTGACTGGTTCGAGAATCAGCTCGTAACGCCACAGAAATTTCGCGGTCAGACAGCGGCGAGGCCGGTCCTGGGGGAGGAAGGCGCTCAAGCTCTGAGGCTGCTGGAGGACGCGCATCTCATCCGAGTAGACACCCGTGCCCAGACCACGTGGTATGAACTGGAGCACGACCGGCTCATCACTGCGGTGTTGAACAACAACGAACTCTGGCGCTGGGCCAACCTTGAACCGTGGCAGAGAGCTGCGCATGAATGGCAGCGGAACGGCAGACCGAGGGAACTCCTGCTGGCGCCGCACGACATTCCCCGCTTCGGGCCGCACATAACCGAGCAACTGACTGTCGAGGAACGAGCATTCCGGAAAGCATCGCTTGAGGAGGCGCGGCGTGAAGGGCTGATGGCAGGTGCCCGCAGCGCGGTGAGCCTCCTGAGTGTGATTGCCCTGGTGGAGGCAGTGGTGATCGTGATCCTGCTTGTCCTGTGGATCTAGGAGGCCGCAGTGGCTGATATGGGCGATTTGCCCCTCGCATCGAATGAGCAGCTTGTCTTCAACGGGGTTGATGCAGACACCGGCGAATACCTCTTCGCTCCAATGTCGCTGGCTGCTTTGGCTGAGCGGGTCCGTGGAATCGAGCCTCGGGGTGATCAACACCAGCAGGATCTCAGGCACCGTCACCACGACGATGAGGAGCACCTGGGCGTGATGTACGGTCGGGATCCCGAGAGTCTTGCGGCGGTGGGGTGGGCGCTAGTCACGGCGGACGGGACGGACCCGAGGGTGCTGGAGGCCCTCGAGCCCTTACGGCGTCACCGCAGGCAGGAGGCCGGCGAGCTTTACCAGGAGCTCACTGTGCTGCCGGGCGACGACTGCGAACAGTTCCGCTCGAGACACGGAATGGGTCCGGGACCGGCCGATCCGCGCAAGATCCCCTACTACCTGCTCCTGGTCGGCAGCCCGGAGCGGATACCGTTCTCGTTCCAGTACCAGCTCGACGTGACCTATGCGGTCGGCAGAGTGCACTTCGACACCGCCGAGGAGTATGCCTCCTATGCCGCCTCGGTTGTTGCTGCCGAGAACAGCCCCGAACCTGTGGCGGCGGAACCTCGGAAACCTCGGGTCCATCTGTTCGGCACGCGCAACCCGGGGGATACCCCGACTGCTCTCAGCGCATCGCGGCTGGTCGAGCCAATGCGCGCCGAACTGGGCGAACTTGCCCCGGGAGTCGGACTTACCACCGACGTCGGTCAGGGCGCGACGAAGGCTCGCCTGTACGACCTTCTTCTCGACGGAGCAGTGCCCGAGGTACTCTTCACTGCAACCCACGGGGTCGGTTGTTCTGCGACTGGTCGGCGTGAGACGCAGGGTGCACTGCTTTGCCAGGATTGGCCTGGCCCTCTCATGAAGCCGAGCAGAATTAGTTGCGACCACTACCTGGCCGGCGTCGACCTTCCGACCGATCGCCCGGTCGTCCCCAGGATTGTGTTCTCTTTCTGCTGCTATGGGGCGGGGACACCCCGCGTGGCTGACTTCCCCAGTCCCGCTACCAACGTCGGTCTCTTCAATGATGAGACGCCCTTCATTGCCCGTCTCCCGCAGAGGCTGCTCGGCAATCCTGCCGGCGGCTCCCTGGGGTTTATCGGTCACGTGGACCGAGCGTGGAGCTGTTCGTTCCTGTGGGCCGGCCTGACGCCACAGATCGCAGCCATGGCCAGCACCTTGATGGCGATCCTCGACGGCGTCCGGATGGGTAGTGCCATGGAGTTCCTGAACTCGCGGTACGCAGAGATCTCAACCGAGCTCACAGCCAAGCTGGACGAAATCAAACGCTACGGGTTACTCGTCGAGGACCGAGATCTGGCAGGGCTGTGGACAGCCAATAATGATGCCCGGAACTTCGTCCTACTCGGCGACCCCGCCGTTCGCGCCGTCCGAACAACCGGCACATAGGGAGGCACCATGCCCGCCGAGACAGTTCCCGGGACTGGCCTGCGCTATCACCTGATCACCTTCGACGCTCGAGGTCGCGAGCGGGCAGAGGGTGAAGGCCCGTACAGCCAGATCGTGCTCCGCGACGCCGCGGCCAGCCAGCCCACGGACGTATTCCTCTTCAGTCACGGCTGGAACGCGGATGTACCGGCAGCGCGGGGCCAGTACACCCGGTGGTTGGCGACCATGGACTCATGCGCCGACGACCAGGCCCGGCTAGAAGAGCGACCTGGCGGCTTCCGGCCACTGCTGGTTGGCCTGCACTGGCCAAGCAAGGCATGGAGCGACGAGCAGTTCCAGCCAGAGGCCGCCGTTGGGTTCGCCGCTGCGTCGTCTGCCGCAGCAGTGGGCGAACCAAGTAATGGTGTCGAGTCGCTCGTCGACCGATATGCCGCTGCGCTCGCCGACACGCCCGCGACCCGCGAGGCCTTGCGGATCATCGTTGAAAATGCACTGCTGGATGCCGCGCCGGTGACCTTACCCGAACCCGTGAAGCGCGCATATGACGTAATCGACGTGGAGGCGAGCACGGGCAGCGAGGGAGTCGGTGCCGCGCCCGGCGACGACCGCGACGCCTTTGATGCGGAGGCCACATATCAGGCGTGTCTCATGGAGGAACTGACGTCCTATGGTGAGGTGTCGTTCGGTGGTGTTCTGTCTCCGCTGCGCGTCCTAACGTTCTGGCAGATGAAACGGCGGGCTCGCGACTTAGGCGAGCGCGGCGCAGCCGCGTTGCTTGGAGATCTGCAGACAGCGGCCCCGACAGCGCGCTTCCACCTCATGGGCCATAGCTTCGGTTGCATCGCCATCTCAGCTGCCGTTTCACGAGCCCTCGGCCGCGGAGTTGATCGCCACCCTGTTGACACGCTCGTCCTTGTTCAGGGGGCAATGTCGCTGTGGTCGTTCTGTTCTCATATTCCGCCGCGACCTGCTCGGTCGGGCTACTTTCATCGAATCCTCGGAGATGGGCTCGTGCAGGGGCCGGTGGTCGTCACGACTTCCGTGCACGATCGTGCGGTTCGCGTCTTCTACCCGTTGGGTGCTGGGGCAAAGCGCCAAGTCGACTTCGAGGCTGGTGACTTGCCAACGTATGGCGGAATAGGCACCTTCGGCGTGCGCGGACCAGGTATCGACATCACGGACGAGATCCTAGGGCCTACCGATACCAGGTATGACTTTCGGCCATTCACAGTGCACAACCTAGACGCGGACGATGTCATCAATTCTGGTGGGGGTGTATCCGGTGCTCACAGCGATATATGCCACGCGCCCGTGGCGCACGCGGTTTGGCAAGCGGCTACCGTTGCGGGAGGCTGCTCGGATTGACTCGAGACGTAGGGCTGACTGGTTGGTGTGCCGCGTGAAAGTCTCCATTGAAGAGCATGTGATGTGTCCGTACTCGTTGATGAGGCTGCCGACGAACTGCGTGCGCTTGGGGCCGCGACGCCCGTAGCAGCCTGCTGGCACAGGAAGAAGCCGACGGCGAGCATGGTCATGCCCTGGCTCCGTAGGAGTTGCCGTCAGGTGGTGTCGGTCTGCCGCTTTGGCGCCCGTGGTATTCGGGGGAATCTCGCGGTGGCGCCGCCGGTAAACGCCCGTGGGTGAGAAGGCGCGTGTGGCGTGGGTGTCACACACAGCAGAGATGCAGCAACGTAGATCACTGCAGCTCATGTGCCTCTCACGGATTGAATATCACGAGACCCGAAAGGGCGGCACAGGGCTTGGACGAGATAGGCCCTGGCCTCTGGGTTCTGGACTGAGCGGACGGGCCGTCACCACCTTTCGACCGCTGGGGGTCAAGGGGTCGCAGGTTCAAATCCTGTTCGTCCCGACCAGTGTTTTCGCAGGTCGGAGGCCGATTTCGCAGAGATGCGGAAGCGGCCTTCTCGCGTTTTCAGGAGCCTGTGTGCATTGTGATATCGCAAATCTGAGGCAGATCTTCCGGTCTTATCGAGCAACCGTCAGCTTGCCTTCTGCAGACGGTCATTGTCCCCCACGGGTTGCTTGTGGCTTCGGAGAGCGTGGGCGCTCTGTGGATTCGGGCGGGGCAGCCGGACAGGGGTTGGCGTCTGGTCGGCGGCGGTGAGGGCGCGGTCGATGGTGTTAAGGCGTCGCGGGCTGCCTGGGTGGTGAGGTGGCCGTAGATGTTGGCGGTGGTGGAGCGTGTGGAGTGCCGGAGGGTCTTGGAGACGACGGCCGGGAGGACGCCGGCAGTGATGGAGATGGTGGCGGCGAGGTGGCGCAGGTTGTGGATGGTGGTGCGGGAGACGCCGAATTCACGGCAGAGGTGGTGGACGTGGTTGAGGGCGTATTCGGGGTGGAGGGGGTGGCCGTCGGGCGGTGGAAGATGTAACCACCGTGGGTCGCCCGAGTGTGGGCGGACCGAAATGGCAAGGCTGACTCTGGCCGGCTTCATATGGCACCTGATAGCCGTTTTTGAGCGTTTCCATCGGTTCCTAAGGCAGTCCCTCCGGCAGGTCGCCTGGCAGGTCAGCGCCCGCTACCCTGGGGACAGTCGAGGGACCACACGCGGCGATCCGCCGTACTCGAACTGCGTTCCATCGCACGAACGCCGCGCTCCGTTGATTGCCTGACGTGTGGAAAGGTGAATGGTCGCGCGACTGGGGGTCAAGGGGTCGCAGGTTCAAATCCTGTCGTCCCGACTTGCATAACTGCAGGTCGTAGGCCGTTTCCGCTTCTGGCGGGGACGGCCTTTTTGACGTTCCGTCGGCTGGTGGTCGCATTGTGGTCGCACATGGTCGCGTTCAGAGGACGTTAAGTCCGTTTCTGGATGATCTGGTGTCGCCCGTTCGTGGGTACGGAGTCGTTCAGGCTGACTCCAGTGTCGTGTGCATGATG
>NZ_JBFBJZ010000012.1:0-167090 GCF_040686255.1 Kitasatospora sp. NPDC085879 | reverse complement strand
CGCTGTTGAGTTCTCAAGGAACGGACACTTCCTTCGGACCGCCTTCCAGCGGACCCTCCGGGCGTTTCGCTCTTTCGTGTTTCCAGCTTATCAGACCCGAGTCAGTGCTCTTCGCCGACTTGCTTTCTTCACCGCTTTGCCGGCCCGACCTGACGGCCTGTCCGACGTTTCAAACCTTAGCCGATCCCCGCTCCGAAAAGCGAATCGGCCTCGATCCGAATGCAATTCCTATAAACAGGCACGCCGAATCTGCACAGGGACGCGACAAGGCGCGACCCGGTGAGGACCGGAAAGTGGTGTTTCAAGGGATTGGCTGCCTCGGGACCGTCCGTGCAGACCGCGCGTCCGGTGCTCCCTGACAGGCAACTCGGAGAACTTTACACATCCGACGCCTCAGGTTCAAGTGGCAGCTGGAAGGCCAGCACCGCGACGTCATCGTCGTGCTCCGCGGTGACGCCCATGGCCCGGAGCAGGCGGGCGCAGACCACCTCGGGACCGCCGACCGCGCCGGCGAGGGTGCGGGCGAGCAGGTCCAGGCCGTGGTCGATGTCCTCGTCCCGGCGCTCGACCAATCCGTCGGTGTAGAGGACGCCGGTGGTGCCGGGCAGCAGCTTGAGGGTGTGCGAGACATGGCTGCCGCCGCCGGTCCCGAGCGGCGGGCCGTTCTGCTCCTCGCCCTGGAGGACGCTGCCGTCCGGGCAGCGCAGCAGCAGCGGGAGGTGGCCGGCGGAGGCGTACTCGAGGGTGCCGGGTGCCGGGTCCCAGACCGCGTAGGTGCAGGTGGCGATCTGGTTGGCGTCGATCTCCATGGCGAGGCCGTCGAGGAGACCCATCACCTCGTGCGGGGGCAGGTCGAGCCGGGCGTAGGCGCGGACGGCGGTGCGCAGCTGGCCCATGACGGCGGCGGCGCGCAGGCCGCGTCCCATGACGTCGCCGATGACCAGGGCGGTGCGGCCGGCGCCGAGGCGGATGACGTCGTACCAGTCGCCGCCGACCGCGGCGTCGGCGCCGCCGGGCTGGTAGGTGGCGGCGACGCGGAGGTCGGCGGGCTGTTCGAGCTTCTGCGGGAGGAGGCTGCGCTGGAGGGTGACGGCGGCCTCGCGCTGGCGGCGTTCGGCGTCGCGGACCCGGGTGGCGGCCTGGACCTGGTCGGTGACCTCGGCTGCGTAGATGAGGAGGCCGGCGGGCGGGCGCGGTCCGGGCTGGAGGCCGGCGGTGCCGTGCGGCGGGTCGGCGGGGGCGAGCGGGACGCAGGAGACGTTGTAGTAGCGGCTACCGGCGGGGCCGAGGATGCAGCGGGCCTTGACGCTGCGGGGGCGGCCGCCGCGCAGGGCCTGGTCCATGAGGGGGAGGACGCCGAGGGCGCCGAGTTCGGGGAGGCCGTCGGCGGCGGGCAGGCCGGCGGTCCGCTCGCCGAAGAGCTCGCGGTAGGCGTCGTTGGCGTACCCGAGCTGGTGGAGCGGGCCGTAGGTGACCGCGACGGGGGCGGGGAGCCGGTCCAGGACGCCGTGGAGGTCGTAGAGCTCGTGGATCTCGCGGTGGTCGAGGGCGGCGGCCGCGGTGGCGGGGTCGCGGGGGCCGGGAAGAGGCAGGGGTTCGGTGGACGTCGAGGACGGGGCGGTGCGCCGCGGGGCTCCGGTGAGCCGGGCGCTCCAGCGCATGAGGTTCAACGTCGGCCGCTTCCTCGGTGTGGGGGCTGATCGGTTATCTGAGTGGTCATCACATGATGTGCTCGGGGCAGCACGGGCCGTGATGATCGGCTGGGCAGATCCTGTCAGGCGGAGGTGTCGTTTCGGAAGTCGTATCGCCGGTCCGGCGCATTCGCTACAGACCGGCGTACGCGGGGGCGCTAGGGGCGTTCCGGGAAACCCGACTCGAACTCCGCGCGCGGGTGCTCGACGGTGCCGAGGGAGACGACCTCGCGGCTGAAGAGCCCGCCGAGCAGCCAGTCGGTGAAGACCCGGACCCGGCGGTCGAGACTGGGCAGTCGCCGCAGGTGGCGGGCGCGGTGCAGCCACCAGGCGCGGCGGCCGGTGAGCCGGCCGCGCCGGGTGTGCGCGACACCGCGGCCGAGTCCGAGCGAGGTGGAGCAGTGGATGCGCTCGGGCCGGTAGGGGGTGGGGGTCCGGCGTTCCAGGTCGGCGAGCAGGTTGTCGGCGAGGAGCCGGGCCTGGGCGAGCGCATGCTCGGCGTTGGGGGCGCACAGCGCGTCGTCGGCCGCCGGGTCCGGGACGGCCGCGCAGTCGCCGGCGGCCCAGGCGCCGGCCAGCGGGACGCCGCCGGGGCCGCGGACCTGGAGGGTGGGCAGGCAGCGGACCCGCCCGGTGAGGTCGAGCGGGAGGTCGGTGTCCCGGAGCAGCGGGGCCGGGCGGACGCCGGCCGTCCAGACGAGGGTGCGGGCGGCGAAGCGGCTGCCGTCGGAGAGGACCATCACCTGGTCGGCGGCCGATTCCAGGGTGGTGCCGAGGCGGACGTCGATGCTGCGTTCGCGCAGTTCGGCGAGGGTGTGGGCGGCGAGGTCGGCGCTCTCGCGGGGCAGGATCCGCTCGGTGGCCTCGGCCAGGACCCAGCGCAGGTCCTCGGAGGTGAGGTTGTGGTAGCCGCGGACGGCGTAGCGGGCCATGTCCTCGAGTTCGGCGAGGGCGCCGACGCCCGCGTAGCCGGCTCCGACGAACAGGAAGGTGAGGGCGGCCTGGCGGAGTTCGGGGTCGCGGGTGGAGGAGGCGAGGTCGAGCTGTTCGAGAACGTGGTTGCGGAGGGCGACCGCCTCGCCGACGGAGGCGAAGCCGAGTCCGTGGTCGGCGAGGCCGGGGACGGGGTCGGTGCGGGAGACCGAGCCGGGGGTCAGGACCAGGTGGTCGTAGGACAGTTCGACGGGCTGGGCGGTGCCGCCGCGGGGGGCGGTGTCAACCTGGGCGGTCCGGCCGGCGTGGTCGATCCGGGTGATCCGTGCGGTGAGCACCCGGCAGTGCGGCAGGACGCGGCGCAGCGGCACGACGACGTGGCGCGGGTCGATGCTGCCTGCGGCGACCTCGGCGAGCAGCGGGTGGTAGGTGAGGTACGGCTGGGGCTCGACCACGGTGATCTCGGCGTCCCCGGTGCGCAGCCGGGGGGCGAGGGCCTGTTGCAGGGTGAGAGCCGCGGCCATGCCGGCGCATCCGCCGCCGACGATGAGAATCCTGATGGGGCACCCCCTGCCGTCCGTGGGCCGTGTGACCTGATTCACGTCCCGCCGGGACGCCCTCCAATGAGGCAATGCGGCGGGTGTGTTTGTCCACAGGGCGAACGGGATCGGGTGGGTCGGATGTGGTGGAGGTGGTCGGATGGGGCGCGTGGTGCGGTGTCGGGCGGGTGGCCGGTGGTGGCGAGAGGTCCGCTTCTGCCACGAACTCGCCTGAACTATGGTCGGATTGTGTCCCGTCAAGGTCGGGGTCGATCGACCCGGCGGCCGACTGGCCGGCGGGGAAGTGGGGAAGTGTTAGTCCGCACCTGTGTGGCTGCGGACGGCTTGGGGCCGCACCGGGGGGTGCGGCCGGTTCGGGCGGGCACCGACGGTGTCCGCGGGGGAGGGTTGAAGTGACGGATCAGGAGCGTCTGGCCGGCGGCGTGGTGTCGCCGGTGCACGGACGGGGCGGGGCGGGCCACGGCGTGGTGCCGGAGCAGCGCGGTCCTGCCGGGGCGGAGCTGCTCTCGGCAGGGCCGGGGGCCGGGCGGCCCGGACGGTTGCGGGTGGACGCGCGGCGCAATCTGGAGAGCGTGCTGCGGGCGGCCCGTCAGGTGTTCGGCGAGCTGGGGTACGACGCGCCGATGGAGGAGGTGGCGCGGCGGGCCGGCGTGGGTGTCGGCACGGTGTACCGGCGCTTCCCCAGCAAGGAGGTGCTGGTCCGGCGGATCGCCGCGGAGGAGGTCGCCTGGCTGACGGCGCAGGCCCGTGAGTCGCTGTACGGCGGGGGTGCGGCCTGGGAGTCGCTGGCCGGCTTCCTGGGCCGGGCGGTCGCCTCGGGTGCGGGGCGGCTGCTGCCGCCGGAGGCGTTCCGATACGCGGCGGAGCTGGGCCGGGTGCCCGAGCAGCGCGGGGCGGAGGCCGAACCGGAGCTGCCCGGTGCCGCCGGGGCGGGTGCGGCGGACGCCGATCCGCGGCTGCTGCTGCAGTTGGTGGCGGCGCTGGTGGCGCGGGCGGCCGCGGCGGGCGAACTGCGGCCGGGGGTGACGGTCTCGGACGTGGTGCTGGTGCTGACGGCGGCCGTCCCGGTGCATGCGCTCACGGCGGGTGCGGGCGACGAGGAGCCGACGGACGGTCAACTCGGCGATGCACCGGCGCAGCGACTGCTGCAGATCCTGCTGCAGGGTCTACAGGCGCGCTGAGCACGGCAGTTGGGCGTGGCTGGGCGTGCCGGTGGCTGCTCGTACGAGTGGTCGCGGCAGGTCCGGCTACCGGCCGGCGCTGTGCTATGCAATCCTTTGCCCGTGCTTGGAGCCATTGTCCCGTTGCGCGCCGTTCCTGCAGCTCGCTGCGGCCGCGCGATCGCCGGTGCCGTGGCCGCGCCCCCGATGTCGTCGTGCGCGGCGGCGGTGGCGGTCGCCCGGGGGCGGCGGTGAGCGCCGAGGAGCGCCCGGAGCCGGCGGCCGGGGGCGGTCCGTCCGGCCAGGTGCCGGACCAGGCGGGTGCGCCGTTGAGGGAGTCGCTGGTCGGCCGGGTGCCCGGTCAGGCCGCGGCCGGCCAGGGTGGTGTGACACCGGAGGCCTTCATCGGCGAGGAGCCCCCGGTGCGGGCCGTGGTGCCCGCTCCGGCCGATCCGGTGGACGGTGAACGTCCGCCGTCGGACGCCGAGTTGACGGCGCAGGTGCGGGCCGGGGACGACGCCGCGTACGAGGAGATCTACCGCCGGCACGCGGAGGCGGTGCGTCGGTATGCGCGGAGCTGCTGCCGGGACAGCTTCACCGCGGAGGACCTGGCGGGCGAGGTGTTCGCCCGGACGCTGCAGGCGCTGAAGGCGGGCCGCGGGCCGGAGTTCGCGGTCCGCGCCTACTTGCTGACGGCGGTGCGGAACGTGGCGACGGCGTGGGCGCGTACCGAGCGGCGCGAGCAACTGGTCGACGACTTCGGTTCGTTCACGCAGGGTGCGGCGGGTTCGTCGATCGAGTACGACCTGGCGGATCCGGGCGCGGACGCCTGGGCGATGGCGCTGGCCGACCAGCGGATGGTGATGCGGGCGTACGCCGGGCTCCCGGAGGACGACCGGGTGGTGCTGTGGCACACCGAGGTCGAGCGGGAGTCGCCGAAGGCGGTCGCGGTGATGCTCGGCAAGACGGCGAACGCGACGGCGGTGCAGGCGCACCGGGCGCGGGACCGGCTGGCCGCGGCGTTCCTGCAGGCACATGTGTCGGGCAGCCAGGAGCAGGGGTGCACGGCGTTCGCGAACCGGCTCGGCGCGTACGCCCGCGGGTCGCTGCGCAAGCGGGCCTCGGCGGAGGTGGGCCGCCATGTGCAGGGGTGCGACCGCTGCACGGCTGCCTGTGTGGAGTTGGCGGACATCAACCACAGTCTGCGGGCGGTGCTGCCCGGCGGTGTGCTGCTGTGGGTCGGCACCGGGGCGTTCGCGAAGGCGGCCGCGGCCGGTGCGGTGCTCGGTGGTACCGCCGTGGCGGGTGCTGCGGGTGCGGCGGTGGCCGGCGGTGCGGCCTCTGCGGGGGCGGCGTCGGCCGGGGCGGCGGGCGGCGCTGCGGCGGGCGGTTCGGGCGGGGCGGTCGGAGCTGCGGCCGGTGAGGGGCTGGGGGTGGCGGCGAAGGTCGGGATCGCGGCGAGTGTGGCGCTGGCCGCCGCGGCGATGGCGGCCTGGGCGTTGAGCGGGCCGGCGGACCCGGTGCCGGAGGTGGCGCCCCGGGCGGCCGCGGTGTCGCCGCGGACTCCGCTCCCTGCGCCGGCGGTGCCGAGCCCGTCGGAGAGTCCGTCGGCGGAGCCGCTGCCGCCGCGCCGGTCGCCGTCGGCGGCGCCGGTCGTCCCGCCGTCGCCGACCGTGTCGCGGTCGGCGGAGCCGCCGTCCCCGGTGCGGACGCCGGAGCCGTCGAGCCCGGCGCCCGAGCCGCCGTCGCCGGAGCCCACGCCGCCGCCGACGCCGAGTCCGACGCCCACGGCGCCGCCGGCGCCGACCCCGTTCTGGTTGGACGATCTGCCGTTCGCCGGTCAGGGGCGGCGGTCTGCGCAAGCCGATGGCCGGCCGAGCATCCGGCGCGGCGGCGGGGCGCTGGCGCGGCGCCCGGCGCTGTGGATGGCCGGGCAGTGGTACCGGCATGCGCTGACCGTGCACGTGCCGTCCCGGGTGGCGGTGGACCTGAACCGCAGCTGCACCGCGTTCGACGCGGTGGTGGGCCCGGACGACCTCACGGTGGGGCGCGGGAGTGCGGTGTTCGCCGTGCTGGGCGAGGACGGCTCGGTGCTGTGGCGGTCCGGCCCGGTGCGGGCGGGCAGCCGGCCGGTGCGGGTGCACGCGCCGCTGACGGGCCGGAGCTCGATCACGCTGGTCGCCGAGCGGTCCGACGGCGGCTGGGCGCTGCTCGACGTCGCGGACTGGGCGGACGCCCGGCTCACCTGCTGACGGCGGGCCGGGCGTCGGGGGTGTGCCGTGCTCAGACGGCGCAGCTGCCGTCGGCGCAGGCCTCGGCGTCGCCGGCGGCCGCGGTACCGGCGGCCGCGGAGCCGGGGGCGGGGACGAGGGCGCCGGTCTCCTCGGCGACCTGCTCCAGGACGCGCAGGAAGGTGTCGGCCTCCTGGCCGCCCTGGACGGCCCAGCGGCCCTCGAAGACGAAGGTCGGCACGGCGGTGATGCCGAGCGTGCGGGCCCGGTCGAGCTGGGCGCGGACCTCGTCGGCGCCCTCCTCGCCGGCCAGGTAGGCGGTGACGCGCTCGCCGTCCAGGCCGGCGGCGACGGCGATCCCGACGAGGCTCGCCCGGTCGCCGATGTCGACGCCGTCGGTGAAGTGCGCCTTGAGCAGCTGCTCCTTGAGGTCGGCCTGAACGGCGGCGCCGTACTCGGTCTCGGCGAGGTGCAGCAGGCGGTGGCCGAGGAAGGTGTTGGCGTGCAGGGCGGCGTCGAAGTCGTAGGTGATGCCCTCGGCGCGGCCGAGCTCGGTGACCCGGGCGTCCATCGCGACGGACTGCGGGCCGTAGCGCTCGGCGAGCCAGGCACGGTGCGGGCTCGCCTGCTCGGGGGCGTCGGGCACCAGCTGGTAGGGCCGGTAGACCACCTCGACGCCGTCCTTGCCGGTGAAGCGGTCCAGCGCCTGCTCGAAGCGGCGCTTGCCGATGTAGCACCAGGGGCAGGCGATGTCGGAGTAGATCTCGACCTTCATGGGGGTGCGGCTCCTGTTCGGGGGCGTGCGGCGGCGGCCGGGGCGGGGGGTGCGGAGCCCGGCCACCAGGTTGAACGGTCAACCGCCGGCTCCGCATTCCCCGCGGATCAGCCGTCGTGCGAGGCCAGGGCGGTGCGCGGCAGGGCGAGGCAGAGCGCGCCGGTGGCCGCGAACACCCCGACCACCCAGGGCAGCACCGCCGTCATCGCCGGCCCGAGGCCCTCGCCCGCGTGCTGGAAGAAGAGCGTGGCGAGGGTCGCCACACCGAGCGCGCCGCCGAACTGCTGCGCGGTGGAGAAGATCCCTGACGCGCCGCCGGCGAGGTCCGCGGGCACGGCCGAGAGCACCACGTTGACCAGCGGCACCACCAGGAAGCCCAGGCCCGCACCGGCCGCCAGCAGCCCCGGCACGAGCGGCCAGGCGCCGGTGTGCGCGGCGGCCGCCCCGGAGACGGCGTGCCCGATCCAGGCGCAGCCGGCGGCCATCAGCACCGCGCCGGCCAGCAGCACCAGCCTCCCGTACCGGACGGCGAGGCCGTCGGCGACCGGCGCGGTGAGGAAGCCGCCGATCGAGAAGGCGGCGGTGACCAGGCCGGCCTGCATCGGGGTGTAGCCCTGGCCGCCCTGCAGCCAGATCGCGAAGACCAGGAAGAAGCCCTGCATGGCGACCGAGAACAGCAGCTGCACCAGCAGGCCGACCGAGAACGACTTCAGCCGGAACGCCCTGGCGGGCAGCAGCGGCACGGTGCCACCGCGCCGGCGCGACTGGGCGAGGGCCGGGCCGGCCACGGCGAGCACGCCGGCGGCCAGGCAGAGCCAGCCCCAGAGCGGCCAGCCGTTGCTGCGTCCCTGGACCAGCGGCAGCACCACGGCGACCAGTCCGCCCGCCAGCACCAGGCTGCCCGCCAGGTCGGGCCGGGCGGCCGAGCGCTCCCGGTCGGCGGGCACCAGGACGGCGCCCGCGGCGAGGCAGACCACGGCGATCGGTACGTTCACCAGGAAGACGGACCGCCAGCCCAGGCCGAACAGGTCGGCGTCGGTCAGCACGCCGCCCAGCAGCAGGCCGATGCCGGAGGCGAAGCCCGCGACCGCGCCGTACATGCCGAAGGCGGCGCCGCGCTCCTTGCCGTGGAACAGCGTCCGGAACGAGCCCATCACCTGCGGGGTGAGCACGGCGGCGGCCACGCCCTGCACCGCGCGGGCGGCGATCAGCTGGCCCGGCCCCTGGGCGAGACCGCAGGCGAGGCTGGCCAGGCCGAAGGCGGCGGTGCCGGCCAGGAAGAGCGCCTTCCGCCCGTACCGGTCGCCGAGGTGGCCGGCCACCACCAGGGTGGCGGCGAAGCCGAGCAGGTAGGCGGAGACCAGCCACTGCAGGTCGGCCTCGGAGGCGTGCAGGTCCCGGCCGACGGACGGGATCGCGACGTTCACGATGGTCACGTCCAGCAGGTCCATCAGTGCGGCGGTCATCATCACGGCCGCGGCGGCCCAGCGGCGGGGGTGCGGCGCGGTCGGCGGGCTGTCGGCCGTGGGTGCCAGTGCGGTCATCTCTCCTGCCCTCCAGCAGTTCGGGCGCAGGGCCGGGGCGCGGGGTGCCTGCGCGAGTTATTTCGTTCGCCCGAACGAAAGACTTGCACAGCGACAGGCTCCACACAAGCATTTCGTTCGGTCTAACTAAATATTAGTCTCGGCGAAAGACTCCGCTAGGCTGGAGCCATGGCCGAGCGACAGCCCCTGACCTCCACGGACCGCCCCGCTCCCGGCGCCGACCACGACCGCGACGTGGTGCTGGCCCGGATCTACGAGGCGGGCCGTGAGTCGAGCGCGGTGACGGTGATGTTCCACTCCGCGATCGCCGAGAAGGCCGGGCTGGGTGCCACCGAGTCGAAGACGCTGGACCTGCTCCAGCGCAGCGGCCCGCTCACCGCGAAGGAGCTCGCCGAGCGGTCCGGCCTGGCACCGGCCTCGGTCACGGGTCTGATCGACCGGTTGGAGCGCAAGGGTTTCGTCCGCCGGGTGCAGCACCCGACCGACCGGCGCCGCGTCCTGGTGGAGCACCGCCCGGAGGCGCTCGGCCGGCTGGCCGCCCTGTTCGAGGACTGGGGGCGCGAGGTCGGCGAGCTCTGCGACGGGTTCAGCACCGAGGAGCTGGAGGTCGTCCTGCGCTTCCTGACCGGCAGCACGGCCCGGCAGCGCGCCGCAGCCGCCCGGCTGACGGACTGACACGGACCGGCGGCTCCACGGCCCCACCGCGCCACGGCTCCACGGCTCCACGGCTCCACAAACCGGCAGCGGGGCAGCCGGGCCGCCGACCGTGCCCGGGACGAGCCGCTCAGCCCGCCGGCGGAGCGGGCACCACCAGCACCGGGCAGTTGGCGTGGTGGACGACGGCGGTGCTCACCGAGCCCAGCAGCAGCCGGGTGAAGCCGCCGTTGCCGCGGGTGCCGATGACCAGGGTGTGCCGGCCCGCGGAGGCCGCGAGCAGCACCTCGATGACGCTGCCGAGTACCACGTGCAGTGAGAGTTCCTCGCCGTACGGCCGGGTGCGGGCCGCCTGGACGGTGTCCACTGCGCGGCGCAGCCCGTCCGCCATGCTGCCGGCCAGCAGTTCGATGCTCGGCTGGACGAGTTCGACCATGCCGGGCGGGTAGCCGGCCGGCGAGGGGTTGACGACGGCCAGCACCTGGAGCGGCAGGCCGAACAGCTCGGCCTCGGTCATCGCCCGGTCCAGCGCCCAGAGCGAGCCGTCGGAGCCGTCGCAGGCGGCCAGGATGCCGGGCCGGGCCGCCGAGGGCGGCTCGTCGAGCACGGGGAGGGGGACCATCGCGGCAGCCACCCGGTCATGATGCCGGGTCAGCCGCGCTCCGGACGCGACGGACGCGCCGGACTCTCCGGTGCGCCGGCTCCGGCGATCCGGCGCCGGCGATCCGGGGCCTCGCCGGGGGCTCAGGCCGGCCGGGCCAGTGCCTTCCGTTCGACCGGCGGCAGGCCGGTCCAGCACGAGCCGTGCCGGCGGGCGGCGACCCGGCGGAGCCAGAGTTCGGTGGCGACCAGGTCGGCCAGGCCGGCCAGGGTGTCGGGCGGCAGGTCGCGGCCGGGTTCTACGGCGGCGGCGAGGGTGTGCCGGACGGCGGCCGGGTCGATCAGCCCGGCGTCGGCGAGCAGCGGGCGGTGGAAGAGTTCCGCGAGGCCGTCGGCGGCGAGGCGCAGCCCGGTGCGGGCCTCGCCGGCGCGGTCGGGTCGGGGGGTGCGGCCCCAGTCGGCGGGCAGGTCGGTGCGTCCGGCGCCGGTGAGGACGGAGCGCAGCAGGGCGGGCCGGGCACCGGGCTGCAGCCGGGTGTCGTCGGGGAGCAGCCGGGCGGCGCGGACGACCTGGTTGTCGAGGAAGGGCGCGTGCAGGCGCTGGCCGCGTTGTTCGGCGGCCTGGACGAGGGTGCGGTAGGCGGTGGCGTGCCGGTGCAGGGCGAGCCGGGCGCGGCGGGCGCCGGGGTGTTCGGCGGGGACGGGGCCGCGGGCGGCGATCCGCAGCCGCTGGGCGACGGTGGTGAGGGCCTCGTCGGAGAGCCAGCGGGCTGCGGGGCCGGGGACGGTCCAGGCGAGGTCGGCGGCGGAGCTGGCGCCTGCGGTGCCGGCCGGTTCGGCGAAGTGGCGGACGGTCAGGCGGACCGCGAGGTCGTCGAGGGCGTCCGCATAGTCGGCGCGGGCGAGCCGGTGGGCGGCGCGGACCACGGTGACCGGGGTGCGGACGGTGCCGGTGAGGGCGCCGGCGGTGACGCGGTCGGCACCGGCCAGTGCGGCGACGGGGGCGAGGAGTTCGCGGGCGCGGCCGGCCCGGACGAGGTCGGCGAGGCGGGCGGGGTGGCCGTCCAGGACCTGGCGGGCGCCGTAGCCGGTGAGGTGGTCGGCGCCGCCGGCGCTGAAGCGGGCGGAGAGCCGGGCCGCGGCCGTGAGGGCGGGCCCGGGTTCGTCGGTGAGGGGTCCGTCGAGCGGGTCGTCGGCGAGGCCGCTGTAGGGGAGCCCGGGTGGGACGACGATGTGGCGCAGCCTCGGGGCGTCGACGGCCAGCGCGAGGCGGTCGGTGTCGCCGTGGGTGACGGCGGTGAGGGCCTCGCCCGGTTCCCCGCCGGATTCGGACGCGGGCCGGCGGGCCCAGGAGCCCTTGACGGCGCCGCTGCGCGGGGGTGCGGCGGCCGGGCGGACGGGGGCGCGGCCGGCGCTCGGGCCGGGGGCGAGCGGGACGGCGGCGGCGAGCAGGGCGACCGTGGCGGAGGCGGTGCCGTAGGAGAGGTCGGCGCCGAGCCGGGGCCGGTCCGGGGTCTCGCCGTGCGGGTCGGCCGCGGTGGCGGGGATGCGGACCCGGCAGCGGACGGCCTCCAGCAGGGCGCGGGTGAGTTCGCGGACGGCGGGGGCGTCCTCCCGGCGGCCGGGGCCGGGCTCCGCTTCGTACCCGGCGAGGTAGGGGCGGCCGCCGCGGATGCCGAGGGAGTGGCCGGGCGGGACGCGCAGCACGCCGGCGTACGGGGTGCCGTGGCCGAGGGCCTCGGGGGACTCGGGGCAGGCGAGCAGGGCGGCGAGGTGGCCGGTGTCCACCGGTGCCCCGATCAGGTCGGCGAGCGGGAGGGCCGCGGTGGCGTAGGCGGTGCCGCCGCGCCAGGGGGTGTGGAAGACGGGCTGGGCGCCGGCCAGGTCGGTGAGCAGCACGGTGGAGCGGGTGCCGGTGCGCAGGACGGCGGTGTAGCTGCCGGGCCAGCCGGTGAGGTGGCGGACGGCGCCGCCGCGGGCGGCGGCGAGGCCTGCGGCGAGTTCGGCGTCGGTGGCGCCGCAGCGGCCGACAACGGCGAGCCGGGTGGTGGCGGGGGTGTCCTCGGGTTCGGGGTGGTCGAGCCGGGGCGGGCCGGCCGTGACCACGGGGTCGGTGCCGGGGCGCAGGGTGACGAGCCGGATCTCGTCGGGCCGCCAGTCACCGACCGCCCAAAGCGGGTTGGGGCCGCTCCACAGCAGGGTGCCGGCCAGCGGGCGGACGCCGTTCGGGGAGGGGCCGCCCACGCCGTGGGGCTCTCCGCTCCAGCCGGTGAGCCACCGCATCGCGCCTCCGCCTGACGAGGGGTCGGGCGCACGGGGTGTCCGTAAGGGCGGTGCGCCGCAGGAGACATCGTGCCACCGGTTGTGCGGCGTGTGACCCGAGTTGCAGCAGTGGATCACGCCGGAGGCACGGCGGCACGGGCTCGGGCCTTCGACTGCATGGCCTTCGACGGCCGGGCGTTCGACGGCCGGGCCGGCGGTGGCGCGGGGCTTTCACGTGGCGGCGGGTGTCCGACGGCAGCGGGCCTCGACCGAGTGCCGAGTACCGGACGCCGGGTGATCGGCGCGCTCGGCCGGCGGACGGGCCGGCCGAGCGGTGGGGTGCCCCGCGGGCGGACCGGGCCGCCCCCTCCGCAGCCCGGGCCGCCCCCAGGCGCCTTGTGGCATGGACATCGCCGAATGGCCGAAAGGCGTCGCACTGCCCGGGAGGGCATCCGCATGCCCTCCCGGACCACCGCTGCCCGCGGGGATGGCGGCAGCGGTCTCCCCCGGCCCGCCGGGTCCTCGACGGCGGGCCGATCCACGGGGTCCAGCGAATCGCCCACCTGCCGCTGCGGCCAGGGGGCACGGGCGGGCGCACATCGGCACGGGACCGGAGCACGGGAGTCCGGGACGGGGCACGGCGGAGCGGCGGGTTCCGCCGCCGGGGCGGCCGGACCGTCGCCGACAGGCCGTTGGGGCGCGCGATCCCGCCATCCGGAATGCGGCCTCTTAACCCTCGGAACCCGTCCGACTACGCTAGGTGCAGCGGGTGGCCGCAATACGCGCGCCATCCTCCGCGCAGGACCTCGCCAGGGGGTGCCACCGCCACCATGACCGCCAGTTCACGAGGGCCGAACGAACGGCTCGGCGCACTCCTGTCCCTCGCGCAGATCAGCAACGCGGGCCTGGCCCGCCGGGTCAACGACCTCGGCGCGCAGCGCGGCCTGACGCTCCGCTACGACAAGACCTCGGTGGCGCGGTGGGTCACCAAGGGCATGGTGCCGCAGCGGCCGGTGCCGCACCTGATCGCGACCGCGCTCGGCAGCAAGCTGGGCCGGCCGGTGCCGCTGGAGGAGATCGGTCTGGGCGACACCCAGCCGACCCCGGAGCTGGGGCTGGAGTTCCCGCGCGAGGTGCCGGAGGCGGTGCGGTCCGCCACCGAGCTGTGGCGGGTCGACCTGGACCTGCGGCGCGGGCCGGGCGGCGGCCGCTGGAGCGACAGCCTGGCCGGCACCTTCTCGGTCTCCGCGTACGCGACGCCGGTCTCCCGCTGGCTGATCACGCCGGCGGACGGCTCGGTGGCGCGCGAGGCCGCGGCGCCGGACCGCTCCGGCCACCGGGTCGGCCACTCGGACGCGGCGAAGCTGCGCGAGGCCGCCCAGGAGGCCCGCCGCTGGGACTCCAAGTACGGCGGCGGGGACTGGCGTTCGTCGATGGTGCCGGAGTGCCTGCGGGTGGAGGCGGCGCCGCTGCTGCTCGGCTCGTACACCGACGCGGTGGGCCGGGCGCTGTTCGGCGCGACGGCCGAACTGACCCGGCTGGCCGGGTGGATGGCCTTCGACACCGGGCAGCACGAGGCGGCGCAGCGGTACTACATCCAGGCGCTGCGCCTGGCCCGGGCGGCCGGCGACGTGCCGCTCGGCGGGTACGTGCTGGCGTCGATGAGCCTGCAGGCGGTGTACCGGAACTTCCCCGAGGAGGCGGTGGACCTCGCGCAGGCCGCGCTGGAGCGCAACCGGGGGCTGGCGACGGCCCGGACGATGAGCTTCTTCCACCTGGTGGAGGCCAGGGCGCAGGCCAGAGCGGGCAATGCGGCGGCCTGTGCGACGGCGCTGGTGGCGGCGGAGGGGGCACTGGACCGCGCCCGGGCCGGCGACGCCGACCCGACCTGGATCGACTTCTACACCTACGACCGGCTGGCGGCGGACGCCGCGGAGTGCTTCCGCGACCTCGGAATGCCGTCCAAGGTGCGGCAGTTCACCCGGGAGGCGCTGGCCCGCCCGACCGAGGGCTATGTGCGCTCGCACGCGCTGCGGTTGGTGGTGTCGGCGATGGCCGAGGCGGAGGCGGGCGACCTGGACGCGGCGGTGGCGGTCGGGGAGCGCGCGGTGGAGGTGGCCGGGCG
The DNA here is from genome assembly GCF_040686255.1 of Kitasatospora sp. NPDC085879. Taxonomy (NCBI): domain Bacteria; kingdom Bacillati; phylum Actinomycetota; class Actinomycetes; order Kitasatosporales; family Streptomycetaceae; genus Kitasatospora; species Kitasatospora sp. NPDC085879. The sequence continues at coordinate 152,555 of NZ_JBFBJZ010000012.1, read as the reverse complement.
GATCTCCTCGCAGCGCAGCCGGGAGTACGTGCTGGAGCTGCTGCGCCGCCTGGAGCCCTACCAGGACGAGCGCCGGGTACGGGAGTTGACCGAGCGGGCGCGGCTGGTGCTGGCCGGCTCGCCCTGACGCCGCCGCGGATATTCGGGTGCGCACCCGGTGGCCCGCTGGCTAACGTCTTCCTTGTCCAGGTGCGCAGGCAGGGGTTACTTCCACTGTTAATGGGCGGGTCGCGGGTTCGAGTCCCGCCATCGGCTTTCGGGCCGGTGTAGCTCAGTCGGTAGAGCAGCACACGTCACCTCCGCCGCTTCGGTTCTCTGGACACCTACATGTGCATACGACTGCCACCTCCCGGTGCGCAGGACCGGTTACTTCCTCCAAGAAATGAGCCGGCACCCACTTTTGATCTCGGGAGGCACCGCGCCGGGGCGTCCGGTGCGCAGGCGGGGGTTACTTCATTGGGATCAGGGGGTCCCGGGTTCGAGTCCCGGACGGCCGTGCGCGAGCGCGGCCGGTGGCTCAGCCGGTAGAGCACCTGAATCGTCACCTCCGCCGTGGCCGGCTCGCGTGGCCGGCACGATCTCGGACGCCCTGGCTCGGCATGCCTCCCCGCAGGGGGAATCCACCATGTCTCGCTTCAACCTCCGCCGTGCGCGGACCGTCCCGACCTCGCCCGTGACCACGACCGGGCAGCGCACCGTCAACCACGCGGGCGGCGCCGGCTTCGTGCGGGACGAGAAGTCCGAGCTCTTCCTGCTCGCCGTCGCCAACCTGGTCGGCCAGGACACCTACTACGAGCGCGGCGGCGCCCGCGACGACCGGTACACCGCCCTGGTCCGCTCCCTCGCGGTGAGCGACCCGGAGTGGACGCTCGGCCTGCTGCGCTGGCTGCGGGACGGCGCCGCGATGCGCACCGCCTCGCTGGTCGGCGCCGCCGAGTTCACCCGCGCCCGGCTCGACGCGAAGGCGCCCGGGTACTCCCGGCAGGCCGTCGACGCGGTGCTGCAGCGCCCCGACGAGCCCGGCGAACTGCTCGCGTACTGGACGTCCCGGTACGGGCGCGCGCTGCCGAAGCCGATCAAGCGGGGTGTCGCCGACGCCGCGCGCCGGCTGTACAACGGCCGCGCGCTGCTCAAGTACGACACCGCCTCCAAGGGCTTCCGCTTCGGTGACGTCCTGGAGCTGACGCACCCCGCGCCGCACCCCGGCAAGCCGTGGCAGGGCGAGCTGTTCCGGTACGCGCTGGACCGCCGGCACCGCCCGGACGAGGCCGTGCCGCCGGCCGGCGACGCACTGCTGGCGGCCCACCGCGAGCTGACGGTGCTGCCGGTCGAGCAGCGCCGCGCCGTGGTGACCGGCCCGGGCGGCGCCGAGCGGCTGGCCGCGGCCGGCATGACCTGGGAGGCGCTGGCCGGCTGGCTGCAGGGTCCGCTGGACGCGGCGGTCTGGGAGGCGATCGTCCCGTCGATGGGCCCGATGGCGCTGGTGCGCAACCTGCGCAACTTCGACCAGGCGGGGGTGTCCGACGCGGTGGCCGAGCGGGTCGCCCGGCGGATCTCCGACCCCGGCGAGGTGCAGCGTTCCCGGCAGTTCCCGTTCCGCTACCTGGCCGCGTACCGGCACGCGCCCTCGCTGCGCTGGGGCCACGCGCTGGAGACGGCGCTCGGCCACTCGCTGGCCAACGTCCCGGTGCTGCCCGGCCGCACGCTCGTCCTGGTCGACCGCTCCGGCTCGATGTTCGACCGGCCGAGCGCGCAGACGCAGCTCAACCGGGCGGACTCGGCGGCGGTCTTCGGCACGGCGCTCGCGCTGCGGGCCGCCGACGCGGACCTGGTCGAGTTCGGCACCGGCAGCCGCCGGATCACGCTGCGGCGCGGCGAGTCGGTGCTGAAGGTGCTGGACCGCTTCGGCAGCCTCGGCGGCACCGAGACGGCCAAGGCGGTGCAGAAGCACTACCGCGGTCACGACCGGGTCGTGATCGTCACCGACGAGCAGGCGTACGGCGGTTGGCAGGGCGACCCTCTCGCCGCGGTCCCGGCGCAGGTCCCGGTGTACACCTGGAACCTGGCCGGCTACCGGGCGGGCCACGCGCCCTCCGGCGCCGCCCGGCGGCACACCTTCGGCGGCCTGACCGACGCCGCCTTCCGACTGATCCCCCTGCTGGAGGCCGGCCACGACGCCCACTGGCCGTGGGAGCAGCAGTAGGGCCCTCCGGGGAAACCCGTGAGGGGCGTGCGGGGGCACGTCCCGGTCGAAGGCCGGGGAATTGCCTCCACGCGCCCCCGGCTGCTTCCTCGGGCTGCCCGCGCCGTGGCACGATCGCTGCGGCGGGGGCAGCCGAGCGAAGGGGCCGAGGTGCGCTACGACGTCGACGTACTGGTGGTGGGGGGCGGCATCGTCGGGCTGTCCACGGCGTACGCGCTGACCCGGGCGCAGCCCGGGCTGCGGGTCGCCGTGTTGGAGAAGGAGCAGGATCTCGCCGCGCACCAGACCGGCCGCAACAGCGGGGTGATCCACAGCGGCGTGTACTACCGGCCGGGCTCGCTGAAGGCCCGGTACGCGACCGGCGGTGCCGCCGAGATGGTGGAGTTCTGCCGGGAGCAGGGCATCGCGCACGAGGTCACCGGCAAGCTGATCGTCGCCACCTCGGCGGAGGAACTGCCGCGGCTGGCCGCGCTCGCCGAGCGGGGCCGGGCCAACGGCATCCCGGTGGCGGAGCTGGACGCGGCGGGCATCGCCGACCACGAGCCCGAGGTGCGCGGCGTCGGCGGGCTGCACGTCGGCACGACCGGCATCTGCGACTTCCCGGCGGTGGCCCGCCGGTACGCGCGGCTCGCCGAGGAGAAGGGCGCGGTGCTGCACACCGGTACCGAGCTGCGCGCGGTGGCCCGCCGTGCCGACGGCGTGACCGTGCAGACCTCGGCGGGGGAGCTGCGCTGCGGGGTGCTGGTGAACTGCGCGGGCCTGCACGGCGACCGGGTGGCCCGGATGGCCGGGGACGACCCGGGGGTGCGGATCGTCCCGTTCCGCGGCGAGTACTACGAGCTGGCCGAGCACCGACGCGGACTGGTCCGCGGACTGGTCTACCCGGTGCCGGACCCGGCCTTCCCGTTCCTGGGCGTGCACCTCACCCGCGGGATCCACGGGGACGTGCACGTCGGCCCGAACGCGGTGCCCGCGCTGGCCCGCGAGGGCTACGACTGGCGCACGGTCCGGCCGCGCGACCTCGCCGGGACGGCGCTCTTCCCCGGCACGTGGCGGATCGTCCGCCGGCACTGGCGGTACGAACTGGGCGAGCTGCACCGCTCGCTGTCCCGCAAGGCGTTCACCGCCGCGGTGCAGCGGCTGCTGCCCGCCGTCGCCGCCGAGGACCTGGTGCCCGCGGCGGCCGGGGTGCGGGCCCAGGCGGTGGCCCGGGACGGCACGCTGCTGGACGACTTCGCCTTCGCCGGCTTCGACCCGGACGACCCGGCCTCGGCACGGCGCACCGTCCACGTGCTGAACGCGCCCTCGCCGGCCGCCACCGCCTCGCTGCCGATCGGCCGGGAGGTGGCCCGCCGGGCGCTCGCCGCGCTGGAGGCCGGCGGCTGAGCGGTCGGTGCCGGGCACGGTGCGGGGCGGCGGCGGTGAGACGCGGGCCACGCCGGGCGGCCGACGGATCCTCGTAGACTGGGGCGATTGTGACTGCCACCGCCCCCAGCCCCGAGCTGTCCCCGTCCGCCCGGCTCTCCGCCGCCCCGGCCGCGTACCCGGCGCCGATGTACCCGCACAAGGCCACCGAGGCCCAGCACCGGGAGCGCCGCATCCGCAGCTTCCAGCCGCGCCGCGGCCGGATGACCAACGCCCAGGCCGACGCCCTGGACCGGCTGTGGGAGCAGTACGGCCTGGCGATCGACGGCACCCCGCTCGACCTGACGGCCCTCTTCGGCGACCTGCCGGTCACCCTGGAGATCGGCTTCGGCATGGGCGAGACCACCGCCGCGATGGCCGCCGCCGACTCCTCGACCGGCATCCTCGCCGCGGACGTGCACACGCCCGGCCACGGCAATCTGCTGCAGATGCTGGAGCGCAGCGGTTCGAGCAATGTCCGGCTCGCCGCCGGCGACGCGGTGATCCTGCTGCGCGACATGCTGCCGGACGCCTCGCTGGCCGGCCTGCGGGTCTACTTCGCGGACCCGTGGCCGAAGCCCAAGCACCACAAGCGGCGCCTCGTCCAGCCGCACTTCCTGGAGCTGGTGCTGCCGAAGCTCGCCCCCGGCGCCCTGGTGCACTGCGCCACCGACTGGGAGCACTACGCGGAGCAGATGCTGGACGTGCTCGACGCCTCGCCCGAGCTGGAGAACCTGCACCCCGAGGGTGACGGCAGCGGCTGGCTGGAGCCCGCGCAGCGCCCGGCCGGCAGCGTGCCCGGCTACGCGCCCCGGCCGGACTGGCGGCCGCTCACGAAGTTCGAGCGGGCGGGCCTGGCCAAGGGGCACGTCGTGCACGACCTGCTCTTCCGTCGCCGCTGAGCCATCGGCCGACCTCCGCCACACCCCGGTGGCGACCCTGCGCCACCGGGAGCTGACATGCCGTCACCCCGAGTGATCCGGGGTATACGGATTGTCCCGGGGGCTCCCCCTGCGCCGGAGGCGTCGCCTACGCTTTCCGGGTGAGCCGTCCGCCCAGCGGCAGCCCGTCCCCCCGCACCACGGCCCGCACTGCCGCCGACGAACCGCCCGCGACCCCCGCCGGCACCCGGACCATCCCGGGGCCCCGGGCCGGCGCGGTCCGCCGCCTGCTGCCGCTCTGGACGCGGCTGGAGGCCCTGCACCGCTCGTTGCACTACCCGGCGCTGTCCTCCTCGCTGGCGGCCTTCGCGCTGGCCGGCAGCGGGGTGCTGATCCTTCACCTGGTGCAGCGGCAGACGGGCACCACCGGCCTGCTCGTCGGGCTGGGGCTCGCCCTGCTGCCGCTGCCCTTCGTGCTCGGCTCGCTGGCCTGGCTCAATCAGACCGCCCGGGTACCGCTGCGGCACACCTTGTTCTGTCTGGCCTGGGGCGCCTGCGCGGCCACCACGGTGGCCCTGCTCGCCAACGGCTGGGCCAGCGACTTCCTGGTCGCCCACCAGGGCAGCAGCCGCGGCGAGACGCTCGGCGCCGAGGTCGCCACCCCGCTGATCGAGGAGCTCTGCAAGGGCGCCGCGATCCTCCTCCTGCTGCTGCCCGTCCGGCGGCGGCCCAGCTGCCGGCAGGACCACAGCTGCGCGCTGCTCGCCGACGCGCCCGGGCAGGGCGGGCCGGCGCCCGCCGTCCCCGGCCCGCGCCGGCCGCAGGCCGCGCTGCCCCGGATTCGGCCGCACCTGCGGCCGCTGCCGTACTTCCGCCCGCCGATCCTGCTCGCCCCCGGCAGCCGGACCCACCCCCGGGCCCGGTCCAGCCCGCGGACGCTGGCCGCTGGGCTCGTCCTCGGCGCGATCACCGCCTGCGGCTTCGCCTTCACCGAGAACGCCCTCTACCTGGGCCGCGCCTTCACCGACGACCAGCAGTCCCGGCTGGACTCCATCGGCTTCGGCGAGCCGCCGACGCTGCGCGACTTCGACTCCACGGTGCACACCTTCGTGCTGCGGGCCCTGCTGTCGCCGTTCGCCCACCCGCTGTTCACCGCGCTCACCGGCCTCGGGGTGGCGATCACCCTGACCACCGGGCGCCGCTGGCTCTCCCGGCTCGCCGCGCCGGTCGGCATGGTCGCGGCGGTCGGCCTGCACGGGGTGTGGAACGCGGCCGCCGGGCTGGGGACGGACGGCTTCCTGCTGATCTACGGGCTGGTCATGGTGCCCGCCTTCGCCACCCTGGTCTGCCTGGCGGTCTGGGCCCGCGCCCGGCGCTCCCGACAGCCGGCCCGCCCACCGCTGGAGGCGTGACCGGCACCCCTGCGGGGAATGGATTTCCCTTCCGTGCGTCCGTCACGTAGTGTTGGGTTCACCGACGCGGGGTGGAGCAGCTCGGTAGCTCGCTGGGCTCATAACCCAGAGGTCGCAGGTTCAAATCCTGTCCCCGCTACTCAGTAGCACGAAGGCCCGGCAGATCATCTGCCGGGCCTTCGTCGTGTCCGGTGCCGTTTCCGGTGTCGTGCCCGAGGCCCGCCGGCCGCCGATCCGGGTACTGGCGGTACCCGGAAAATCCGTTGCCCTCCTCCGGAGCGCGTGCCTAAGGTGGCCGCACACTGAAAGGAGGTGATCCTGAGTTGAGTACCACCAGGATGCGTGAGGTGGCTGCTCGCTAGAGCCGCCCCTGCCTGTGCAGTGTGTGGGGCCTGACGGCCTCCGGCGGCAGGCGCAGACCCAAGCAGTCACCCGGCCCGCGGGCTCACCGGTACGTCCCCGGTGCCTCGGCCGCCGGTCCCTCGCGGACCGGCGGCGGGGAAGCAGCCCGCGGGCCGTCTGCATGTCCGGGCCCGGTGCGGGCGCCCTCCCGGCCGGTGCGGCGACCTCCCGGAGTGACCGGGCGGTCCGCTACAGTCACTGCGGACCACAGGGGACCGGGGTGGGGGGGTGGCTCGGGGTGGAGCTGGAGCGCGGTGGACAGCCGGTGCCGGCGGTACGGATCGGGCTGGCCGGGGTGGTCGGCGCCGGGCTGGTCGGCCTGGTGCTGCACGCGCTGGCGAGCGAGCACGGGATGCGGGCGCTCGGCGGCGGCCTGGTGGTCGCGGCGACCTTCGCGGTCGGCGGTGGCCTGCTCGGCTTTCTCTTCGGCATCCCCAAGCTGCTGACCAGCGGCGCGGCGGCCCACCCGGACGACCAGGCGGCGACCTCCACCGCGAGCTACGCGCCCAACACCAACCTGGAGCAGGTCTCCGACTGGCTGACCAAGATCCTGCTCGGCGCCGGCCTCACCCAGATCGGCACCCTGCCGCGGCGGCTGCGCGAGCTCGGCGAGGCCCTCGCCCCCGCGGTCGGCGGCGGCCCGGGCGCGGCCGGTTTCGCGGCGGCGCTCTCGGTGTACTTCACCGTCCTCGGCTTCCTCTCGGGCTGGCTGGTGACCCGGCTGCTGCTCGCCCGGGCGCTCTCCGCCGCCGACCGGCAGACCCTCGCCGACTCGGTGAACCAGACGGTGCTGGCCGCCGAGTCACTGAACTTCACCCCGCGGCAGGTGCGGGACCTCTTCGAGACCGGTGTCGAGGGCCTGCGGGTGCAGGCGCTCGCCCTGCTGCAGGGCAAGCCGGATCCGGAGAACCTGGACCTCGTCGTCTCGGCGATCGACCGGCACCTGTCGCCCTTCGAGCTCCTGCAGGCCCTGCTCGCCGCCAAGGCGATGCTGGACCGGCCGGAGCTGACCGCCGAACAGCGGGCGGCGCTGCGCGCGGCGGTCGCCTACAAGATCCGCAACACCCGGAACGTGCCGCCCTACTCGCGGCGGCGGGCGGTCGCGGAGGAGGTGCTGCGCAAGGTGCCCGCCCCCGGCGGGCCGGCCCAGGAGGGCGAGGGCGGCGGTGACGCCCGTCCGGAGGGCGCCGAGGTGCCGCCGATCCCGGCTCAGGTGCGGGCGCCGGAGGAGCCGGCCGCCCCCTGACGGCGGCGGGCGGCCCGCAGCCGCAGCACCCGGCGGTCCAGCCCCTCGGCCCTCAGCACGGTGATCCTGCTGGTGACGCCGTGCCGGCCGAGCGCGGCGCGGAGCCCGTCGAGGTGGGGGCAGCGCCGGCCGGCGCCGTCGTGCAGCGGGTGCACGCGGACCTCGCCGGCCGGGTCGGTCACCCGCACGAGTTCGAGCAGGGCGGCCAGCTGCTCGTCCGGGCCGAACCGCTCCGGGTAGGCGAACAGCAGGTACGAGCTGAGGGTGAGTGCGAAGGTGCCGTCGGCGAACGGCAGACGGGGTAACTCGGCCGCCACGTAGCGGTCGGGGTGGGCGGCGCGGTCGGCCGCGAAGAGTGCCCGGGCCCGGTCCCAGCTGCGCAGGTACTTGTCGTACCGCAGGTGGCGGGCCGCCGGGTACCGGCCGGGGGTGCTGCGCATCTGGGCGGCCATCGCGTCCCGCCCGGCGCGGGCGAGGCCGGCGAGCACGGCCGGCGGGGCGGCGTACAGCGGGTCGGCGGCGACCACCCGGCAGCCGAGCGCGCGGGCCTCGGCGGCGAGCCCGGCGGCGCCGCCGGGGCAGTCCAGCAGCGGGCCGGGCAGGTCGCGCAGCGCGGCCCGGCTGAGGCCGAAGAACGCGCAGTACTCGTCGAGCGGACGGGACGTCACCAGCACGGCGGCTCCCTCACGGACGGGCGGTGCCGGGGCACGGTACGGGCTCATCGGACCACGGCCCGCGACGGCCCGCATCCGGGCGTCCGGGGCCGCGGACGCCCGGAGGGAGAGGGGTGTCCGGTGCCGCTCAGCGGGCGCCGAGCAGGCCGCGGACGGCGAGCCGGTTGACCCCGGTGAGCCCGCGGACCAGCAGCGGGGTGAGCAGCACCAGGGCGATGCCCACCGCCGAGACGCCGGCGATCTGCGCGGGCGAGGTGATGTAGTACTCGTGGTGCCGGCCGGCGTCGGTGGTGAACTCGAACACCCGGTAGCCGGGCCAGTCGGTGTACCGGGCGAACACCCAGTGGTAGAGCGGGTACAGCGCGACCACCCAGCCGGTGACCAGGAAGGTCACGGTGAGGGCGAAGCTCAGCACCGCCCAGGGGAACATCAGCACCTGGTGCAGCACCGCCCGCCAGCCGGCGCCGTCGGCCAGCCGGGCGGTGACGGTGCCCCAGAAGCCGGGGCGCTTCGGGCGGACCGGCTCCGGCGCGGCCACGGGCGTGCCGAGCAGGACGCGGGCGCGGTGGCGCTCCAGCGAGCCGAAGCCGCGCGCCAGCACCAGCAGCAGGGCCAGCACCGGCAGGCCGAGCGCGGTGACCAGCAGGCCGAGGCCGGCCGAGAAGAGCGTCACCGCGACGGTGAAGGCGGCGATCGCGACCGGCAGGCCGGTCAGCACGAAGCCGATCTCGCGGTAGGTGGCGGCCGCGAACGGCGCCCGCAGGAAGCCGGGCCGCCGGGCGGCGGGCACGTCGGACCGGTACGGCGCGGTGGTCGGGTTCAGCGGTGCGGTGGTCATCTGGGGCCCCTCGGTGTCCGTCTGGAGTGACGGTTCCACGGTGCCGGAGCCGGACGCCCGGGGTAATCCGGCCCACCGGCGGGTCAGGGGTGGGGCTGTCCCCACCCCTCCCCTGCGGCGGGCCGTACCCACTCGTCCTCCAGCAGGGAGAACAGCAGGGAGTCGTGCCAGGCGCCGCGCAGCAACTGGTCGTGCCGGATCCGGCCCTCCTGCCGGAAGCCGGCCCGGGTGAGCACCCGGGCCGAGGCGGTGTTCGCCGGGTCGACCCGGGCGGCGAGCCGGTGCAGGCCGAGCGTCCCGAAGGCGAATCCGCAGAGCAGCGCGGTGATCTCGCCGGCGTAGCCGTTGCCCCAGGTGTCCCGGCGCAGCGCACAGCCCAGCGAGGCGGCGCGGTGCCCTTCGAGGCCGAGGACGGCGCTGCCGATCGGCGGGGCCTCGTCGCCCTCCTCGCGCAGGGTCACGGCGAGCCGGTAGACGGTGCGCGGGTCCTGCTCGGCCTCGTCGAGGTACAGCTCGATCTGGTCGGCGCACTCCTCCTCGTCGCGCGGCTCGAAGGGCAGGTACCGGGCGGCCTCCGGGTCGCCGAACACGGCGAACAGGGCGTGGACGTCCTCCGGGGCGAGCCGGAACTCGCGGATCGCCAGGCGCGGCCCGGCCAACCGGACCTGGCGCACCGTCCGGACCTGTTCGGGTGTCATGGCCGCCGACCCTACCCCGGGCCTGACCCCGCGGGCCCCGGATGCCGCGCTGCGGGCCCCGCACCGGTTACGGTACCGGCGTGAACGACGAAGACCTGCAGCTCATCCCCCGTACCCGCGCCGAGGAGCTGCTCGACTGGGCGGACGCCCAGGGCCTGCCCACGGTGCCGGAGGAAGCGGCCCGGCAGGTGCTGGCGCTGCTGGAGCTGAGCGGCGCGCCACTGCACGACGGCTGGCCCGAACTGGGCTCGGCGGTACTGGAACAACTGCTGCACGAGCGGCTCCACCTGTACGTGCAGCCGGACGGCGACCCCGGCGCGTACGGCGCGGCCGTGCGGCTGCTCATCGACCACCAGCGGGCGGTTCGCCGGCTGAACGCCAAACGGCAGGAACGGCTGCACGCGGAGGCGGACTGGCAGGGCGAGCTGCTGGGAACGCTGCTGCGGCGGCCGCAGCTGCTCACCTGGCCCCGGCTCTACACCCTGCTGCTGCGCGCGGACGGGGTGGACACCGCGGACACCGACGCCGTCCGGGCCTGGCTGGACGGCTTCCGCGCGCTGGAGCCCGCGGACCGGACGGCGGCGTACGCGGCGCTGGTCGACACCGGCGCGCTGGACCCGATGTCCGGGGCCGACGCCGCCCTCGGCTGGGGCGAGGCGCACCTGCTGTCGATCGGGATGGCGACCGACGGCGCGCGGCGGCTGCTGGAGTACGGGCTGATGCAGCGCAGCTACCGCAACCTGGCGGCGCTGACCGCGCTCGGCGAGCCGATGCCGTACGAGCTGCGGGGCGAGTTCGAGGACTTCGAGCAGGTGGTGGCGGACGTCGCGCTCTGGCTGTGCGGGCAGTGGACCGTCCCGGGGTTGCCCGCCCTGCTGGTGGCCGACTACCCGGACCTGGCCCCCGAACCGGGCACCGCCGAACTGGAGGCGTACGCCGCGGCCCGCCAGGAACCGGAAGGGGACGCCCACGCGTAGGGGCGCTTCGATGAGCGCCTAGGGCTGGACGCCGTGGGAGCGGAGCCAGCTCAGGGGGTCGACGGGGGCGCCGCCGGCGGGGCGGACCTCCAGGTGGAGGCGGGGGGTGGTGACGCTGCCGGTGGCGCCGACCGCGCCGAGGACGGTGCCGCGCTCGACCGGGCCGTCGGTGACGGCGAGCCGGTTGAGGTGGCAGTACCAGATCTCGGTGCCGTCGGGCAGGGTCTCGACGATCCGGTAGCCGTAGGAGCCGGCCCAGCCGGCCGAGGTGACGGTGCCGTTGCCGACGGCGGTGACCGGGGTGCCGGTGGCGGCCTGGAAGTCGAGGCCGGTGTGCAGGTGGGCCCAGTGGCCGGTGGGGCCGTACTGCGCGCCGAGGGTGTAGCCGGTGGTCGGCAGGGCGAGCGCGGTGGCGTCCACCGCGGCCTGGGCGGCGCGGCGCGCCGCGGCCTCCTGGGCGGCGGCGAGGCGGGCGGCCTCGTCGGCGGCGGTGCGGTGGTCGGCCTGCTGCTGGATGCGGGCGGCGAGGGCGAGGCCCGGGTCGGCGGCGTCGGCCGCCTGGTCGGGGGCGGTCACCGCGGGTTCGGCGGCGGCGGCCGGGCCGGCTGCGGCCGCGGTCATGCCGGCGGCGCCGAGGGTGGCGGCCATGGTGGCGGTGACGCCGAGCAGCGGGCTGCCGCTCCTGGTCTGGCGGGGTACCCGGTGGCGGGCCTGGTCGGCCTGGTCCCAGGGGTGGTCGAGGAGCTGGGTGGCTGCGGCGGTGGGGTCCGCCGAGTGCGTCGACGCCACGGGGCGCACTCCTTTCCTTCCCTCTCGCCGACCGGGTTAGCTGACGGGTTCGGAGCAGGAAGGTCTCCTACGGCTGGGCCACCGGCCCTGCCGATTCACCCCAAGGAACGTGGTTCCCCGGTTCCCGGGGCCACCGGCGAAGGCAGACCGCGGGATTGAGCGACACGCGCACGGTGCCGTGTCGGTACGGCGTTGCCGACCGCGCTGCGTTATCAAACGTTAATGCCGTGCCCGCCTTGATTCCAAGCGTCTGCGGAGGTGGATTCGTAAGGGCTGCGGGCGAAATGGGCTATTTGCCATGGATTGCGAAACGGCCCCTGACGGAGGGTGATCGGACACTCCGGAGTGAGTATCCGTACTCATGCAAGCCCGCCGCGGCTCCGGGACCCTGCAGAGCATGAGCGCACCGATGCAGCCCCGCACCACGGCCGCGTACTACGTGCAGGCCGTCCTGTCCTTCGCCCTCGCCACCGCCGCCCTGGCGATCGGGATCGTCCGCCTCCCGGTGGACGCCTGGATGCGCGCCTTCCTGGCGGTCGCCCTGCTGTACGTGATCACGTCGTCGTTCACGCTGGCCAAGGTGGTCCGCGACCGCCAGGACGCCGGCGACCTGGTCTCCCGGGTCGACCAGGCCAGGCTGGAGAAGCTGCTGGCCGAGCACGACCCCTTCCGGACGGAGGGCCTCTGACCGGTCGCGGCGGTCAGCTGCCGGAGGCGGCGGCGCGGGCCCGCTTGGCGGCGAAGGTCTCGCCGCCGGCGGCCCAGTTCTCGGCCGGGACCTCCTCGACGACCACCCAGACGTTGGCCGGGTCCATTCCGGTGGCCCGGGCGTAGGCGGCGGTGAGCTCGCGGGCGATCTCGGCGCGCTGCTCCTCGGTGCGGCCGGCCAGCTGCTTGACGGTGATGAAGGGCATGACGCCTCCGGTCTCTCGACTCTCGGTCCGGTCTCGGTCCGGCGGCACGGTACCGCAGGCCGCATCCACCTCCTTGACAGCTATGGCTATTAGCCTTAGCTTTATGGCTACGGGCAATCAGCCGCGTCAGCGAGGCCAAGGAGGCCGGCCGTGAACGACACCCAGCACGCCCCGCAGACCCGTCACCTGGACGTTCCCGGCGGCCGGCTGGCGTACGACGACACGGAGCGGGGTGCCGGCGTCCCGGTCGTCCTGCTGCCCGGGATGCTCGACCTGCGGGCGGCCTACCGGCACCTGCACCCGCTGCTCACCGCCGCCGGACACCGGGTGGTCACCATGGACCTGCGCGGCATGGGCGAGTCCTCGACCGCGTGGGACGACTACTCGCCGACCGCGATCGCCGGCGACGTCCGCGCCCTGCTCGACCACCTGGGCATCGCACGCGCCGTCCTGGTCGGCAGCTCGTACACCGGCGCCACCGTGGTGCGGGTCGCCGCGGACGCGCCGGAGCGGGTCGCCGGGATCGTCCTGATCGACGCCTTCTTCGAGAACTTCCCGCCCACCCTGCTGCAGAGGGCCATGGTCGGCCTGCTCGGCCCGGCCGTCACGTGGTTCCCGGCACTGTGGGGCGCCGCGCAGAAGCTCTACTTCCCGACCGCACGGCCGGCCGACTTCGACGAGTACCGGGCCCGGCTGGTCGCCTCGCTCAAGCGGCCGGGCCGCCGCGCGGCGATCCGCGGCTACGTCCGCGGCGAATCCGCGCCGACCGGCTGGGGCGCCGGCGTGACCTGCCCCGCGCTGGTCGTGATGGGCAGCCGCGACCCCGACTTCCCCGACCCGGCCGCGCTCGCCGAGCGGCAGGCCGAGGCGCTGCGCGGACGTAAGGTGATCATCGAGGGCGGCGGCCACTACCCGATGGCCGGGTACCCGCAGGCCACCGCCGACGCCCTGCTGCCCTTCCTGACCGAAGTGAACGAGGTCACCTGATGCCCAGGGCCGGTCTGACCCCCGCCGCCGTCGTCGACCACGCGCTCGGGCTGCTCGACGAGCAGGGCCCGGAGGCCCTCACCCTGGCCGCCGTGGCCGGCCGGGCCGGCGTGGCCACCCCCTCGCTCTACAAGCACGTCTCCGGCGGGCTGGGCGAGCTGCGCGGGCTGATCGCCGTCCGGGTGACCGGCGAGCTGACCGAGCGGTTGTCGGGCGCGGTGCTCGGCCGCGGCGGGGACGAGGCGCTCGCCGCGCTGATCGACGCCTACGTCGACTACGCGGTGCGCCATCCGCACCGGTACGCGGCGTTGCCGCAGGCCCCGCAGGACGACCCGGAGCTGACCGCGGCGGCCGGCCGGCTGGTCGAGGTGATCCTGGCGGTGCTGCGGGGGTACGGCCTGACCGGCTCCGAGCTGGTCCACGCGGCCCGGACGGTCCGCGCCGCGGCGCACGGCTTCGCCTCGCTGAGCACCGCCGGCGGCTTCCGGCTCGCCGAGGACCCGGCGACCACCCGGCAGCGGCTGACCGGGGTGCTGGTGGCGGGTCTGCGCGACTGGCCGCGCTGAACGACCGTGACCCGGCGGCGTCCCGCGCGTTGTGCAGGGCATGAAGAAGCGCAGCATGCTCGCCTTTGCCTCGCTCGCCGTCGGCGTCGTCGCCTCGCTGACCGCTCCGAGCGCCCACGCCGACGGGTCGCAGCACCGCACCGGAGACGGCCGGACGGTCACCGGCACCGAGCTCCCGGACACCGCGGCCGAGCTGCCGGTCGAGGACGCCGACCTCACCTGAGCCCGGGCGGCCGCCGCCGCCCGCCCCCACCTCCACGGGCCCGCGCCGACCGGCGCGGGCCTCGGTGCTGTCCGGGGCCGCCGGGACCGGGGTTGACGCGGGGCGGGTCGGCGGCGGAAGGTGCTGGGGCACCCCGCCCCTCGCACCAGGACCTCGCCATGGACACCGTCACCGACCGCCTCCGCAGCAATCTCACCGGCCAGCCGCTGCTGGCGACCCTGGGGGTGGAGATCGTCGAGCTGGCCCGCGGCCGGGTGGTGCTCGACCTGCCGGTGCGGCCCGGGGTGACCCAGCAGAACGGTTTCGTGCACGCCGGCGCGATATCCACGCTCGCCGACGCGGCGGCCGGGGCGGCCGCGCTCTCCCTGATGCCCGAGGGCAAGGACGTGCTCAGCGTGGAGTTCAAGCTCAACCTGCTGAGCCCCGGGGTGGGTGAGCGGCTGCGCGCCACCGGCACGGTCGTCCGCAGCGGGCGCACCATCACCGTCGTGGGTGCGGAGGTCCGTTCGGTCAGCGGTGGCATCCCCGGCAAGGAGGTCGCGCTGCTCCAGGGCACGATGATCGCCGTGGAGCACACCCGGTGAACGCCGGCGCGGGGGACGGCCGGGGCGGGTTCCGGGACAGCTCTGTCACCGAATCCGGACAGCGGAGGCCGTCGGACGGGGTAGGCCGGGTGGTGGAGGACGGTGCGCGGCAGCCCGGCGGCGCCCGGCAGGGACACGGAGGACGTGGAGAGATGACGAAGACGGCCAGAAGCACCGCGCCAGCCACCGGACTCATCCCCGGGCAGCGCCCGCCGGTCGAGCCGCCGGTCGTTCCGGCCGCCGACGCACCGCCGGCCGGCGGGCTCGCCGCGCTGCGCCGGGCCTTCGCGGTCGCCCGCGGCCTGTGCACCCTGCGGCCGGTGCCGGCGCGGGTCCAGGAGCCGTACGGGGAAGTGGACGGCCAGTGACGGATTGACGCGGCGTCATGCCGAAATCCCGCTTTTTGACGCGTTCAAATCATCAATCCGGTGATCTGTTCACACATACGTAGGATCATCATCCTAGAATTCGCCGCGTGACGATGTCTCAGTGGTGCGCAGCGGCAGCCGTTGTCCTCGCCGTCCCCGCGGTTCTGACCGCCGCGAGGTACCGGGCCGTCACCCGCACCCTGCGCCGCCGGCTCGACGATCAGCAGCACGAACTCGACTCCCTGCGCGGCCGGTTGGCGGGCGAGCTGGCCCGGCGCACCGCCGAGAGCGCCGCCGTCCAGCGTGAGCAGGAGCTCACCGCCGGCACCCAGCGCGCCTTCCTCAGCGTCGCCCGCCGCATCCTGGTGATGGCCCACGACCAGCAGGCCGGGCTGGACGAGATGGAGCGCACCCACGACGACCCCGTCCTGCTGGAGGGGCTGCTCAAGGCCGACCACGCCGCGGCCCAACAGGCGAGGCTGGCACAGACCCTGGCGGTGCTCTGCGGCGCGCGGGCCGGCCGCCACTGGCCCGAGCCGGTCGCGCTGGAGGACGTGGTGCGGGGCGCGCAGTCGCGCATCCTGCCGTTCCAGCGGGTGGTGGTGCGCAGCCGGCTGGAGACCGCGGTGGTCGGTGCCGCCGCCGAGGCGCTGATCCACGCGGTGGCCGAGCTGCTGGACAACGCGACCCGCTACTCACCGCCCAGCACCCAGGTGTTCGTCACGCTGATGCCGGTGCACAACGGTGCGGTGATCGAGATCGACGACGCCGGTGTCGGCATGCCCGAGGGCGCGGTGGAGAAGGCCGCCACCGCGCTGAGCGGCGGCGGCGGGCTGGAGGTGTCCCGGCTCGGCGAGGTGCCGCAGCTGGGCCTCGCCGCGGTCGGGCGGCTGGCCGAGCAGTACGGCTTCCGGGTCACGCTCAGTTCGGCGCCCTCGCCGTACGGCGGTGTGCGGGTGGTCGTCCTGCTGCCCAACGCGCTGCTCACCGAGCCGCTGCCGCACTCGCCGGTCGCGGCCGTCCCTGCGGCGCCGGCCGCCGCACCCGTCCCGGCCGCGCCCGCACCGGCCGTCCGGGCCGCGGTCGCGCCCGCCGAGGAACGGCCCGTTGCCCCGGCCGAACCGGCGGTGCCGGAGGCGCCCGCCCCCGGCACCCTGCCGCGCCGTACCAACCGCCGCCGGCCCGCCGCTGCGGCCGGGCGGCACGCCGCCGGGCAGCCCGGTGCCGGCGGCGCCGTGCCGCCGCGCTCGGCCCGGGAGGCGCAGGCCTTCATGGCGCTCTTCCAGGCCGGCACCGCCAGCGGACGCTCGGCCACCGGCCTCGCCCGCAGTGACCGTCAGGACCAGCACGACCAGCAGGACCGGCACGATCCGCAGAACCCGCAGCACCAGCAGGACCAGCAGCACGGCACTCCGGCCACGCCCACCCCCGGGCCGACCGGGGCGCTTCCCGCTTCCCCCCAACACCCCCTGCGCGCAGGAGAGTTCTATGACCACCAACCCTGACCTCGGCTGGCTTCTCGCGGACATCGTCTCCGTGCCGGAGGTACGGCACGCCGTCGTGGTGTCCAACGACGGCCTGGAGATCGGCCGCAGTGCCAAGATCGGCCGGGACGACGCCGAACGGCTCGCCGCCGCCTGCTCCGGGCTGCAGTCACTGGCCCGAGGCGTGGCGCAGGGCTTCGGAGGGCCCGGCAGCGCGACCCGGCAGATCGTCGTCGAGTACGGCGGCGGCTACCTGTTCATCGTCGCGGCGGGCGCCGGCGCGCACCTCGCGGTGGTCACCGGCGAGGCGGTCGACGCCGGCCTGGTGGCCTACCAGATGCAGGTGCTGGTCGAGCGGATCGGCACCCACCTGACCAGTCCGCCCCGGATCGAGCAGGCGGCCGGGGACGCGCGGTGAGCGGCCCGGTCCGGCCGTACGTGATCACGGGCGGCCGGAGCCGGCCCAGCCGGAACGTCCTCGCGCTGGAGAGCCTGGTCTCCACCGTGCGCGGGGCCGACACCGGCGAGGCCGAGCTCAACCGGGAACACCAGCGCATCCTGGCGCTCTGCGGGCAGTTGCTCGCGATCGCCGAGATCGCCGCCCATCTGCGCCTGCCGCTCAGCGTGGTGAAGGTGCTGGTCGGCGATCTGTGGGACCTCGGCGCCGTCCAGGTCCTGCCCCCGGCGACGGCCGTCCACCGGTCGCCGGACGTCCCGCAGGCCGAGCGCCTGCCCACCGCGCTCCTCGAGGAGGTACTCGTTGGCCTCCGCCAACTCCGCTGAGCCGTCCTATCTGCCGTCCACCGTGCAGGGCGCCGTCAAGGTCCTCGTCACCGGGCCGTTCGGGGTCGGCAAGACCACCCTGGTCGGCTCGCTCAGCGAGATCGCGCCGCTGCGCACGGAGGAGACCATGACCGCGGCCGGCGTCGGCATCGACGACCTCACCGGCCGGAGCGGCAAGACCACCACCACCGTCGCCCTGGACTTCGGCCGGATCACGCTCAGCCCGAAGCTCGCGCTCTACCTCTTCGGCACCCCCGGCCAGCAGCGCTTCTGGCCGCTGTGGGAGGACCTCTCACGTGGCGCACTCGGTGCGATCGCCCTGGTGGACACCCGCCGGATCGGCGAGAGCTTCGACGTGCTCGGCCAGTTGGAGGAGCAGGGCATCCCGTTCGCGGTCGCGGTCAACGTCTTCCCGGACACCGTGCGCCACTCCGACGAGGAGCTGCGCGCGGCGCTCGACCTGCTGCCCGACGTACCGATCCTGCACTGCGACGCCCGCGACCGGCAGGGCGCGTACGACGTGCTGATCGACTTCGTCGCCCACCTGCACGCCACGGCCGTACTGGAGCTCCAGCCATGACCACCCCCCTGCCGGAGACCGGGCCGCCGCCCGGCTGCCCGATGCACCGGGCCGGCGGCCGTCCCGCGGCGCTGTACGGCCCGGCGGTCGCCGCCGACCCGCACGGCCTGTACGCCCGGCTCCGCGAGCAGCACGGGCCGGTCGCCCCGATCGAGCTGGAGCCGGGCGTCGAGGCCTGGCTCGTCCTCGGCTACCCCGAGCTGCTCGAACTCACCCGCAACGAGGCCTTGTTCTCCAAGGACTCGCGGCGCTGGCGGGTCGCCCGGGAGGGCCGGCTGGCCGCCGACTCGCGGTTGCTGCCGATGACCGCCTGGCGGCCCACCCTGCTCAACCTGGACGGCGCCGAGCACCAGCGGCTGCGCTCCGCGGTCGCCGACACCCTGGCCCGGATCGACCACCGGCAGCTGCGCACCACCACCGAGGCCGCGGCCAACGCCCTGATCGACAGCTGGGGCCCGGACGGCACCGCCGACCTGATCGCCCAGTACGCGCGCCGGCTGCCGCTGCTGGTCTTCACCCAGCTGCTCGGCCTGCCCACCGAGGCCGGCCCCCATCTGATCGAGCTGATCAGCCACTTCGTGGACAGCAGCGAGAAGTCGGTACGGGCGAACGCCGAGTTCCAGGCGATCCTGGTCGACCTGGTGCGGCGCCGCCGCGAGCAGCCCGGCGCCGACCTGACCTCCTGGCTGCTGGCGCACCAGGCGGGGCTGAGCGACGAGGAGGCGGTGCACCACCTGGTGGTGATCCTCGTCGCGGGCAACGAGACCACCATCAACTGGACCGGGAACGCGCTGCGGCTGCTGCTGACCGACCGCCGGTTCCGCTCCACCCTGACCGGCGGCCGGCTGAGCGTCTCCGACGCGCTGGACGAGGTGCTGTGGCGCGACCCGCCGACGCAGAACTTCCCCGGCCGGTGGGCGACCGGCGACACCGTGCTGGGCGGCCAGTACATCAGCGCCGGCGACATGCTGGTGCTGGGCCTGGCCGGGGCCAACGCGGACCCGGGAGTGCACGGTCCGGACGGCATCGGCGGCAACCGGGCGCACCTGGCCTGGGGCGCCGGGCGGCACGTCTGCCCCGCCCAGCACCCGGCCCGGCTGATCGTCGAGACCGCCGTCGAGACCCTGCTGCACCGACTGCCCGACCTCCAGCTCGCGGTGCCGGCCGCCGATCTGACGTGGCGTCCGTCGCCCTGGTCGCGTGCCCTGGTCGATCTGCCCGTGCTGTACAGCGCGTTCACCCCGCCCCGTCCCGCCGCCGCGTCCGAAAGGCCCGCATGGACACCGCCGCCCGTCCCGCTCCCGTCAGACTCGACCCCTTCGGACGCGACCAGCACACCGAGAACGCCCGGCTCCGGGAAGCCGGCCCGGCGGTCCTGGTGGAACTCCCTGGCGGGGTGGTGGTCTGGGCGATAACCCACCACGACACCCTGCAGGAGCTGCTCTCCGACCCCCGGGTCGGCAAGAACGCGCAGCTGTGGACCACCTTCCGGGAGGGGCGCCTACCCGAGGGCTGGCCGCTGCTCAACTTCGTGACGGTGCCCGGCATGATCACCGCGGACGGCGCGGACCACCGGCGGCTGCGCGGCCTGGTCACCCAGGCGTTCACCCCGCGCCGGATCGCCGAGCTCGCCCCGGCGATCGAGGCCCGCACCGAGCTGCTGCTGGACGGACTGGCCGATCTGAAGGGCGAATTCGATCTGCGCGAGCACTTCGCCTACCCGCTGCCGATGCAGGTGATCGGCGAGCTCCTCGGCCTGGACGTGCGGCAGCAGGACGAGCTGCACGAACTCTCCAACACCCTGGTCTCCAGCTCCGCGACCCCGCAGGCCGCGATCGCCGCGCAGCAGGGCCTGTTCGCCCTGCTCGGCTCGGTGATCGCGGCGAAGCGGGCGAACCCCGGCGACGACCTCACCTCCGACCTGATCGCCGCCCGCGAGGAGGGCGACCGGCTCTCCGAGCAGGAGCTGGTCGGCACCCTGCTGCTGATGCTGGTGGCCGGCCACGAGACCACGCTGAACCTGATCACCAACGCGGTGCGGGCGCTGCTCGCGCACCCGGACCAGCTGCGGCTGGTGCTGGACGGCGGGGCCACCTGGTCGGCGGTGGTCGAGGAGACGCTGCGGTACGACTCGCCGGTGGGCCAGTTCCCGCTGCGCTACGCCGCCGAGGACATCGAGGTCGGCGGGGTGGTGATCCGGGCGGGCGAGGCACTGCTGGCCTCGTACGCGGCCGCCGGCCGGGACGGCGGGCACCACCCGGAGGCGGACCGGTTCGACATCACCCGGGCGTCCTCCCGGCTCCTGTCGTTCGGGCACGGCCCGCACTTCTGCCTGGGGGCCGGGCTGGCCCGGCTGGAGGCGGAGACCGCGCTGCGCGGGCTGTTCGGCCGCTACCCGACGCTGGCCACCGCGGACGGGCCCGCCCCCGAGCCGATCGCGTCCTTCGTCTCCAACAGCGTCCGGACGCTGCCGGTGCGGATCGGCTGACGACGCCGCGTCGGCGGCCCGGCCCGGTGCGACACCGGGCCGGGCCGCCGGTCAGGCCGGGGTGATCCGGCCGTGGACCAGCCGGACGAGGGCGGCGTGCACGTCGTCCAGGCTGCGCTCGGGCTGGAAGGCCAGCCAGTCCAGGGCGACCACCAGCACCATCCCGAAGAGCGCCGACGCGATCAGCTGGGTGTCCAGGTCCTCCGCGAGCAGGTCGTCCCGGACGGCCTCGTCGAGCACCCCGGCGACGACGGCGACGGCGCTGTCGCGCATCATCCGCAGCGACTCGTGCCAGGCGCGGTTGGTGCGCCAGGTCTCCGCGACGAACAGCTGCGCGAAGGACGGGTAGGCGGCGATGAAGACCAGGCCGGCCCGGATCATCGCGTCCACGCCCTCCAGCGGCGCTCTGCCCTCGGCGGCCTGCCGGAGCGAGTCGGTGAGCAGCCCGGTGCCGTGCTTGAGCAGGCCCTCGAAGAGCTCGGTCTTGCTGGCGAAGTTGTAGTAGACGGTGCCCTTGGCCACCTGGGCCCGCTCGGCGATCTCGTCGACGGTGGTGGCGGAGAAGCCCTTTTCGGCGATGAGGATGACGGCGGCCTCGTACAGCTTCTGCCGGGTCGCGCTGCGGCGTTGGCTCATGGCGGTGCTTCCGGGTGGGTGGGGGACGACGGCTGGGCAGGGTGGGTGGGGAACGAATCGGTCCGGGCGCGCGGATCGTACCGCGCGCCCGGACCGGGTTCGCCGCGGTGTCAGAGCGAGAGCTCGGGGTGCAGCCGGGAGAGCGTCCAGACCTGGCGGCGGCGGGCGGTCAGCACGGTGAGGGCGAGTGCGCCGGCCCAGAAGGCGGTGAGCACGGCGCTGCCCGTCCAGACGGCGGTGAGGTCGCCGCCGCTGATCAGCCTGCGCAGTCCGGCGACCACGTAGGTCATCGGCAGGAACGGGTGGATCGCGTTGAAGAAGCCGGGGCTGGACTCCACCGGGTAGGTGCCGCCCGCCGAGGTGAGCTGCAGCATCAGCAGGGCGAGCGCCAGCAGCCGGCCGGCCGGGCCGAAGCGGGCGTTGATCCACTGCATCAGGGCGGTGAAGCAGACCACGGTGAGGGCGAGGTAGCCGATCAGTCCGGCCGTCCGCTCGGCCTCCAGTCCGAGGCCCCAGTGCAGCACGGCGAGCAGCGCGGCGGCCTGGGCGAGGCCGATCGCGGCGGCGGGCAGCCAGCCGGCCAGTGCGACCCGCCAGGACGGCGCGTTCCCGGCGAGGGCGCGCGGGCCGAGCGGGCGCATCAGCATGTAGGTGACCATGGCACCGACCCAGAGGGCGAGCGGCATGAAGTACGGGGCGAAGCCGGTGCCGTAGTTGGGCGCCTTGTTGAGCTCCTGGCGGGCGAGGGCGACGGGGTCGCTCATCGCGGCGGTGCGGGCGGCGCGCTGCCCGTCGGTGTAGTCGGGGATCTTGCCGGCGCCGTCCTGCAGGCCGGCGGTGAGGCGGCTGCTGCCGTCGACGAGGGTGCCGAGGCCGTCGTCGAGCCGGGCGGCGCCGTCGGCGAGCTGCCCGGTGGCGCTGTCCAGGGCGGTCATGCCGGTGGAGAGCCGGTAGATGCCGCCGGAGAGGCGGTGGGCGCCGTCGTCGAGGCGGCCGAGGCCGCTGTCGAGGCTGCGGATGCCGGTGAGGGCGGTCGCGGTGCCCTGCTTGAGCCGGGCGGCGCCGTCGGCGACCTGGTGGGCGCCGTCGTCGAGCCGGTGGAGGTCGGCGACCTTGGCGTCGAACTCGGCGGCGAGGTCGGTGTCGGCGAGCTTGCGGGCGAGCTTCTCGACCTCGTCGGCGTGGGTGGCGAGTTCGTCCAGCGCGGGCGTCGCCTCGCGGACCAGCGCGTCGGCGCGTTCGGCGGCGGTGACCAGGCGGTGGCCGATGTCGGAGAGCTCGGCCTCCGTCCGGCAGTCGGCGGCGTCGTGGCCGGGGGCGGGCGAGCCGCCCGGGCAGTGCCGGGCGTACGAGGCGTCGATCCGGGCGGACAGGGTGCGGGCGTCGGCGAGGACGGCCGAGGAGCGGCCGGGCAGCTCCTTCAGGTCGGTGGAGAGCTTGTCGGCGGCGTCGGCGGTGAGCCGGGCGGCGGTGCGGATCTCCTCGGGGTAGGTGTGCAGCAGCGGGGAGATCTTGCGGGCCAGCGGGTCGACCTGGTCGGTGAGCCGGCGGGTGCCGGCGGCGACCTGCTGGGCTCCGGTGGTGAGCTTGGCGAGGTTGTCGTCGATCCGGGCGATGCCGTCGTCGAGGCTGCTGCTGCCCTGCTTGGCCTTGTCGAGGCCGGCGGCGAGGTCGGTGGCGCCGCTGCGGGCGTCGCGGCCGCCGGCGGCGAGCTGCTCGGTGCCGTTCTTGGCGCGGGCGGTGCCGTCGGCGAGCTGCGCCGAGCCGTCGTGGGCCTGGTTCGCGCCGGCGGTGAGGCGGGCGGCGCCGTCGGCGGCCTCCCGGGTGCGGTCGTGCAGGTCGGAGAAGCCGAGGAAGATCTTGTCGTAGAACGCGGCGGAGGCCTTGGCGCTGGCCGCGGCCCGGACCTCGCTGAAGACCGTCCGGGAGATCGATCCGACGATGTAGTTGTTGGAGTCGTTGGTGCGCACCTGCAGGGTGCCGCGCTCGGGGTGGTCGCCGTTGCTGCTGGCGATGCCGGCGCTGAAGCCGGCGGGGATGGTGAGGGTGAGGTAGTAGCGGCCGGTGGTGAGGCCCTTCTCGGCGTCGGCGGCGGTGGTGTCCTGCCAGCCGAAGGTGTGGCTCTGCCGGAGTTTGGCCGCGAGGTCGCGTCCGGCGTCGACCCGGCCGCCCTCGACGGTGACGGCGCGGTCCTCGTTGACGAGGGCGACCGGCAGTTTGTCGAGACGGCCGTACGGGTCCCAGAACGACCAGAGGTAGAGCGCGCCGTAGAGCAGCGGGAGCAGCAGCAGGGCGGCCATCGCGGCGCGCGGCAGCCGGCCGCGGGAGAAGCGGCCGAACTCCAGGCGGGCCAGGCTAAGCGCGCGCATCGGCGGCCTCCTCCTCGGGTGCCGCGGCGGTCTCCGCGGGGTTTTCGGCGGGAACGGTGCGCGCGGTCAGGTCGGCGAGGCCGGCGGCGCGTCCGGCGTCGGTGGTGGTGGCGAGCACGGTGGTGCCGCGGTCGGCGATGTCGCGCAGCAGCTGCCAGGCGGCGCGGCGGCCGGCGTCGTCGAGGCGGTCGTCGATGTCGTCGGCGCACAGCAGCCGGGGCGCGCCGATCAGGGCGAGCGCGGTGGAGAGCCGGAGCCGGTCGAGGGCGCCGAGTTCCCGGGCGGGGGTGTGCAGCCCGTCGGGCAGGGCCGCCGGGTCGAGTCCGGCGGCGGCGAGCGCGTCGGTGGCCCGCCGGTCGGCGCCACGGCGCACCAGCGGTGCGAACGGGCGGCCGTGCAGGTGGAGTTGCTCGCGCAGGTGGGCGGCGACGCTGAGCGCCGGGTCGGGCTCGTTGACGCCGGGGACGGGGCCGAGGGCGGCGATCCGGCGGACCCTGGCGGCCTGCCGGGGCAGGTCGAGGCCGTCGACCGTGACGGTGCCGCCGGTGGGGCGCATCCGGCCGGCGAGGGTCAGCAGCAGGGAGGTACGGCCGGTGCCGGCCTCGCCCTCCAGCGCGACCAGGGCGCCGGGTGGCGCCTCGAATCCGACGTCCCGATAGACCCAGCCCCGTGCGCCGCGCAGTGACAGTGCCTCGGCGCGGACGGCGGCCCCGGTGGTGTTCCGGTCGACCATGGCGCCCCTCCCCCGTTTTTGAACTGACCAGTCAGTTCAAATATAGGGGCGCCGTCGGGCCGGTCCGTGCCGAACCGGGCCCGACGGACTGTGAGATGGCTTACGGCCGGGGCTGCATCAGCCCGTTGACCTCGCCGTAGGTCAGCGAGGTGGCCAACCCGCCGTAGCCGCCGGTGCGGTAGAGCTCGTCGGCGGCGTCCCGCAGCGTGCCGTACGCGGCCAGCGCGGCCGCCGGACCGAAGCTGATCCGGGCCACCCCGGCGGCGGCCAGCTCGGCGACCGACGGGGCACCGGGCCCGGCCAGCACGTTGAGCGGGGCCGGGACGGCCGCGGCCAGCGCCTCGACCACCGCGAGGTCGCGCACCCCGGGGACGAAGATGCCGCTCGCCCCGGCGGCCAGGTACTCCTTGGCCCGGCGGACGGCCTCCTCCAGCCGGTCCTCGGGCTCGCCGAGGCCGAGCAGGAACACGTCGGTGCGGGCGTTGATCCACAGCGGCACCCCGGCGGCGTCGGCGGCGGCTCGGGCCGCCGCCACCCGCTCGGCGTGCTCGGCCACCGGACGGGTGCCGTCCTCCAGGTTCACGCCGACCGCGCCGACCGCGAGAGCGGCCGCGACGGTCTCGCCGACCTCCGCCGGGGTCGCGCCGTAGCCGCTCTCCAGGTCGGCGGTGACCGGCAGGTCGACCGCCCGGGCCACCCGGGCGACCAGGGCCACCGCGTCCTCGCGGGCGAGGCCCTCGCCGTCGGGCACGCCCAGCGTCCAGGAGGCGCTGGCACTGGCGGTGGCGATCGCCGGGGCGCCGGCGGCGGCCACCAGCCGGGCGCCGACGGCGTCCCAGACGTTCGCCAGGACGAGCGGGTCGCCCGGGCGGTGGAGGTCGCGGAGGCGTTCGGCCCTGCTGAGCTGCTGAGTGTCGGTCATGGGAACCAGCCTGTCGGATCGTCGGGGCACCGGTCCGGCGGATTTCGGACACGAACGCCGGGCGCGCGGCCGGGCCGGGCGCCCGGCCGGGGCGGTGGCAGGGGCGGTGGCAGGGGGCGGCTCAGGCCTGCTTCGGGGCCGGGCTCAGCCGGGAGGTGATGGCGATCCGGTTCCACGAGTTGATCGCGATGATCAGGGCGATCAGCTGGGCGAGCTCCTGCTGCTCGAACTGCTTGGCGGCCTCGTCGTAGACGGCGTCCGGCACGTGCCCCTGGTTGACCAGGGTGACCGCCTCCGTCAGGGCGAGCGCGGCCCGCTCACGGGCGGTGTACCAGGGGGCCTCGCGCCAGGCCGGCAGGGTGGCGAGCCGGTGCTCCTGCTCGCCGCCCTTGCGGGCGTCGGTGGTGTGCATGTCGAGGCAGAACGCGCAGCCGTTGATCGCCGAGGCGTGGATCTTGACCAGCTCGGCCAGCGCGGGCTCGATGCCGGCCCGGGCGGCGCGGTCCAGCTCGATCATCGCGCGGTAGAAGCCGGCGGCCTGCTCGGGCAGGGAGATCCGCTGGACGGGGGCGGGGACGTAGGCGGTGTCGTTCGTCGTCATGTGCTCCACCGTAGGAGCGAAGTGGCCCGCAAGTGTGGTTCATTGGCGTTATGGAATCCTGGGCCACTTTCGGCGGCGACCTGCACCTCGACCTGACCGCGGGGCGCTCCCGCGGCCTCGGGCTGCGGGCCGCCCTGGAGGACGCGCTGCGCGAGGCCGTCCGCACCGGGCGGCTGCCCCGGGGCACCCGGCTGCCGTCCTCCCGCGAGCTCGCCCGGGACCTGGGCATCGCCCGGAACACCGTCGCCGAGGCGTACGCCCAGCTCGCCGCCGAGGGCTGGCTGGCCTCCCGGCAGGGCTCGGGGACGGTGGTGGCGGACCGCGGCACCCCCTCGGTGCCCGCCCCCGCGGCCCTCGCGCCGCGCACGCCCGCCGTCCGCCACGACCTGATGCCGGGCCGCCCGGACGTCTCGCGCTTCCCGCGGTCCGCCTGGCTGGCGGCCGCCCGCCGGGCCCTGGCCACCGCCCCGCACGAGGCCTTCGGCTACACCGACCCGCGCGGCCGGATCGAACTGCGCCGCGCCCTGGCCGGCTACCTCGCCCGGGTCCGCGGCGTGCGGACCGATCCGGAGCGGCTGCTGGTCTGCGCCGGCTACACCCAGGGCCTCGGCCTGCTCTGCGAGGTGCTGCGCGAACAGGGCGTGGGCACGGTCGCGGTGGAGGAGTACGGGCTGCCGCCGCAGCTGGAGGTGCTGACCGCCAAGGGCCTGGCCACCGCGGCCCTGCCGCTGGACGCCGACGGCGCCCGGACCGACCTGCTGTCCGGCACCGGCGCCGGGGCCGCGGTGCTCACCCCGGCGCACCAGTTCCCCACCGGGGTCCCGCTGCGGGCCGCCCGTCGGGCCGCGGCGGTCGCCTGGGCACGGCAGAGCGGCGGGCTGGTGGTGGAGGACGACTACGACGGGGAGTTCCGCTACGACCGGCAGCCGGTCGGCGCGATGCAGGCGCTCGACCCGGAGCGCGTGGTGTACGCGGGCACCGTGAGCAAGAGCCTGGCGCCGGGGCTGCGGATCGGCTGGCTGGCCCTGCCGGCCGCCCTGGTCGGCCCGGTGGCCCGCCGGAAGGAACTGGCGGACGGCCAGTCCGGAGTGATGGACCAGCTGACCCTCGCCGAACTGATCACCTCCGGCGCCTACGACCGGCACGTCCGGCGCAGCCGGCTGCAGTACCGTCGGCGGCGCGACCGGCTGGTGGCGGTGCTCGCGGAACGGGCGCCGGAGGTCCGGGTCACCGGCATCGCGGCCGGGCTCCACGCGGTGCTGGAGCTGCCGCCCGGCTCACTGGACGAGGAGGAGCTGCGCCGCCAGGCCGGCTGGCTGGGGCTGGCGCTGAACACCCTGGGCTGGTGTCGGACCCCGTCCGCGGGCCCGGAGCCGGAGCGCCCGCCGTCCCTGGTGATCGGCTACGGCACCCCGCCGGACCGGGCCTTCGAGCCCGCCCTGGACGCGCTCTGCACGCTGATCCGGCTCTGAGCCGAGGGGCTGACCGGTCGTCAGCCGTTCTTCCGGGAACCGATCTCGAAGAGCAGGATCACGAAGCCGGCGAAGACGTGGGTGGCGACCATGTAGATCGCGGCGCGGATCAGCACCCGCCGGTCGGTGCGGCGGCCGGCGTCGGTGGTGGTGGGCTTGCTCATGTCCGTCCTCCTGGTGGGTGTGGTCGGTCAGATCCGGGGTGCGTCGCCGAGGCAGAGTTCGCCGCCGGGGCTCTGCAGCAGGGTGTGCAGGAAGAGCAGTTCGACCCCGTCGGGGGTGTCGGCGGCGATGCAGTGCGGGGTGAGCGAGTCGAAGTGCGCCGAGTCGCCCTCGTCGAGGAGGTGGACCGCCTCGCCGAGCGTGAGCCGCAGCCGCCCGCGCAGCACGTAGAGCCACTCCTCGCCGGGGTGCACCCGGACGACGGCGTCCTGCACGCTCGGCGGCACCTGGACGCGCAGCGCCTGCATCGCGCGGCCGGGGGCGCCGGCCCGCCGGTAGCCCCAGCCGCCGGCCCTGCCGGGCTCGATGGCGCCGCCGCGGACTACTGGGTCGGGCTCTCCGGGCTGCTCGCCGAGCAGCCCGGAGACGGAGGTGCCGTAGGCGCGGGCGAGACCGAGCAGGACGGGCAGCGAGGGCTGCCTCCGCCCGGTCTCCAGCCGCGACAGATAGGCTGGGGAGAGGCCGACTCGGGCGGCCGCGCCCTCCAGGGTCAGCCGCCCGGCCAGCCGGTGCTCGCGCAGTCGCGGGCCGAGGCCCGCGACCTCCTGGTCGTCCGTCATGCGACCAGTCCACACCCGCCGTGCCTGCCGGGCAAGAAATTTGCCTCAGAGGCAAACCGCCGGCGGTCTCAGCCTGCCAGGGCCGGCTCGCCCTCCTGCCGCACGGACTCCTCCTGCCCGGTGTTCTCCTGCCCGTCGGGCTGCGGGCGGCGCTTCGGCAGCGCCCCCATCAGCAGGAACACCAGCAGCAGGCCGCCCGCCACCCACCAGAGCGAGGCGGCGAACGCGGCCGTGAACGCCCGGCCGTCGGTGAGTTCGGCCGGCGCCGCCCCGTCGACCACGCCGAAGAACGCCACCGAGGTCAGGCCGAGGCCGAGCGCCACGCCCAGCTGGTTCACCGTGTTGATCAGCCCGGAGGCCGAGCCGGCGTGCTCGCGCGGCACCTCGGAGAGCACCGCGTCCGTCAGCGGAGCCACGATCAGGCCCATGCCGGCGCCCATGACCACCAGCGGCGCCGCCATCTGCCAGGGGGTGATGCCGGTGCCGAGCCACTCGGCGAGGCCGAGGTAGAGCCCGGTGCCCGCCGCCATGACCAGCGCGCCCGCCCGCAGCACCGCGCGGCCGTACCGCGGCACCAGCTTCTGCACGGAGAGCCCGGCGGCGGTGGAGACCGCCAGCGAGAACGGCAGCCCGGTGAGCCCGGCCTTCAGCGGGCTCCAGCCGAGGCCGAGCTGCATGTAGAGCGTCCAGGCCAGGAAGAACACGCCGCAGGCGGTGCCGTGGCCGAGCTGGACGCCGATCCCGGCGGCGAAGCTGCGCACCCGGAAGAGCGAGAGCTCGACCAGCGGCGAGCCGTCCCGGCGGGACTTGGCCCGCTCGTGACGGACGAACAGCGCCAGCACGGCGATCCCGGCCGCCATCACGGCGTACCCCCACAGCGGCCAGCCGAGCTCACGGCCCTGGGTCAGCGGGTACAGCACCATCAGCAGACCCGCGCTGGCCAGCGCCACGCCGGCCAGGTCCAGCCGGAGCGCCTGCGGCGCCTTCGACTCGTCGATGAAGATCCGGCCGAGCAGCAGTCCGGCCACGCCGACGGGCAGGTTGACCAGGAAGATCGGCCGCCAGCCGAGGCCCGCGACGTCCCACTCGGTGAGCAGCGCGCCCAGCAGCGGGCCGGTCACCGCACCGAGGCCCACCATGGCGCCGAACAGGCCGAAGACCTTGCCGCGCTCCTCCGCGGGGAATCCCGCGTGGATGATCGCCAGCACCTGGGGCACCATCAGCGCACCCGCCGCGCCCTGCAGCACCCGCGCGGCGACCAGCATGTCCGACCCGGTCGCGAAGCCGCAGAGGGCCGAGGCGGCGGTGAAGCCGGCGATGCCCAGCAGGAAGAGCCGCTTGCGGCCGTGGATGTCGCCGAGCCGGCCGCCGGTGATCAGACCGACCGCGAAGGCCAGCGCGTAGCCCGCGCTGATCCACTGCAGCGCGCTGAACGAGGCGCCGGTCTCCTCCCGGATGCTCGGCATGGCGATGTTGACGATGGTGACGTCCACCAGGTCCATCAGACTGGCCGTCATCACCACGGCCAGTGCGATCCAGCGCCTGCGGTCGGAACGTTCGGGGGCCATGGCCGCTCCTCGGGGAGGTCGTCGGGAGTCATCGGGAACGCTTCCGACGCTAGGGCCCGATTAGGCCGGATCCTGTCCGCAATGTGCGCCAGACTCGGGGGCATGACCGACACCCCGGCCCGGCTGCTGGCCCTGCTCTCCCTGCTGCAGACCCCGCGCGAATGGCCCGGCGGCGAACTCGCCGACCGCCTGGACGTCAGCCCGCGCACCGTCCGCCGGGACATCGAGCGGCTGCGCGACCTCGGCTACCCCGTGCAGGCCACCCGCGGGCCGGTCGGCGGGTACCGGCTGGTCGCCGGCACCGCGATGCCCCCGCTGCTGCTAGACGACGAGGAGGCGGTGGCCATCGCGGTGGGCCTGCGGACGGCCGCCGGGCACGCCGTCGACGGGATCGAGGAGGCGTCCGTCCGGGCGCTGGCCAAGCTCGTCCAGGTGCTGCCGTCCCGGCTGCGGCACCGGGTCTCCGCGCTCGACACCGCGACCGTCCCGATGCTGCCCGGGGACGGGCCCCGGATCGACCCCGAGGACCTGGCCCTCCTCGCCTCCGCCGTCGCCGCCCGGGAACAGGTCCGCTTCGACTACCGGGCCCGCGACGGCGCCCGGACCCGCCGCCGGGTCGAACCGCACCGCCTGGTCTCGGCCGGCCGCCGCTGGTACCTCGTCGCCCACGACACCGACCGGGACGACTGGCGGCTGTTCCGCGTCGACCGGATCGCCGACCCGCAGCGGACCGGGCTGCGCTGCGCCCCGCGCGAGCTGCCGGCCGAGGACGCCGCCGCCTTCGTCGCCGCCCGGCTCGCCGGACCGTCCCGCTCGTACCGCGCGGTGGCCACCCTGCACCTGCCGGCCGACGAGGCCGCCCGCCGGCTCGGCCCGTCCGCGGGCACCCTGGAGCCGCTCGACGAGCAGCGCTGCCGCCTGCACAGCCGACCCGACCCGCTGGAGTGGCTGGCCGTCCGACTGATCACCCTGGGCTGCGAGTTCGAGGTCCACGAGCCCCCCGAGCTCGCCGACCACCTGCGCACCCTGGCCGGCCGCGCCGCCCGCGCGGCCGGCTGACACCGAGGTGCCCGTCCGTGCCTCCGGGCCGACCGCCCGACCGCGCTACGGCCGCGGGATGTTGCGCAGGTTCGACCGGGCGAGGTCGATCATCCGGCCGACGCCGCCGGAGAGCACGGTGCGGCCGGCGGCGAGGGCGAAGCCGCGGAGCTGGGCGGCGGTGATCTTCGGCGGCATGGAGAGGGCGTTGGGGTCGGTGACCACGTCGACGAGTGCGGGGCCGGGGCGTTCGAGGCTCTCGGCGAGCACCTCGCGGACCTTGGCCGGATCGGTGACCCGCTTGGCGGGGATGCCGGCGGCCCGGGCGATCGCCGCGTAGTCGACGTCCCCGTTGTCGATCTCCCACTCGGGGTAGCCGCTGACCAGCATCTCCAGCTTGATCATGCCGAGCGCGCCGTTGTTGAAGACGACGGTCTTGACCGGCAGCCGGTGCTTGGCGACGGTGAGCAGTTCACCGAGCAGCATGCCGAGCCCGCCGTCGCCCGACATCGAGATCACCTGCCGCCCGGGGAAGGCCAGTTGGGCGCCGATGGCGTGCGGCAGGGCGTTCGCCATGGAGCCGTGCAGGAAGGAGCCGATCACCCGGCGGCGGCCGTTGGGGGTGAGGTAGCGGGCCGCCCAGACGTTGCACATGCCGGTGTCGACGGTGAAGACGGCGTCGTCGGCGGCGACGTCGTCGAGCACCGATGCCACGTACTCGGGGTGGATCGGGGTGTGCTTCTCGATGTCCCGGGTGTAGGCGCCGACGACGGTCTCCAGGGCCTTGGCGTGCCGCTCCAGCATGGTGTCGAGGAAGCCGCGGTCGCCGCGCCGGGCGAGCAGCGGCAGGACGGCCCGCAGCGTGGCGGAGACGTCGCCGTGCACGGCGAGTTCGAGCGGGACACGCCGCCCGAGCCGGGTGGCGTCGTGGTCGACCTGGATCACCCGGCGGGTCGGCAGGAAGGAGTCGTACGGGAAGTCGGTGCCCAGCAGCAGCACCAACTCGGCCTCGTGCAGCGCCTCGTGGCAGGCTCCGTAGCCGAGCAGCCCGCTCATGCCGACGTCGTACGGGTTGTCGTACTGGATGAACTCCTTGCCGCGCAGCGAGTGTCCGACCGGGGCCTGCAGGGTGTCGGCGAGCTTCATCACCTCCTCGTGCGCGTCGCGGGTGCCGGCGCCGCAGAAGAGCGTGACGGTGGCGGCCGACTCCAGGGCGAGGGCGAGTGCCTGGACCTGGCCCCAGGGCGGTGCGGCGACGGCCTGTTCGGTCAGGAAGTGCGAGCTGCCGGTGGGGCCTGCGGCGGGCAGGGCGGCGACGTCGCCGGGGAAGGCGAGCACGGCGACGCCGCGCGCACCGAGCGCGTGCTGGACGGCGACCCGCAGCAGCCGCGGCATCTGGCCGGGGGTGGAGACCATCTCGCAGAAGGTGCTGCAGTCGGTGAACACCCGCTCGGGGTGGGTCTCCTGGAAGAAGCCGGTGCCGATCTGCCCGGACGGGATGTGCGAGGCGAGGGCCAGCACCGGCACACCGCTGCGCTGGGCGTCGTAGAGGCCCTGGATGAGGTGGGTGTTGCCGGGGCCGCAGGAGCCGGCGCAGACCGCGAGCCTGCCGGTGAGTTCGGCCTCGGCGGCGGCCGCGAAGGCACCGGCCTCCTCGTTGCGGACGTGCACCCAGGAGATCCCCTCGGCGCGGCGGATCGCGTCGACCACCGGGTTGAGGCTGTCGCCGACCACGCCGTAGACCCGCTCGACGCCGGCCTGCCGGAGCACCTCGACCATCTGTTCGGCCACACTGCCCACGGTTCCGCCCTTCCGTCGCCGGTCACGGGTCGCCACCACCCTGCGACGGCGGTCTGCGGCGGGCACCCGGTCGGCGGCGAACGGGTGACCGCCCGGCGTCACTCCGCGGGCAGGTGCTCGATCGGCTGGGTGTGCACGCCGGCCTGCGGGTGCCGCCGGGCCGGTTCGCGGCCGGGCGGCTGGATGCACCGCTCCGGCGGTGGATCGGCGACGACGGTCGGCCGGTGCACCGGCGAACCCGACTTCACCTCCAGCACCTCGCCGTCGTGCTGCACCTGGATGCTCTGCCCGCGCTTCAGCGTGTACCTGGTGGTGGCGTGGGTGATCTCGACCCGCAGCAGGCTGTCGCGGACCCGCAGCGCGAACGAGAGCCGGCGCAGCCCGGAGGGCAGCCGGGGCCGGAAGAAGAGCCGGCCGCCGCGGTCGCGCAGACCGCCGAAGCCGGCCACCAGGGCGATGCAGGCCCCGGCGAGGGAGGCCATGTGCAGCCCGTCGCGGGTGTTGCCACCGAGGTCGTGCAGGTCCATCAGGGCGGCTTCGGCGGTGTAGTCGTAGGCGAGGTCGAGCTGGCCGACCTCGGCCGCGATGACCGCCTGGGTGCAGGCGGACAGCGAGGAGTCCCGGACGGTGAGGCGCTCGTAGTAGGCGAAGTTGCGGGCCTTCTGCTCGTCGGTGAAGGCGTCGCCGCGGACCTGCATGGCGAGCACCAGGTCGGCCTGCTTGACGACCTGCTTCCGGTACAGGTCGAAGTAGGGGTAGTGCAGCAGCAGCGGGTAGTTCTCGGCCGGGGTGTTCTCGAAGTCCCACTGCTGGTGGTCGGTGAAGCCGTCGGCCTGCGGGTGGACGCCGAGGTTCTCGTCGTAGGGGATGAACATCGCGGAGGCGGCGTCCCGCCATGCGGCCGCCTCCTCGGTGTCGACGCCGAGCGCGGCGGCCTCCAGCGGGTGCCGGGTGGCGGCCTCGGCGGCGGCGCGCAGGTTGGTCTGCGCCATGAGGTTGGTGAAGACGTTGTTGTCGGCGACGGCGCTGTACTCGTCCGGGCCGGTGACGCCCTCGATGCGGAACCGGCCGGCCGGGTCGTGGTGGCCGAGCGAGCGCCACATCCGGGCGGTCTCGACGAGCAGTTCCAGGCCCCAGGTGCGCTCGAACTCGACGTCGGCGGTGGCGTGCACGTAGCGGACCACCGCGGCGGCGATGTCCGCTCCGATGTGGAAGGCGGCGGTGCCGGCCGGCCAGTAGCCGGAGCACTCCTCGCCGCGGATCGTCCGCCACGGGAAGACCGCGCCGGCCAGGCCGAGCTGGGCGGCGCGCTCACGGGCCATCGGCAGGGTGGTGTGCCGCCAGCGCAGCGCCTGGTCGACGGCGGAGGGCAGGCAGTAGGTGAGCACCGGCAGGACGAAGGTCTCGGTGTCCCAGAAGCTGTGGCCGTCGTAGCCGGGGCCGGTGAGGCCCTTGGCCGGGATGGCCCGCTCCTCGCTGCGGGCGCCCGCCTGCAGCACGTGGAACAGGGCGAAGCGGACGGCCTGCTGCAGTTCGACGTCGCCCTCGACCTCGATGTCGCTGCCGCCCCAGAAGTCGGCGAGGAAGCCCTTCTGCTCGGCGACGAGCCCGTCCCAGCCGGTGTAGCGGGCGGCCGTCAGCGCGGCCTCCACCTGGTCGCGGACGGCGGGCAGCGAGCGGGTCGCCGACCAGCCGTACGCGACGAACTTGACCAGCCGCAGCTTCTCGCCGGCCTGCAGGACGGTGGTGACGCTGATCCGGCCCTGCTGCTCGGTGGCCTCGGCGGTGGCCTCGAAGCGCTTGGGCCCCTCGATGATGTGGTCCATGCCGGCGGCGACCCGCAGACCGCTGTAGCGGGTGCGGTGCACCAGGACGGCCTTGGTGCCGATCGCCTCGTGCGCCTCGGCGACCAGCGGCGCCTCCAGCACGGCGGCGGCCCGCGGGTCGCGCTCGCCGTCCGGCAGCTGCTCGTTGGCGACCAGTTCGGACTGGAGCACGATCCGGACGGGACCGTCGACGGCCTCGACGGTGTAGTCGAAGGCGGCGACGGCGCGCTGGGTGAGCGAGACCAGGCGGGCGGAGGAGACCTTGACGGTCCGTCCGGCGGGGGAGGTCCACTCGGCGGTGCGGTGCAGCACCCCGTCCCGGAAGTCGAGGCTGCGCTGGTGCTGGTGCAGGTCGCCGTAGCGCAGGTCGAAGGGCTCGTCGTCGACCAGCAGTCGGATGATCTTGCCGTTCGTGACGTTGATGACGCTCTGCCCGGACTCCGGGTAGCCGTAGCCGCTCTCCGCGTAGGGCAGCGGGCGCAGCTCGAAGACGCCGTTGAGGTAGGTGCCGGGCAGGCCGTGCGGTTCGCCCTCGTCGAGGTTGGCGCGCAGTCCGATGTGGCCGTTGGAGAGGGCGAAGACGGACTCGGCGCGGGCCAGGCCGGCCAGGTCGAGGCCGTGCTCGACCACGCCCCACGGGTCGACGGTGAAGGTGTCCTGGCTGGTCACCACTCCTCCCCGGGCGCGTCGGGGAGGAGGTCCGCGAGGTCGCGGACGACGATGTCGGCGCCGTGCGCGCGCAGTTCCCCGGCCTGGCCGACCCGGTCGACGCCGACCACGGTGCCGAAACCGCCGGCCCGGCCGGAGGCGACGCCGGCCAGCGCGTCCTCGAAGACGGCGGCGTGCTCGGGTGTGGTGCCGAGGGCCCGGGCGGCGGCGAGGTAGGTGTCGGGCGCGGGCTTGCCGGCCAGGTGGTCGCGGTGGGCGGTGACGCCGTCGACCACCACGTCGAAGAGGCCGTCGATGCCGGCGGCCCGCAGCACGTCCCGGCAGTTGGCGCTTGAGGAGACCACGGCGCGCGGCAGGCCGAGGTCGCGCAGCCGGTGCAGGTAGGCGACGGAGCCGGGGTAGGGCTCGACGCCCTGCTCGCGGATCATCCGCAGCACGGTGTCGTTCTTGGCCCGGCCGAGGCCCCGGAGGGTGCGGGTGCCGGGGGCGTCCTGCTCGTCGCCCTCGGACAGGTGGACGCCGCGGGACTCCAGGAAGGCCCGGGTGCCGTCGAGCCGGGGCCGGCCGTCGACGTACTCGTCGTAGTCGGCGACCGGGTCGAAGGGTACGAAGGGTGCGCCGGTGCGGTCCGCCTCGGCGCGCAGGAAGGTGTCGAACATGTCCTTCCAGGCGGCGGCGTGCACGGTCGCGGTCTGCGTCAGCACGCCGTCGAGGTCGAACAGGAAGGCGTGGATGTCGTCCGGAAGCCCCAGCATGGCTGCAAGTCTTGCCGGTGCGGTCGCGGATATGCCGCCCATTCGCGCCCGGCGTGTTGGGACGGCGCGGGCGGGCGGCACACCGGCGGTCGGCGGTCGGCGCGGCTCAGGGGACGGTGATCACCGCGAAGGCGGCGCCCTGCGGGTCGGCGACCAGGGCGGAGCGGCCGGCCGGGCCGTCGGACGGCGGGGCGAGGACCGTACCGCCGGCCTTCACCAGGGCGTCGACGGTGCTGTCGGTGTCGTCGACGGCGAACCAGACCCGCCAGTGCGAGGGGGTGCCGGGCGGGTCGTCCTGCAGGCCGACGACGCCGCCGACGGCCCGGCCGTCGACGTGGATGCCGTGGTACCCGGGCATGCCCTCCATCGCGGCGGTCTCCACCCCGAACGCGGAGCGGAGGAAGGCGGAGGCGGCGTCGACGTCGCTGGTGTGCAGGTCGTTCCAGGTCAGCGCGCCGGGCTCGTTGACCACCTGGGCGCCGAAGAACTCGCCGGGCTGCCAGACCCCGAAGACGGCGCCGGTCGGGTCGCTGGCGACCAGCATCCGGCCGACGTCGCCGACGTCCACGGCCGGCATCAGGGTGGTGCCGCCGGCGGCGTTGACCGCGGCGAGGGTGGCGTCGGCGTCGTCGGAGGCCAGGTAGGTCGTCCAGACGACGGGCGGCAGCGGCTCGCCCTCGGGGGCCATCTGCGGGGCGATCCCGGCCACCGGGCGGCCGTTCAGCGAGCAGATCGCGTAGCCGCCGAACTCGGCCGGGCCGACCTCGCCCTGCCAGCCGAACAGGTCGCGGTAGAAGTCGAGGGCGGCCTGCTGGTCCTTGGCCATCAGGTCGACCCAGCAGGGGGTGCCGGGCCGGTAGCGGGTGGTTACCTCGGGCATCGTGCCTCCCTGGGAGCGGGTCCGGCCCCGTGCCGCACGGGGCCACACTCCCGCCCACCCTTCCCGGTGCCGCCGCGCCCCGCCACCGGAGCGGGGTGCGGCGGCTCCGGGGCCGGTCAGCGGCCGCGCCGCAGCGGGTTGATGACGCCGAACGCGCCGGTCAGCGTGGACGGGTCGACGAAGGAGCCGCCCGGGCCGTGGGTGCGCCGGAAGTTCTCGGCGAGGCCGGAGAAGGACGGGTCCACGGCGGCCCGGTAGGCGGCGGGCATGTTGACCCGCTCCGGGGTGGAGAGTTCGCGCTCGGCGCGCAGCCCGTGGCTGGGGGAGAGGTGGTACATGCCCTCCACGGTGTAGCCGGCGTCGAGCCAGCCCTGCCAGAGCGCGTCGCGGTCGTCCTCCTGGCCGGCGAAGTGGTGCACGGCGCGCGGCCGGCGGCCCGCAGCGGCTGGAGCCGCTGGTGGCCCGGGGCGTCCTCTCACTGGCCGAACTCGCCCTCGCCGCGGACCGCTGGAACCGATTCCGGTCGGACCCGGACGCCTGGGTGATGCCGCTCGGCCTCACCGCCGCCGCGACCGCACCCGCGGAGCGCGGACCGCGGGCCGCCCGTTGAGGGCCCCGCACCACCACCCGCACCACCCGACGAAAGGCATCGGATGAACCCCAACCTGAAGATCTTCATCACGATCTTCCGCTACATCAGCGCCGTGGCCGGCCGGGTCACCGCGGTCATGCACGCCAGCCACAAGCCCACGCGGACCACCGCGCCGTCATCGCCGGCGTGCTCGGGGTGGCCTTCCTGCTCGGCGGCATCGCCCTGACCCGCAAGCCGCGCTACTGACCGGGCCCGGGGGCCGGGGCAGCCGTGCCCCGGCCACCCGTCCCGGCCGTTCGTCCCCGCACCTGGACGAATGACTGACCTGGCATCAGATCGGGAACCGGTTCCACCTCGGTGGAGTCAGTGGTGAACGGTACGTTCCTCGTGCGGCCCCGGGCCGCGCCGGAACACCGCCGCCCCGGGCACCGACAGCAGGTGCGGGCGGCCACCTCGACCAGGAGAACCATGAAGGCCATATTCCGGAAGGCGCGTATCGCCACTTCCGTCCTCGCCGCCGCGGCCGCCGTCGGCCTGCTGACCGCCCCGGCCGCCCAGGCCGCGCCGGCCGGTGTCGCCAACCCCGACTTCGAGGTCGGCGCGAGCGGATGGAACACGTTCTCGGTTCCGTTCGGCACCGATCTGATCAACAACTCCTCGGCGCACCCCGCGCACTCCGGCACCTGGAAGGCCGAACTCGGCGGCCACGGCCGGGCGGGCATGGACCGGATCTCCCAGCAGGTGACCGTCCCGGCCTTCCGGGTGCCGGTGCTCACCTTCTGGCTGCGCATCGACGCGCCGACCCCGGCCACCTTCGGCTACCACGAGCTCACCGTGGAGGCCACCGCGCCGGACGGCACGCCTTACACCCTCGTCACCCGCACCAACAAGGACAGCAGCGGCGCGTACGAGAAGGTGACCGTCACCCTGCCGAGCGCGTTCTACTCGTCCACCGAGCAGCACACCGTGCTCTCCTTCTTCTCGGTCGACGACAGCGCGAACCGGGTGCCGTTCCTGGTCGACGACGTCTCGATGGCCTACCAGATCAAGATCTACCGGCCGATCTTCACGCCGTTCGCCAAGCTCTGACGCAGCGTCCGTTCCGGCCCGCCGCCACGGGTCGGGACGGCGGGCCGCGGACGGGGCAGGATGCCCCTGTGCCGCACGCACCACCGCCGACCGCACCGGGGAGTCCAGGGTGACCGAGCAGCACCGGCCGTTCCTCTACGTCGTCGTCTGCGCCGCCGGCATCGCGGCCGACGTCGGCACCCTGATCACCGCCGCCCGGAACGAGGGCTGGGGCGTCGGCGTCGTCGCCACCCCCAACGCCCTCGGCTTCATCGACCGGGAGGCGGTGGAGGCGCGGACCGGGCACCCCGTCCGGTCGGCCTGGCGCACCCCGGGCAGTCCGCAGCCGCTGCCCTGGGCCGACGCGATCGCGGTGGCCCCCGCCACCTTCAACACCGTCAACAAGTGGGCCGCCGGCATCTCCGACACCCTCGCCCTCGGCATCCTCTGCGAGGCCCACGGCCTCGGCACCCCCACCGCCGTCCAGCCGTACGTCAACGCCGCCCAGGCCGCCCACCCCGCCTACGCCGCCGCCCTCGACCGGCTGCGCGGCATGGGCGTGCTGATCGGTGACGCCGTCCCCCACCCCGCGCGCACCGACGCCGGCCGCGCGGACTACCGCTGGACGGCCGTCCTCGACCTGCTGCGCCCGGTCCTCACCGCGGCCCGCGGCGGCGCCTGAGCCACGAAACGCCGAAGTCCGGCACCGCGTCTCGCCGGTGCCGGACTTCGCCGAACAGGTGGGCCGCCAGGGGCTCGAACCCTGAACCTACGGATTAAAAGTCCGCAGCTCTGCCAATTGAGCTAGCGGCCCGCCGGCGGGCGCGACCATGCTGGTACAGCGCTCGCCGGGGCAGATCCTACCCGGTGATCCCCCGGGGGCCGCCAGGGGATTGTGCGCCGCGCCGGGGCTCGAACCGGTGCACGGGCGCCGGTCAGGCCGCCGCGGCCAGGTGGACGGCCCGGACGCGGCGCAGCCAGGCCTCGGCCGGGGCCTCGTCGGGCCTCTCCGGCAGCACGCCGGGACGGTCGAACCGGGCCTCCGCCGCGGCCAGCAGCCCCGCTGCCTCGTCGGGTCGTTCGGCGTAGCGCTCGCCGAGGGCGCGGACCCGCTCGGGGTCGGCGAGCCGGACGACGATCTCGCCGGTCTCGTGCAGGGCGAGGCCCTGCTCGACCAGCCGGACGAGGTGCCGGGCGTGCTTGGCGGCCCGGGCCCGCGCGGTGGGATCGGCGGTGTCCCGGGTCGTCAGTTTCCTGAACTGCTGGGTGGCGTAGCCGAGGTAGGAGCGGCGGACGGCGTGCCCGCTGAGGAAGGACCGCCGGATGCCGACGAGTTCCTCGCCCAGCGGGGTGCGCACCTCGTACAGGTCCTCCGGCAGCCAGGCGAGTTCGGAGGCGGTGGGGTTGCAGCTCAGCGCGAGCCGGCACCATTTGGCGGCCTCGTGCAGGGTGCGGTCGGGCGCGGTGGTGACGTGCGACTCGGCGGGCCGGTGCAGGCCGTGGAAGTCGACGGTGGGGGCGGCGAACAGGCCGAGCCGGTCGATGTCCGAGCCGGCGTGGGCCAGGCCGTAGGCGGTGGAGCCGACGATGCCGGCGAGCAGGACGTGCACGGGCGTCTCCGTCCGTCGGAGGGTCGGGAGGTTCCGGGAACCCGGAAGGGGGCCGGACCGGCAGTCTGCCGTGCGGGCTCGGTGGAGCGCGACCGAATTGTCGGTAGGTCGCTCCGCCCGCCCGCCGCGCGGCGCGCCGATACTGGGCGCATGGCGAACGGGCTGATCGACAGCGAGGTCCCGGCGGCGAGGCTCAGGGCCTGGTGGGCGCACCGGCAGTGGCTGGAGGGCGGGCCCGGCGGGGCGCACGCGGGCTCCTCCGCGGCCGAGGTGCTGGCCGCGACCGGCTGGGCCCGTTCGGTGGGCGGCGCGGCACCGTACCTGGGCCTGTTCGCCCGAGCCGGCCTGCACCGGGAGGCGGTGGACGCCGCGGTGGCCGGGCTGGAGGTGCACGAGCTGCCGTCCGCCCGCGGCTGCACCTACGTGCTGCCGGCGGAGGACTTCGCGCTGGGCCTGGCCGCGGGGGCCGGTGTCCCGGAGAGCGAGATCGCCTCGGCGGTGAAGCACCTCGGCGTCACCCGGGACGAGATCGAGAAGCTGTGCCTCACGATCGGCCATCTCCTCGCGCCGGACGCTCCGTTGGAGCCTGCGGCGATCCGCGAGGCGGCGGGCGGGGCCGTCCGGTCGCTCGGCGAAGCGGGCCGAAAGCGCGGGGTGTCGACCACGCTGCCGCTGGCGCTGGGTCTGCTGCAGGCCCGCGGCCAGGCCCGCCGGGTGCCGGTCAACGGCCGCCTGGACCAACAGCGTTACGGCTACGTGCGGTGGGACCAGCCGGTGCGGGGCTCGGCCGCGGAGCTCGCCGAGCGCTACCTCGCCTGGGCCGCGCCGGCGGCCGTCCGGCACCTGCGGTGGTTCACCGGCTTCACCGCGGCGACCGCCAAGGCCGCACTGGCGCCGCTCGACCTGGTGACCCTGCCCGGCACCGATCTGCTGCTGCCGGCGGCCCTGGTGGACGAGTTCGAGTCCTTCGAGCCGCCCGCTGAGCCCTCGTACGCGCTGCTCGCCGGGATCGACGGCGTCCACCTGCTGCACCGGGACCTGCCGCGGCTGCTGGACCCGGCCGACGCCGGGCGGACACTGCCGGCCGGGCGGGCCGGGCGCAGCTTCGGCACCGAGGCCGACCCGCAGAGCCATGTCGTGGTGGACCGCGGCCGGATCGTCGGGCTCTGGGAGTACGACCCGGAGCAGCGCGAGATCGTGCACCAGCTGTACGTGCCGATGGACGCGGCGCTGCGCGAGGCGATCGACCGCACCGAGGCGTTCGTCCGCGAGGAGCTCGGCGACGCCCGCGGGTTCAGCCTGGACTCGCCGAAGAGCCGGGCGCCCAGGATCGAGGCGCTGCGCGCGGCCGCGGGCTGAAGCCCGCTACAGCTCGGTCGGGATGTACTCGAAGGTGGCGGCCCCGGGCACGCCGCGGGCGAGGCCGGCGGCCAGCGCGGGCGGCACCGTGGCGTACACCCCGGGCTCCAGCGGAACGTCGGGGTAGACGAGCCGTTCCTGCGCCGGCGTGGTCGCGAAGCGGGCGTCCATGCCCGGCCGGTTGCCGCGCGGGTCGATCCGCACCCACTCCGGCTGCCCGGGCAGGCGGACGGCCGCCAGGCCGTGCAGCCGCTCCACCCGCTGGTAGCACAGGCCGGCCGGGATGCCCTCGGCACGCAGCAGGGCCACCAGCAGGTGGGCCTTCCCGTGGCAGACGGCGTCGCCCGCGGCGAGCACGTCGGAGGCGCGGACGGCGGCGCTCCACCGGTCCACGTCGTAGGAGTGCGCCACCTGGTCGCGGACGTACTCGTACAGGGCGCGTGCCGTCTCCTCCGCGCTCGCCCCGCGCAGTTCGCGGGCGAGCGCCCGGATCGCGGGGTGCCGGTGGTCGATCAGGGCGTCCGCGGCCAGGAAGGCCGCGTCGTCGGTGCGGGCGGCGGTGTCCGGCTCGGCGGCGGGCTGCGCGGTCATGGACCCATGCTCTCGGGCCCACACACCGGCCGTCCCGGATTTCCACACTGTGGACACGGCAGGGTCGGATACGGTCGGGCCATGAGCGACGACGTCCTTGTGGTCACCGGCGGCGGACGCGGGATCGGGGCCGCCACCGCCAGGCTGGCGGCGGCCCGCGGCCACCGGGTCTGCATCAACTACCTCAACGACAGCGTCTCGGCCCAGGCCGTGGTGGACGGCATCCGTGCCCAGGGCGGCACCGCGATCGCCGTCCGGGCGGACGTCAGCCGGGCCGAGGGCGCGCGGCGGCTGTTCGAGACGGTGGACGAGCGGCTCGGCACGCTCACCGCCCTGGTGAACAACGCCGGCACGCTGGAGAAGCAGTGCCGCCTCGACGCGTTGGACGAGGACCGGCTGGCCCGGATCTGGGCGGCGAACATCACCGGCCCGTTCCTGTGCGCGGGCGAGGCGGTGCGCCGGATGTCCACCCGCTACGGCGGGCGAGGCGGGGCGATCGTCAACGTGTCCTCGGCGGCCTCCCGGCTGGGCTCGCCCAACGAGTACGTGGACTACGCCGCGTCCAAGGGCGCGCTGGACTCGATGACCCGCGGGCTGGCCCTGGAGGTCGCCGGCGAGGGCATCCGGGTCAACGCCGTCCGGCCGGGTCTGATCCACACGGACATCCATGCGCTGGGCGGCGAGCCGGGCCGGGTCGACCGGGTCGCGCCCGGGCTGCCGATGGGCCGCGGGGGACGGCCGGAGGAGGTCGCCGAGGGCATCCTCTTCCTGCTCTCGCCCGCCTCCTCGTACACCACCGGGGCCTTCCTGGACCTCGCCGGCGGGCGCTGACCCGCACGGCGGGGCGAGTCGGGCGATCCGGGCCGAGCGGCGCGGCCGGGCGGCCTACCGTTGGCCCCATGACCGAGAGCGAGTTCGACGCCGCCGTCGACACCGACGCCGCTGTTACCGCCACCACCGTGTCCTCGGGGACGGCCGCCGCCGGCGGGGCCCCCGCCGGTGTCCCCGACCGCCTCGACTACCAACGGTCCCGGCCGCACCCGGCCGTCCCGGACGTGCCCAACTTCCGGGACGCCGGGGTGGGCGCCGTCCGCCCCGGTGTGCTGTTCCGCTCCGGCACCCTCGCCCTGCTCACCCCGCAGGGCGCCCAGGCGCTGAAGGCGCTCGGCATCCGGGTCGTGGTCGACCTGCGCACCGCGAGCGAGCGCAGCCGCTGGCCGGACGAGCGGCACGGCCTGGACTACCTGGACCACCACCTGCCGCTGCTGCCGGACCGGGCGGAGACCGGCGTCGAGTGGCCCTCCGGGGCGCTCCCGGTCTACCTGTTCATGGCCGAGACCGGCGGGTACGCGATCGCCGGGACGGTCCGCCGGCTCGCCGCGCCGGACGGGACGCCCGCGATCGTCCACTGTGCCGTCGGCAAGGACCGCACCGGGCTGACCGTCGCCGTGCTGCACCACCTCGCGGGGCTCTCCGAGGACGAGATCGTCGCGGACTTCCTCCGCTCCAACGTGCACCTCGGCCTGGATCGCGGGCCCGTGCCCTACCTGGACGAGAACGGCGAGGAGCAGCTCTCCCACCCGGTGGAGGCGGAGAACCTGCTCGCCGCCCTCGCCCGGATGCGCGAACTGCACGGCTCGATCGAGGGCTACCTGCTCGCCCACGGCGTCACCGAGGAGGAACTCGCGGCGCTGCGCGCCAGGTTGGTCTGACCCGGGCGGCGCCGGCTCAGCCGCGGCCGAGCCGGTGCCGCTCCTCCCAGCCGAAGGCACCCGCCATCAGGACGGCGATCGCACCGAGTTGGACCAGCGCGGCGGTGCGGGTGCCCAGCGGGACGGTCGCCGCCACCAGTGCCGCCGCCACCAGGCGGGGCAGCAGCGGGCGCAGCCCGAAGACGTTCCGGATCCCCGTGTTGGCGACCAGGAAGAGCGCCGGACCGGCGGCCAGCACGGCGGCCTGGCCGGTGGGCAGGGCGGCGGTCGGGTGGGCGACGGCCGACTCGGCGCCGGCCGCGAAGAGGATCACCCCGAGCAGCAGCGCGTAGTGGCCGAGGTTGTGGACGCGGATCGCGATGCGGTTGCGCCACTCGTCGTCCAGCACCGTCATCACGGCGACCGCCCGCTCGTCGTCGTCGTGCCCGAAGTAGGCCCACCACAGGCCGACGCAGACCGCGAGCGCGCAGACCGCCGCACCGACCGGCCCCGGGGTGAGCTCCGGATGGCCCGCGGCCCCGGCGCCCAGGGCGACCACCGACTCGCCGAAGGCCACGATCACCACCAGCCCGTGCCGCTCCACGAAGTGGTCCGCCCGCAGGTGGAACTGCGGCAGGT
Source organism: Kitasatospora sp. NPDC085879 (assembly GCF_040686255.1). Classification (NCBI taxonomy): domain Bacteria; kingdom Bacillati; phylum Actinomycetota; class Actinomycetes; order Kitasatosporales; family Streptomycetaceae; genus Kitasatospora; species Kitasatospora sp. NPDC085879. The sequence goes on along the minus strand of NZ_JBFBJZ010000012.1, from coordinate 108,453 downwards.
CGACCAGGTACGGGTTGGCGATCTGCAACGCCAGCGAGGCCGTCCACAGGGCGAGTTGGACCGTGCCCTGCAGGTATCCGCCGACCACCACCAGGGCCGCGATGACCAGGTTCAGCCCCCCCATCCGCAGCACCGACCCGCGGGCCACCCCGGTGGTGGCGAACATCCCGGTGTGCACGGCGATCACCAACAGGTACGCCCAGCCGAAGGCGGCCCCGCTGCCCTCGAAGGCGTGCGGCACCGCGAGCGAGACCACCAGGAACCCGGTCATGCCGAGCAGCAGGAAGCCCCGCCGGGGGTGGGTGGACGGCGGCAGCGCGTTGGTCAGCCAGATGAACGCGTCGTACATCCACCAGATCACCGCGAGCATCACGAGGACCCGCACCAGCCCGCCGGGGGTGAGGTGGTGGACCAGGCTGGCGGTCAGCTGGGTGATGGTGAAGACGAAGACGAGGTCGAAGAAGAGCTCCAGCGGGCCGACCCGCAGTTCGGTCTCGCCCTGGGCGGCGGTGCTCCCGGTGGCAGTGGTCACGGCCGCGAGTATGGATCAACTCGGCCGCCGCCGGGCGGCTTTTCGGGCCGACCGGGCGCCGGATCGCGGGGTGCGGCCCATCCCCGGGCCGGCCCGGGGGCGCGGGTTATGGTCGAGGGACTGGTCCCCGGACGGAGGAGTACGGCAATGGCGGGTGTCCCGAGCACGGCGGTGGCGGCGGCCGGGCTGATCGGCGGTTACGGCACGGCGCGGTGGACCGGGCGCCGTGAGCTCGGCGGGGCGGTGCTCGCCGCCGCCGGGGCCACCGCGGCCGTCCAGTGGCACCGCCAGGCGGGCCCGGCCACCGCCGCGGCGCTGACCGGCCTGTACGTCGCGGCGTTCGGCGGCTCGCACCCGCTGGCGAAGAAGATCGGCGCCTGGCCGTCCGTCCTCGCCGTGACCGGCGTGGTCGCCGCCGCCTCCGCGCTGGCCACCCGCCGCGGCGCCTGAATCCCGCACCGCGGCCGGCTCGGGCGGCCTTGGCGGCTCAGGCGGCTCAGGTGGCTCAGGCGGCCGGGAAGCGCTTCTCGAAGGCCGCCCGGTTCGCCGACACCGGCGAGCGGTCCCAGACCGCGAAGACCACCTTGGTGAAGGCACCGCCGCGGGCGTCCAGGGCGGAGGCGAAGGCGTCCGCCACCACCGCCGGGTCGTTGCGGAACACGCCGCAGCCCCAGGCCCCCAGGACCAGCTCGCGGACGCCGTGCCGGGCCGCCACGGCGAGCACCCGTCCGGCCCGCTCGGCGAGCACCCCGGCGACGTCCACCGGCCGGCCGGCGGAACGCAGCGCCAGCTGGCCCGCGTTGGGCGCGGGCGAGGTGAGGAACGACAGCGGGTAGGGCTCCGCCAGCAGCCCGCCCGGCCCACGGATCACCGGGACGGCGGGCGACCAGATCACCCGGTGGCTGTACCGCAGGTCGTCGGAGGCCCGGTGCGCCGCGTAGTAGTCGGGGGCCTCCAGCAGGCAGCGGTAGAGCAGCGCACTGCGGCAGAGGTCCTCCTCCTGGGCCTTGGCGCCGCGCAGGTAGCCGCCGCCCGGGTTGCGCGCCGAGGCGAAGTTCAGCACCGCGACGTGCTCGCCGCCCTCCGCCGCCAGCCGCGCACCGGCCTGGATGCTGCCCTCCGCCGTGACCTCGACCGCCCCCGTGAAGGGCCCCGCCCCGGGGCCGGGCACCTCGTCCGGCCCGTACGAGACCGTCCCCGCCCGGGCCGCGGCCAGCATCGACCCGATCTCCACCGCCGCACCCCCGTGCGCCCGGTAGCTCCCCCGCTCGGCGATCTCCTCGTTCTCGACCGCCACCTGATGCATTCGACTCATGACGGCGACGCTACGCGCCGCACCGTCCCGCCCGCCACCGATTATTCTCACTCCGAGAACAACGGCCGGAATTGTGTCCGGTCGAGAACGCGGACGGGCCCGCCCCACCGGAGTGGAGCGGGCCCGCCGTCGTACCGGACTCAGCCGAACACACCGACCCGGTCGACGATCACGTGCACCGGTCCCGCGCCTCCGTTGAACAGGCTGACCTTGCCGTCGGCGCCGACCGGCACCACGACCTGGTTGGCCACCACCTGGTCCTTGACCCAGTTCAGGTTGGACGCGGTGGGCCGCGGGGCGCCCGACGGCCAGGCCGTCAGGTAGCCGTCCGACGCGGGGTTCGCCACGGTCACGTTGAGCACGACCGCCTTCGCCCCGGCCGCCGGGGTTCCCGAGAGGTCGATCTGGAGCAGGCCCTGCGGGGCGACCGGCGCGCCGGAGCGCTGTCGGGTGTCGGTCAGACGGACGGGGCCCGCGCTGCGGTAGAGCGAACCGGAGGCCGCGCCGCTGTAGTACCCGGCCACATCGGCGACCAGGTGGGTGCCGCCCGGCCCGCCGTTGAACAGGCTGACCGTGCCGTCCGCGCCGAGCGGGACGACCACCATGTTGGCCGTGGTCTGCTGGGCCGCCCAGTTGAGGTTGGACGCCACCGGGCGGGCGGTACCGGTCGGCCAGGCCGTCAGGAAGCCCGGGGAGGCGGTCCCGGTGACCGTCACGTTGAGGGCGACGGCCGAGGCGCCCGCGGCCGGGACCCCGCCGCGGCCGGCGACCTGGAGCCGCACGGTCTCGCCGCCCGCCACCGCGGCCGTCCCCGGGCGGCCGTTGCCCGTGCGGGTGTCCAGCAGCCGCTCGGGACCGACCGGCGTGAAGGCGGAGCCCGGCACGGTCTTCGTGTGGTAGCCGAGGACGTCGGCGACCAGTTGGGCCGAGCCGGAGCTGCCCACGTACAGGCTGACCCTGCCGTCCGCGCCGAGCGGCACGGTGACCAGGTTCGGCACGGTCCGTCCGGCCGTCCAGTTCAGCGAGGACGCGGTGGGCCGGGCCTGGCCGGCCGGCCAGGCCGTCAGGAACCCGGGCCCTGCCGGGTCCGTGACGGTGACGTTCAGCACCACCGACTCGGCCCCGGCGGCCGGGACGCCGCCACGGCCGGCGACCTGCAGGTCGACCGTCTGGCCGCCCGGGACCGGCCCGTTGCCGGCACGCCCCAGCGCGGACCGGGTGTCGAGCAACCGGGCCGGCTGCAGCGGGGTGAAGACCGCTCCCGTCCCGCCGGCGGGCTCGGCCGGGCCGCAGGTGCCGTTGGTGCAGGTGGCGGTGACCCGGTAGTCGACCGAGGTGTCGCCGGGGCGCAGCGAGAGCACCAGCAGCGCGGCGGGCCCGGCCCCGTACGGGACGTTGCAGTCGGTGTAGAAGCCCTCGCTGCCCTGGAAGTCGATGCAGTAGTCGGCACCGTCCGTGCCGTACAGGTGCGCCTTGGGCACGGCCGTGCCCTGCGGGGCGTAGGCGCCGGTGATCCGGAACCGGTCGAACGGCTTGACCGGCACGGAGGCGCAGACCGCGGCCCGGTCCCGGGTCAGGGTGCCGGTCAGCGGGCCGAAGCCGGTGGCGGCCGTCGGGGTGCGCAGGCACTCGGACGGGAACCCGTCGGCGGTGGAGAGCCGCCAGGTGTCCAGCCGGTACTCGACGGGCGTCCCGGTGTAGTCGTACGCGGTGAGGACGGCCTGGTAGCCGGCCGAACCGCTCACCAGGCACTCCCGGTTGACCACCGAGCAGACCGTACGTCCGGTTGCGTCGGTCACCACCAGCAGCACCTTGCCGGGGCTGTTGCCGGTGGAGATCGACAGCCGGTCGCCGGCCGCCGCCGGGATCCTCGCGCAGTTCGCGGCGAGGGCGGCGGTGAGCCGGCCCTGCAGCGGGGCGCCGCCGACCGTCGTCGAGCTCACGCCGGTGCACGGCGCGGTGCCGGTGATGTCGCGGCGGACGACCTCGAAGTCGTGCTCGGTGCCGTCGCCGATCAGCAGCACCGTGTACGCCTTGCCCGTCGCGAAGGAGCAGGTCGTGGTCGAGGAGCTGAACGCGTAGCTCTGGCAGACCTGCGTGCCCGCCGGGTCGTACACGTGGAACTCGCCGGGCAGCACCTGGGGCGCCGTGGCGGGCTTCGGGTTGTAGTCGTAGTCCAGCTGCTCGGAGGCGGCGTGGCCGTTCGCCGGAACGGCAAGGCAGCGGACGGGCGCCGTGGCGGTCAGCTTGACCGCGGTGCCTGGCTTGCCGTCGTACCGGTCCGCGGGGAAGGCCGCGCAGCCGGCCGGGGAGTCCGTCCGGGCGACGGTGATCGCGTAGTGGCCGGCAGCCCCGGCGGAGACCAGCTGGCGGAACGGCGCGGTGCCGGTCAGCGAGCAGGTGCTGCTCCGGTACTGCGTCTGGCACTGCTGGACGCCGGCGGCGTCGACGATCGTCTGGGTGGGCGGGTTGATCAGGTTGTCGCCTGTCGGGGCTAGCAGGGCGAGCACGGCCCCCTTGGGGCTGGGCAGGGTGTGGCAGTTGTACTGGCCGTCACCGGTCAGGTCGCCCTCGGCCCGGGCACCGGTCAGGCCGGCGTCGTTGCCCGGCACGCAGCCCCTGGTCTCGCCGGGCGCGTGGAGGACCAGCTTCGACTCCGCGGTGTACGGGTCGTGCGGGGCGCCGAACAGGGCGGTGTAGGAGCCGGCGGCCGGAAGGTCGCAGACCGGGCCCCCGGTGCAGACCCGGGTGCCGTCCCGCTTGTAGACGGTCACCTGGGCGTTGTCCGCCGCGTGCAGGAGGTGCGGGCCTGCCGTGGTCGCGTCCAGGGTGCGGCAGCGGACGGTCGAGCCGGCGGGTGCCGTCCCGTACGGCTGCGAGGCCTCGGTGGGGCAGCCGACCGGGTCGTTCAGCCGGCGGATCTGGAGGGCGTAGTCGCCGGTGGCGCCGTTCATGCCCGTGGTGAGCATGCGGTACGGCCCCGAGCCGGGCAGCACGCAGCCGTCCTGCGAGTAGTCGCGGACGCAGATCGCCTTGCCGGTGGCGTCGGTGATGCTGTTCCAGCTGTTCTCGCCGATGATCCGCTCGCCGGGCGCGGCCCGGAACGGCGTGCAGTCGATCTGCAGCCGGGAGCGGACGCTCCCGGTGACGGCCGGCCGGTCGAAGCCGGTGTCGACCTGCTCCGCGCAGCCAGTGGTGGCGGCCAGGTCGAAGACGGCGACCTGGTAACGGGTCGGGTTGGCGTAGCCGCTGGGCTCGACCACCAGGTGGTGGCTGCCGGCCTTCGGGACGCTGCAGCGGGTGAGGCTCTCGTAGCCGTTGCAGACCTGGTTGGCGGCGTTGTCGTACAGCGCCCAGTGGACGTCCGGCGGGTTGCCGTAGCCGTCGTCGTTGACCACCCGGACACCGAGCGGCCCGGCCGCAGCGGTGACGGTGTGACAGGTCGCGGCGTACTGGGGGACGGAGCCGTCGGCGCGCGCCGGGTCGGTGTCGCCGAAGACGGCGGTCTTGAGTTCGGGGCAGCCCTGCGGGTCGCTCAACCGGGTCATCCGCAGGGTGTACTGCGCCTCACCGGCGTACAGCTCGGAGAACCGCGCGGTGTACGGGCCGGTGCCGGTCAGGGTGCAGGTGGTGGCGTAGTTCGGGCCGGGAAGGCAGACCGCGGTGCCGTCCCGGTCGCCGATGACCGCCCCGACCTGGCCCGGGTGGTTGCCCTGGCTCGGCCCGGTCACCCGCAGCACCGTGCCGGAGGGGAGGTCGAACCGGTAGCAGTCACCGGTGGAGCCGTCGGCGAGGTGGCCGGACCGGGCCGGGTCGGCGAAGGAGAAGGCCACCGCAGGCAGGTCGGTGCAGGCACCGGAGAGCCGCGAGTCGACCGCGACGGTGTAGGCCGACGTGCCCCAGTCCGCCGTCACCTTCAGCGTGTACGTGCCGGCCGCGTCGGCCGCGCAGAGGAGCGGACCGGTGGTCTGGGTGGTGCACTGCACCGCCTCGCCGTCCGCGGTGGACAGCGCGGTGTTGACCGAGGCGGAGGCGTTCGGGTCCTTGCGCAGCGTCAGCAGGACCGTGTCGCCGGGCTTCTGGGTGGTCAGCGTGTAGGTGTGCGTCTGGCCACCGGTGATACCGGGACAGGCCATCGGCGTGCCGAACACCAGGCCGCCGCCGCAGGACGCGGTGTCCTTCGGGGCCTCGGCACCGGTGCGCGGCGTGGAGCGCCCGGTGCTCTTCGGCGCGCCGGCCGACGGCGACCCGGACGGGCGGGCGGCGGGCACGGAGGTGGCGGGCGCCGGCGCACCGGGCGTCGCGGCAGGAGCGGACGCGGCGGCGGACGGGCTCGCCGCGGCGGTCGGCGGCGCGCTGGGCGCGGGCGTCGCGGCGAAGGCGCCGGTGGCCGGCGCGAGCACCGAGAAGGCCACCGCGGGCGCGGCCACGAGCGTGGTGAACCACCGGCCGGAAAAGCGGGACAGGGGTCTCCGTCTCCTCCGGCCGGGCATGGATCTGTCGTACACAGAACCCCCCGGACGTGCACCGCCTGCGGCCGGCTCACCCTCCGGCGGCTGGGTGGTGCGTATGAGTATTCGATGAAAAGCCGTCGGAGGCTACCACCCCGGCGCGACGGCGGTTCGACCTTTTCTTCGCACACCCCGCTTCGCCCCGCGCGGCCTCCGGAAAACGCGGACGGGCCCGCCCCACCGAAGTGGAGCGGGCCCGTACCGGAGCCTGTCGGGGCGTCAGTTCTTCCAGCGCGGCTTGCGGTCGTCGCGGTTGAAGCCGCCACGCTCGCCACGGTCACGGTCACCGAAGGAACGGCCACCACGGTCGTCACGGCCGAAGCCCTGCGGGCGGCCACCGGAGCGGTGGTCGTCGCGGCGGGCGAACGGACGGTTGTTGCCCCGGTCGCGGTCACCGAAGGCCGGGCGGTCACCGAAGGAGCGGGCCGGACGGTCACCGAAGGAACGGCCACCACGGTCGTCACGGTTGAAGCCACCGCGCTCGCCACGGTCACGGTCACCGAAGGAACGGCCACCACGGTCATCGCGGTTGAAGCCACCGCGCTCGCCACGGTCACGGTCACCGAAGGAACGGCCACCACGGTCGTCACGGTTGAAGCCACCGCGCTCGCCACGGTCACGGTCACGGTCACCGAAGGAACGGCCACCACGGTCGTCACGGTTGAAGGGACGGCCACCGCGGTCGTCACGGTTGAAGCCGCCGCGCTCGCCACGGTCACGGTCACCGAAGGAACGGCCACCACGGTCGTCACGGTCACGGTCGCGGCCGAAGGACGGACGCTCGCGGTCACGGCCGAAGGAGGGCCGCTCGCGGTCGCGGTCGCGGTTGAACGCCGGGCGCTCGGTGCGCGCCTCGCGGTAGGACGGGGCGCGGTCGGCCTCGGCCGCGGGGGCCGGGATCTCGACGGCGGGCGCCTCGGCGGCGACGACGGTCTCGCCGGCCTCCTCGGCGGGCTCGTCCTCGATGCCCAGGGCGGCCCGCTCGCGCGCCGCGCGGGCGGTGAGGCGGTCGGCCTCCTCGCGCAGCTCGGTGGCGCGGCGCTGCGCGCGCTCCAGCTGGCGGGTCATGTCGGCGACCTCGCGCTCGGCGGCACCGGCGATGCCGGCGGCGGACTCGGCCTGCACCTCGACGAGCGAGCGGGCGCCGGTGATCCGGGCCACCTCGGCGTCGAAGGCGTGGTCGAGGATGTGGCGGGAGGCGTCGACGCCGGCGTCCTCCATCAGGCGGAAGACGGTGCGGCGCTGGTGCGGCAGCACCAGGGTGACGACGGTGCCGGAGCGGCCGGCGCGGGCGGTGCGGCCCGAGCGGTGCAGGTAGTCCTTGTGGTCGCCGGCCGGGTCGACGTTCAGCACCAGGTCGATGCCGTCGACGTGGATGCCGCGGGCGGCGACGTCGGTGGCGACGACGACGTTGACGTAGCCGTCCTTGAAGTCGCCGAGGACGCGGGTACGGGCGCCCTGGGTCATGCCGCCGTGCAGGGCGTCCGCCTTCACGCCGGCCTCGACCAGCTGCTCGGCGACGCGGTCGGCGCCCATCTGGGTGCGGACGAAGATGATGGTGCGGCCCTTGCGGGCGGCGATCGCGTTGGTGATCGGCGCCTTGTCCTTGGGCTTCACCACGAGGATGTGGTGGGTCATGGTGGTGACGGCGCCGGCGGACGGGTCGACCTCGTGGGTGACCGGGTTGTTCAGGTACCGCTTGACCAGGGTGTCGATCTCGTTCTCCAGGGTGGCGGAGAACAGCAGGCGCTGGCCGCCGGCCGGCACCAGGTCGAGGATCTCGGTGACCTCGGGCAGGAAGCCCATGTCGGCCATCTGGTCGGCCTCGTCGAGGACGGCGATGCGGACGTCGTCCATCTTGGCGGAGCCGCGGTTGATCAGGTCGCGCAGGCGGCCCGGGGTGGCGACGAGGACGTCGACGCCGCGCTCCAGGGCGTAGATCTGGTTGGACATCGAGGTGCCGCCGCAGACCACCTTGAGCTTGAGGCCGAGCACCGAGCCGAAGGGCTCCAGGGCGTCGGCGACCTGCATGGCGAGCTCGCGGGTCGGCACCAGGATCAGGCCGCGGGGGTGCTTGGCGCGGGTGCGCTCGCCGTCGGCGAGGCGGGTCAGCAGCGGCAGGCCGAAGCTGAGGGTCTTGCCGGAGCCGGTGCGGCCGCGGCCCAGCACGTCCTTGCCGGCCAGGGCGTCCGGGATGGTCGCGGCCTGGATCGGGAACGGCGTGGTGACGTCGCGCTTGGCGAGGGCGCGGACGACCTCGTCCGGCAGGCCCAGGTCACCGAAGGTGAGGGTGGGCTCGTCGACCGCGGTGTCGGTGTCCGCGGCGTCGGTGTCGGTGTTCGCCTCGGCGGGCTCGACGGTGTCGAGCAGCTCGGCGGTGTCGGTGGTGTCGGCGGCGTCGAGACCGTTCGCGGGCATGGCGAAGCGGGCGTCGTCAACGAGAGACATGCAAAACCTTCCGGAAGTGGCACGCGCCAAAGTCCGGGGTTCTGTTACACAACCGCCTCTATGCGGTCAGCCACGGATCGCCGGAACGCGCCAAGGGCGCCATTTCAGAGAATCAGGGCGCCAGTCAAATGAATCAAACGAACGATCTACCACCATAGAGGAGCCTGGGGATCAGAGGCAAACCTGCTGGCCAGACCCTCAATGATCGGCCGACCCACTACCCGAACCCGAGGAACCGGGGAGGCTCGGCAGTGGATCGGGGTCGGAGGGGCCGGCCGTCGCGCTGCCGGTGGGCTCCGGGGCGGGTGTGGCCGAGGGGGTGACGCCGGTCGGACCGGGGGTCGGCGGATGCGGCGGCGGGGTCTCCACGCTCCGGTTGGCCGGCAGCGAGGCGGACGGCACCGGGCTCGACTCGGCGGAGACCGACGGCCCACCGCCCGGGCCGCTCGGGGCCGCCGAACCGGACGGCTTCGCCCCGGACCGCGCGGCAGCGGCCGGCAGCACCCCGCCGTGCGAGCCGTGCCCGCCGCCCGTGGAGCGCGCGCCGGGCGCCCCGGAGTCGCCCGGCAGGTCGCCCTGCCCGGCCTGCCGGTCGCTGCCCTGCAGCTCGGCCGAGCCCGACCCCACGGCCATGCAGCCGCTGAGCCCCAGCCCCGCCAGCGCCGCCATCGCGACGCTTGCCACCGCGCGCCGACGCCTCGCCCCGCCCGGCCGCACACCGGCCATCACCCCAGCCATCTCCCGAGCCACCTCTCGCGCCGCCCACCCGGGCCCACCGCCCTCCGGTGCCCAACGCGCGGCAGGGCCCGCCGGACACGGGCGCGCCCCCGTTCGGGGCACCGCCCGGTCCGCCCGCCCGCGGGGACGGGCGCCGGAGAGCGGCCGGGGCCTCAGCCCCAGAACGCGTGCGCCAGCGCCGTCCCCGCGTACGCGGCGCCGAGACCCGCCAGGACGCTGCCCCCGACGTTCGCCAGCGCCAGGAACCCGGCTCCGCTCTGCGCCAGCCGCAGCGTCTCGTACGAGAATGTGGAGTACGTGGTCAGCGCCCCGCACAGTCCGGTGCCGATCAGCAGCTGGAGGTCGGAGGAGGCAGCGCCGGCCGCCGCGGCGGCGGTGAGCAGCCCGAGCACCAGGCAGCCGGAGACGTTCACGGCGAAGGTGCCCCACGGGAACACCGAGTCGTGCCGGGACTGCACCGCGCGGTCGGTCAGGTAGCGCAGCGGGGCGCCGACCACCGCGCCGAGGATCACCAGCAGCCAGCTCACCGGGCCGCCTCCCCGTCGCCGTCCGTGGCGCCCGCGCCGTCCGGGCCCTTCGCGGGGCCGAACCGGACGACCTCGCACTCCTCGAGCAGCACCGGGCCGAGCCCCGGCAGGTCCTCCAGCCGGGGCAGGAAGGCCCGGATCCGCTCCGCGGTGTCGACCACCACGACCGCCACCGGCAGGTCCTCGCCGAGCGACAGCAGCCGGGCCGTGTGGATCACCGACGACGCGCCGAAGCCCTCGATGCCGCGGAACACGCTCGCCCCGGCAAGCCCGGCGGCGTGCGCCCGGTGCACCACCTCGGTGTACAGCGGCCGGGAGCGGTGCAGGTGGCTCTCCCCGACCAGCACGGTCAGCCGCAGCGCGGTACCCCTGAGCCGGCTCATCCCGTCCTCCTGTTCGCGCTGCGCGGCGGGCGCCCACCGCGGTGGCCGACGGCGGCCCCGTGGCGCGCCGCGGCTGGGCGGCGCCCCGTGCTCATGCGGCCCGTGCTCATGCAGCCCGCCGACGGAACAGCCGCCGGGTCAGGCCGGCGGCGATCCAGACCGAGCCGAGCGCGCCCAGCACCGTCGCGGCCAGGTAGCCCAGGCCGCGGGCGGGCGCACCGTGGTCCACCAGGCGCTGGACCTCCACGGTGGCCGTGGAGAAGGTCGTGAAGCCGCCCAGCACGCCGGTGCCGAAGAACGGCCGCAGCAGCGGATGCGGCGCCCAGACCTCGGTGACCAGGACCAGGAAGACCCCGATCACGCCGCAGCCCAGCATGTTGACCAGCAGCGTCGTCCACGGGAAGGCGTCCGGGCCGGTCGGCCAGGCCAACGCCGCGCCGTAGCGGGCACACGCCCCCAGGGCACCGCCGAGCGCCACCACCGCCACCGTGGGGCCCTGGCCGCGCAGCACCGGCGGCCGGCCGCCGGCGGCCTCCCGCGGCGGCGCCACGACCCCGCCTGTCCTGTCCGAGCGCACCACCCAAGTGAATCACCCGCGCCGATCACCTGGCACACCGTCACCGCACACCCGACAATGAGTCGGTGGAGATGACCCGGGACGAGTTCGAGACGCTGGTCGCCGATGCCCTCGACCAGATCCCTCCGAAGCTCGCGGCCATGATGGACAACGTCGCGATCTTCGTCGAGGACGAGCCCGATCCGGCCTCCCCCGACCTCCTCGGCCTGTACGAGGGCACCCCGCTGACCGAGCGCGGCGAGTGGTACGCCGGGGTGCTGCCCGACCGGATCATCATCTACATGGGGCCGACCCTGCGGTACTGCGAGACGTACGAGCAGATCACCGACGAGGTCCGGACCACGGTGATCCACGAGGTCGCCCACCACTTCGGCTTCGACGACCACGAGCTCCACGAACTGGGCTGGTCCTGACCCCCCGGGCGCGACACCCGACAACCCGACCGGAAACCGTTTTGGTGTTCCCGCCCGGCATCCCATATGCTTCTCGACGTCCCCGAACGCTGGATAACAGCCCGGGGGGCCGCAAGCCCTCATCGTCTAGTGGCCCAGGACGCCGCCCTTTCAAGGCGGTAGCACGGGTTCGAATCCCGTTGGGGGCACGCGTTACCGTAGTACAGTGCAGTGCCGCAAGGCCTGAGCGGATCTGATCCGCACCAGGTCCCGTGGAGCAGTTGGTTAGCTCGCCACCCTGTCAAGGTGGAGGTCGCGGGTTCAAGTCCCGTCGGGATCGCTCGTCTCGCAAGAGACGGTGCAGTACGGCCAGGTAGCTCAGTTGGTACGAGCGTCCGCCTGAAAAGCGGAAGGTCGCCGGTTCGACCCCGGCCCTGGCCACCAGTGCTGAACAGCACAAAGCCCCCGAGCGCATCGCGCTGCGGGGGCTTTTTCGTGCCACGTATGCCAACCGGTATGCCAACGGCTCAGGCGAGCCGGTCTCCGAGCGCTCCGAGGGCCTTCCGCTGCTCGTCCAGCGAGGCGTGGGCGTAGACCTTCATGGTCACCCCGATGTCGCTGTGGCCGGCGATCTGCCGCACGGAACCGGAGCGTGAGCCCGAGCCGATCCCGGAGGGGTACCAGCTCCGCCGGAGGTTGTCCGGCTCGATCGCGGTTCCGACCCGGCTGGTGACACCAGCCCCGTTTCCTTCCAGTGGAGTCCGAGCAGCTCGCCACGCCGCATCCCCATGGCCAGCGCCAGCACGTAAAGCGCGTGCAGCCCGGCGGGAGAGCCGCGTGTTGCAGCACTCTCCCGCCGCGCAGCAGGTCGGTTCCTTGCGGGCCTTGTCCCATCCGTTCGCGCAGCACTGGCAGGTGGTAGCCACCCGGGCGAGCCAGGTCCGAACGTCGGTGGCTCGGAGGCTCCTCAGCTTCCGGTTTCCCAGCCCGGAGATCAGGTGGACGCGTTCCACACTCTCGTACCCCTGATACGTCTTCGGTCGGCGGTTGACTTGACGACGGTGGCCAGCCAGTACGCCAAGTAGTCCGCCATCTTCACGTTGGTGTCCGGCGTCGGGATGCCCTGGTTGTCCTGAACCTCGAGGGCCGTGATCTTCTCCCGGATGCCGTCCCGCGTCTTGCCGTAGACGGCGACCCGCTTGGGAACGCCGGAAGTGGTGATCACGTGGACACGGCCTTGGAACAGACCGCGGCTCTTCAGAAAGGTGATGCTGCCGTCTCCGTTGGCGCGCTTGGCGCTCAGCGGCAACGTAACCGACGTCACGCCGCTCCGGTCCGGCGGAAGTCGCACACTAACTTGACTGGGATGGCCAGGGCGCGCCGACCACGACGCAGCCGGTGCGCCAACGGCGCAGGCCAGGCGGCAGTAGGAGGTGCTTTCGATGGCTGTGCCGGTTCGCGCTGACGATGTTCGGGTGGCGGTCGTGCACGCGGCGTTGGCGCCGTTCGCATGGCAGTCGTTCACCACCGTGTCGCTCTGCCGCCGTGCGCTGGCCGCGATGGACGCCGAGCTGGTGTCTCACCGTCCCGGCCCGCACGGCCTTCCGCAGGAGGAGTGCGTCGCCGCGGTGGTGGAGTTCCTGAACGGCCGGCCATGGCGGTCGTACACGGTCGGCGGGCTGAGTCGACTCCTGGTGGGGGCTGCGCTGGCGTGGCGGCAGGAGCAGACCTGGTTCGACATCCGGCTGGGCCTGCTGCTGGACGGCGTGGGCTGACCGGCAGCAGGCCCCGGGTGAGCGGAGGCCCTACTGGCGGGCCATGTGCATGCGCATCTCGCTGGGGGCGTCGACGATGAGGTCGCCGGACAGGTCGACGGTGACGCTGTGAAGGGTGCCGGTGAAGCGGAACGGTGCCTGGTAGTCGGGGGTGACGGCCGATCCCGGGTTGGCTCCGCAGGCCATGCCACCGGGGTTGAACGCGATCGGGGTGGTGACCGGCATATCGGTCTCGCCGACGAGGCGCCCGTCGATGTACAGCTGGGCCCGGCCGGATGCGCCCTTGCCGTGGGCGATGTCCGGGGCGCCGGTGGGCTCGAACTCGAAGCGCAGGGTGTGCCGCCCCTCGGGCACGCTCTCGCTGGAGACCACGTGGTGCAGGGTCCGTTGGACGTAGTTGTGGGCGTAGTGGAGGTGGCCGTCCTTGAGGTAGAGGGACCAGCCGCCGGCGTTGGTGCCCTGGCAGAGCAGGACGCCCTGTGCGCCGCCGGGCGGGATCTCGACATCGGCAGTGACGCTGTGAGGGCGGTTGAGGACCCGGGGCGCGACCGCGGCCGGCAGGACCTGTGTGCCGGGACGGAAGGTGTAGCTGGTGCGGGCCTCGGTGATCTGCGGGCGCTCGGTCATGATGCGCTGCAGGACGCTGCCGTCGATCGGCATCACGTTGTACCTGCCCGCCTCCACGTACCACAGGGCGATCATCTCGATCAGTTTGCTGCGGTGTTCCTGGGCGAGGTTCCTGGTCTCGGCGATGTCCTCGTCGACGTGGTAGAGCTCCCAGTGGTGAGCGTCGAGGTCGTCGAGGTCCGCCATCGTGATCGGAGTGCCGAACGGCCGCTCGGCCTCCTCGAAGGAGGGCCCGGGCCAGGGGCAGACCGCCCGCCACCCGTCGTGGTCGATCGCCCGGTGCCCGAGCATCTCGTAGTACTGGGTGCGGTGCAGGCTCGCCGCGGTGGCATCGTCGAAGGTGTGGGCGAAGCTGACCCCGTGCAGGGGCGACTGGGTGACGCCCCGGATGGTGGCGGGCGGCTCAATGCCGAGCACGTCCAGGACGGTGGGGACCATGTCGATGATGTGCGCGAACTGGCCGCGGACCTCGCCGCGGGCCTGGATGCCGGCGGGCCAGTGGACGAGGAACGGGTCGCTGACGCCGCCACGGTAGGTCTCCCGCTTCCACCGCCTGAACGGTGTGTTGCCCGCCCAGGTCCAGCCCCATGGGTAGTGGTTGAACGTGGCCGGGCCGCCGATCTCCTCGATCCGCGCCAGGCTCTCCTCCAACGTCTCGGGCGCGTTGTTGAAGAACTGCAACTCGTTGGTGGTTCCGGTCACCCCGCCCTCGGCGCTCGCCCCGTTGTCGGAGACCACCATGATCAGCGTGTTGTCGAACTCGCCGGTCTCCTTCAGGAAGTCCAGCAGCCGCCCCATGTGGTGGTCGGTGTGGGAGAGGAACCCGGCGTAGACCTCCATCATCCGCGCGGCCAGGCGCCGCGCTTCGGGCGTGAGCGACTCCCACGTGGGCACGTCCGGATCGTGCGGCGACAGCTCCGCGTCCGCCGGTACGACGCCGAGCTCCTTCTGCCGGGCGAAGGTCCGCTCGCGGTAGGCCTCCCAGCCTGCGTCGAACCGCCCCCGGTAGCGGTCTGCCCACTCCTTGGGCACATGGTGCGGGGCGTGCGTCGCACCGGGGCAGAAGTGCAGGTAGAACGGCTTGTCCGGGGCGACCTGCTTGGCGTCGGCGATGAACGACACCGCCCGCTCGACCAGATCCGCGGTCAGGTGGTAGCCCTCCTCCGGGGTGGCCGGCGGCTCGACCTGGTGGTTGTCGTAGACCAGGTCCGGGTACCACTGGCTGGAATCCCCGCCCAGGAACCCGTAGAACCGCTCGAAGCCCCGCCCCAGCGGCCACCGGTCGTACGGGCCCGCGGCCGACTCCTGCTCCGAGGGCATCAGGTGCCACTTGCCGACCATGTACGTGTTGTAGCCGTGCTGCAGCAACATCTCGGAGAGGAACCCGTTCTCGAACGGGATCTGCCCGTTGTAGCCCGGGTAGCCGGTGGCGAGCTCCGTGATCGCCGCCATCCCGTTGGCATGGTGGTTGCGGCCCGTCACAATGCACGAACGCGACGGCGAACACAGCGCGGTCGTGTGCATGTTGTTGTACAGCAGCCCACCCGCCGCCAGCGCGTCCAGATTCGGCGTCTCGATCGGGCTCCCGTAGCAGCCGAACTGCCCGAACCCGGTGTCGTCCAACACGATCATCAGCACGTTCGGCGCGCCCGGCACCGCTCGCACCGGCTGCGGCCACGCCGGGATCGACTCATCAGTGGTCCGCCCGATGACCCCGGGGAACCTCTGGCCCGGCCTGTACTCACCCCAGGATGACTGCGACATTCTGGCCTCCGTCGCACCAGCAGGCGCGAGAACCGGTGATGTTTGGGTACGCGGCTGTTTCCACGGAGCCCTGTCGCCGACACGTCATCCGGGGCCGGACAGCAGGCCAGCCATCGGCTGGGAGCGACCTGGGCTCCTCCACGCTAGGCCGCCACCATCACCATGGCGACTGGGGCGCGGCATTCGGTCCTCACTGTGAGCAGAGATGGGGACCACGACGCTGTCAGATGCGGTCCGGCCGCGGTCTCCCACTCTCGACATGTCTTCCTGCCATGGCCGATGTGTAGCCAACGCGTATGCCAACAGCGGCGCACATCGGCACCCAACCGAGCACCCCCCTGGGACCGGAAGCGCCTTCAGCCGGGCACGAGGAGCGTCAACCGCACAGCCTGACAAGCGGAAGGTCGCCGGTTCGACCCCGGCCCTGGCCACCGACACATCCCCTGTAGCGAAGATCGCTACAGGGGATTTTTCGTGTCCGGTGTGCCAACCGGTAAGCCCCACGGGCCTCACGGCACCGTGGCGGCGGTTACTCCGGGCCGGGGCCCTGTTCGACGGGTAGGTCGGAGGGGCGGCCCCACTCGCTCCAGGAGCCGTCGTAGACGGCGAGGTCGCGGTAGCCGGCCAGTTCGGCGCCGAGGGCCAGGACGCAGGCGGTCACCCCGGAGCCGCAGCTGACCACCAGGCGCTCGCGGTCGCCGGCCACGGCCGCGAACCGGTCCTTCAGCTCGTCGACGGGCCGCATCCGGCCGTCCACCTGGAGGTCGAGGTAGGGCAGGTTCGCCGCGCCGGGGATGTGGCCGCGGCGCAGCCCCGGGCGGGGCTCCTCGACCCGACCGGTGTAGCGCTCCCGGCTGCGGGCGTCGAGGACCGCGGTGGCCGGGTTCGCGAGCGCGGCGTCCACCGCGCCGCGGTCGACCAGGAGCCCCGCGCGGGGGCGCGCCGTGAACGTCCCGGTTGACGCGGGCGCCTCCTCGGCGCCGGCCTCGGCCAGCGGCAGCCCGGCGGCCTCCCAGACCGGCAGCCCGCCGTCGAGCACGGCCACCCGGTCGAAGCCCATGGCCCGCAGCATCCACCAGGCGCGGGCGCTGGAGTAGATGCCCGCGTTGTCGTACGCCACGACCACGCTGTCGTCGTCCACCCCGAGGGCCCGCAGCTCGCGTTCGAACTGCTCCGGGCCGGGCATGGTGTGCGGCAGCGGATCGGCCTGGTCGGAGAGCGCCCCGTCGATGTCGAATGTCCGCGCCCCGGGGATCGGCCGACGGATCCCGCGGTACACGCCCACACTCGCGTCGAGCACCACCAGCCCGGGCTGCCCCAGGCGCTCCGCCAGCCAGTCGGCCGCCACCAGGGGTCCGGGAGGGGACAGCAGGGTCATCGCACGCACCTTCTCCGTTCCGGCCACCCCGCACACCACGCGGGCGTCCGACGCACAGTAGTACACGGACGGGAAAGGTCGGGGACGATCTCCGGGACGCGTCCGAGGCGGAGGAAGGCCCGGCGCGGCAAAGCCGTTGCGGTGTTCCGCGACCACCGGGTGCGGGCCTCCGGGGCAGGACCGGGCGCCGTTGCCCACCCCCGTGGGGCAGCGGCGCGCCGGAGCGTGTGGGGCCGGGGAGTGCGGCCGACGGCCGTGCGACGGCAGGCCGATGTGTGGTCGATCCTGCTCAATGCGTGACTACCTGTCAACTATCGTGGATCGACCAAGACGGGACTCCCGGATTCCGGCACCCCTCGCGCACCGGAAGGGCACTTCTTCCTCAACGATCGTGCAAGTCAGTACGCATGGGGGATTCTGGCGAGGCGTCAGATCGTTCTATGATCCGCGCATGTCCACCGAATCTGCGCGACCGGAGGGCTCCGACGGGCCGGCCGGGGAGGGTGCGGAGCCGCCGGGCTCCCCCGACTTCGCGGCCCGCTTCCGGCGCCTGATCAAGGTGATCTACCCGAAGGACCTGGGCCGTCCCTGGCGGGACACCGAGATCGCCCTCGGCACCGGGCTGAGCGGGACGTACATCGGGAACCTGCGCAAGGGCACCCAGAAGCCGAGCCTGGAGAACGCGGTGAAGATCGCCAAGTTCTTCGGCGTCCCGCTGGACTACTTCAGCGACTCCGCGACGGCGCAGGCGGTGGAGCGCGACCTGCAGCGGATCGAGGCGCTGCGGGACGCCCGGGTGGAGCGGATCGCGATGCGGGCGGCCGGCCTTCCGCCGGAGATGCAGGACGCCGCCCTCACGGTCGTGGAACAGTTGCGCAGGGCGGTCGGACTGCCCGACGACGGTGACCCGGTGACGTGACCGGCGTGACCGGGTATCAGGAGACGCCGCTGGGCCACTGGCGGCTTCCCGAAGGGGAGCACGTGCGAGGTGTGGGGCGTACCCGCCGCCGGATGCGGGCCGTGGCCAGACAGTTGGGGCTGCCACCGCTGAGCACGGTGGAGGAGCTGTGCGCCGCGGTCGCGGAGCGGACCGGTCGGCCGGTCCGCCTGGAGCCGCGCCGGATGCGGGTGGGGGAGCCGTCCGGGTTCGTCGAGCGGCTGCCCGAGGCGGACGTCGTCCACTTCGAGCAGGAGACCTCGGGCCTGCACCAGGCCCACATCGTCTGCCACGAGCTCGCCCACCTGCTGTGCGGGCACCTGCCGGAGGCGGCGCCGCCGGACGCGGAGACCGCCGCGGTGGAGCTGCCGACCATCGACCCGGCGATCCTGCGGCTGGTCCTCGGCCGCTCGCACTACGACGACGCGGCGGAGGAGGAGGCCGAGGTGCTGGGCGCCGAACTGCTGCGCATCCTGGTGCTCGCCCCGGGCGCCGGCACGACCTCTCAGCTCGCGCCCGCCCTGGAGCACCGCAAGGGCCAGCATGTCTGAGCCGTACGCCGCCCCGGCCGTGGCCGAGGCACCGTTCAACGCCGTCTACCTGGCGATCGGCGCGGCGGCCTGGGTGGTCGCCGCTCTGAAGCTGCGGGCCTGGCGGCGCGATCCCTCGCCCGGCCTGCTGGTGGTGGCGCTGGCGATCGCCTCGCCGGCGAGTTCCTTCCTGATGGCCTCGCCCGTGCTCTACCGGTCGATCGACCGGGTCGCGCACACCGGCAATCTGGCGACCCTGCTGGTCTACCTGGGCATCACGGGCTTCTCCGCGGCGACCGTGGTGCTGGCCCTGATCTGGACCCCGCCCGGCGAGCGGGACGGCGACCGGATCTGGGACGTCTCCTCGGCCGGCACCCGGCGGCGGATCCGGGCGCGGTTGACGCTGTTCGCGGTGCTGGCCGCGCTGATGGCGGTGCTGTTCGCGGCGGGCCGGGCGGGCAGCCCCGAGACCCCGCTGACCTTCGACACCACCTTCGCGGCGGTGCCCGCGATCGCCTGCTTCCTGGCGCTCTACCAGGGCGCGTTCGCCTTCGCGCTGGTCGACATCGCCCGGGTCTGCCTGGGCCACGCCGCCCGGCTGCCGGCCGGCTGGCTGCGCCGCGGCATCCGGTTGATCGCGTACGGCGCGGTCATCGCCTGCGGCTACGTGCTCTGCAAGATCGTCGCGATCGCGGCGGCCGGGGCCGGGGTCGGCGGGGCGGAGTGGCTGAGCACCTCCGCCGGGCCGGCCTTCGCCGCCGCGGGCGCCCTGCTGATCACCGCGGGGTTCGCCGGTCCGGCCGGCGCCGCCTGGGCCCGGCGGCGGCGCGACTACCGGGCACTGCGGCCGCTCTGGGACCTCGTCTACCGGGCCGACCGCCGGCTCGCCCTGGAGGCGCCGCCCGCCCGTTGGAGGGAGCGCCTGGCCCTGCGGGACCTGGAGTGGCGGACCACCCGGCGCGGCCTGGAGATCCGGGACGGCCAGCTCACCCTGCGCCCCTGGGTGGATCCGGCGGTCGTCGCCCGCGGCACCAGGATCGCGGAGCGGGCCGGCCTGGACGCCTCCGAGCGGGCCGCCCTGGTGGTGGCGGCCGCGCTGCGTTCCGCCGTCGCCGCCCTGGACGCCGGACGGCCGCCGCGGCCCCGCGAGGAGCAGGCCGTACTGCCCGGCATCGACGCCGCCCCCGCGGAGGAGCGCGCGCACCTCGTCCGGGTCGCCCGGGGTCTGGACGGCCCGCTGACCGCCGAGGCGCTCGTCGCCGCCGGGGCGCCGTGAGCGGGCCGGACCTGCCCGGCGGCGCCCGGGACCCGTACGCGCGCCTGGTGCTGGCGGTGATGCCGGAGGAGTCCCGGGTCGGGCTGACCCTGGGCTTCGTCCGGACCTTCGCCGTCCCGGAGATCGCCGCCGTGCTGCACGGCACCGGGCAGGTCACCGCGCAGCCGAAGGCCCGGGCCAAGGCCACCGGCACGGCGATGTTCACCCTGATCGGGTGCGGCCCGGACAGCCCCGAGGGCCGGGAGGTGGTGGCCGGGCTGCGCCGGGTCCACGACCGGCCGGGCATCACGCCGGAGCTGATGCACTACGTGCTGGCCTGCTTCACGATCTGCCCGCTGCGGTTCATGGACGAGCACGGCGGGCGGCGGCCCACTCCCCCGGAACGCGACGCCGCGTACACCTTCCACCGGGAGCTCGCCACGGCACTCGGCCTGCCCGAACCGCCGGGCGGCGACCTCGCGGGCACCGAGGCGTGGATGCGCGAGGTCGAGCGCGACCGCTTCGCCCCCACCCCGCAGGCCAGCGCGCTGTGGGCCTCGGCCCGGGGCCTGCTCGCCTCCCGCCTCCCCGGCCCGCTGGCCCCGCTGACCCCCGTGCTGGCCGCCGCCCTGCTGGACGAGCCGCTGCGCCGCGCCCTCGGCGTACGCCGCCCGCCCGCCGCCGTCCGCGCCGCGGTCACCGCCGCCCTGCGGCTCCGGGCCCGCACCGCCCGCCGCCGCACCGCCTGACCGCGCGGGCCCGCTGTCCGACGGCGGCAGCCGCAGCACTGCGCCGGGCCGCACGCACCACGAGGCACGGCGGTCACAGCACAGCAGTCACGGCACAGCGCCCGCGCCGCGGCACGGGCGCACACTGGAGGTACACGCCGGGCGTTCCGGCGCGGCGGGACCGGTCGGCCGAGATCCGTGGCCGGCGGCCGGCCGTGCGCCCCGGCCCGGAGGTGTCCGTGTCCTCAGCCCAGGCAGCCCCTCGGCGCGGCCCCTCGGCCGTGCTGCGCCGGCTGACGGGCGGGCTGGGTCGGAGCCGTTCCCGTCCGCTGCCCGATCCCGCCGACCGCCCGCTGGGGCGGGCGGCGCAGGCCGCCGCCCTGCTGGCGGTGGTCGACGCGGCGGTGGCGGAGCAGGCCGCAGCGGACCGTTCCCTGGCGGCGTGCGGCGAGCCGGGTACGGTGCCGCCGGGGCTGGCGGAGCTGCTGTCCCGGCAGGCGGTCCGGTACGGGCGGCTGACGGGCTGGCTGCGGGCACTGCCGGCGGACGGCGATCTGGCCGGGATCCGCGA
This sequence comes from Kitasatospora sp. NPDC085879, assembly GCF_040686255.1. NCBI lineage: Bacteria > Bacillati > Actinomycetota > Actinomycetes > Kitasatosporales > Streptomycetaceae > Kitasatospora > Kitasatospora sp. NPDC085879. The sequence continues at coordinate 87,465 of NZ_JBFBJZ010000012.1, read as the reverse complement.
CCTGGCGATCCGGCTGGTGGCGTACCACCAGTGGATGCTGCACCAGTCGGCGAACCTGGCGTTCGCGGGCCACCACCGGCCCCGCAGCGAGGACGCCCGGCAGCGGATCAACGGCCTCGGCGCCCCCGCCGACCGGCTGCGCGAGCTTCGGAACTGGCTCGATGTGGCAGCCCGGGCCTGATCCGGCGTCATCCGACGGTCCGCCAACCACCCCGCCCGGACGGGCCGGAGGGCGGGTCGGTGCCACCTAGTAGGCTCCACGCCGCCGTCGCGGCCCGGCGTGCACTGCCGATTCGAGCCAGTCGCGCAGCTCGCGCCGCCGTCGAGGGGGCGGTCCGCCGCGGGCGGGCCGTACGACTGTCATCGAGGGGGAATTCGTCATGCGCAACCGTCCTGCGGCCCTGGCCGCGCTGCTGCTCGCGGCCTCGTTCGGCGCGGCCGCCTGCGGCCCGGACTCGTCGGGAGGCGACGGCGCACTCCGGACGCCGAGCAGCGCGGCCGCCGCGCCGTCCACCGCCGCCACCGGCACTGCGGCGGCGGACCCGACCGACGGGGCCACCGGAACGGGCACCGGGTCGTCCGGCGACCAGAACCAGGCCGGCGGCGCCCAGGACGCCGACAACGGCGGCCGCGGCCCGAACTGCAAGGAGTACTTCAAGACCCACAAGGTGATCCGGGTCCGAACGGTCGACAAGGGCCTCGGCCGGCTGACGGCGGACTCCGTCGGGGCGAACTGCAGCCCCAACGGGCTCTTCTTCAACCCGGACGAGAAGCCCAAGCCGTACACCGTCTCGCCCGACGCGAAGGTCACCGTCTACACCGACGAGAGCCTGAAGACGAAGACGGTCGCGGTGCGGTCCGGCACCGCCGGCGACGGCCTGGCGCACGTGAAGACCTGTGCGGAGAGCAACCACGCCGCCGACCCGGACAGCCTGCCGAAGGGCTTCTTCTGCTACCAGGACCTGTACGAGGTCACCGTGGACGCGAAGGGTTCGATCACCTCGCTGAAGGAGACCTGGAGCTCCTGAGCCGACGCCGCGGCCCCCGGTGGACGAACCGCCGGGGGCCGCGCGCCGCCGCTGCTTACATGCCGTTCTTGCGGACGGCGGTGTACTCCGAGTACTTGGAGAGCGGCACCTCCCGGGAGACGCAGCCGAGGCTGCCGTTGTCCTCCAGGATGACCATCCGGGTGTGCGCCTTGTCGGCCCAGCCGCCGAACAGGACGACGTGCTGCTCGCCGTGGGCCTGGTGGACGACCATGGCGTCGCCCGGCAGCATCGAGCTCTTGGAGATGTGGTGGGCGATGCCGCCGCTCTCGCTGATCAGCGGGCCGGTGGTGGTGCCGGGGCCGGGCAGGCCCCAGGCGGCGGAGACGAAGCCGGAGCAGTCGACGCGGTAGCCGTTGGTCTCGGCGCCCTGGCTGTAGCCGAGCTTGCGGTTCACCCGCTCCATCGCGCGGTCGACCATGGCCTTCCGCTCGTCGGAGGCGCCGTCGAGGATCGGCTGGTCCTTCGGGCCGACGCCCTGGCCGTTGTGGCGGTGCCAGTGGTCGCTCCAGGAGTCCCAGCCGGAGCCGTTGATGATGTGGGTCTGCCAGTCGCCGCGGCTGCGGTCCTTGATCTTCGGACCGTCGTGGCGGCCGCCGGGGCGGGTGCTGATGCCGCTGCCGTCGCTGCCCGAGTCGTCGCTGCCGCCGTGGTTCCCGCCGCCCCCGGTGTGGCCGCCGCCTCCGGTGTGCCCGCCGCCGTCACCGCCGCCGGTGTGGCCGCCGCCCCCGTGGTTGCCGCCACCCTTGCCGCCGCCGGTGCCGTCGATGCCGGTGTGCGGGCCCTTGGGCTGCTCCTGGCCCTGGTGGGGCTTCTTGAGCGCTTCCTCGATCTTGCGCTCGATCTCCTTGTACTCGGTCAGGACCTGCTTGATCTTCTGGGCGTCCTGGCCGAGCTCCTCGGTGAGCTGCTTCTTGGTCTTCTCCAGGGCATCGGCCCGGTCGGATATGTCCTTGACCTTGGAAGCCACCTGGGCGGCGACGGCGAAGAAGTTGGCGACGCCGAGCAGTCCGCCGGCGGTCACGTCGGTCGCGGCGGCCTTGGCGACGGCGTTCTTGATGGCCCCGACCCGCTGGCTCATCTCCGTCATCTTGGAGTTGATCTTCTGGAAGTCGCTCTGGATCTTGGCCAGCTCCTGCAGCTGGACGCCGAACTGATCGGCCATGGCGCGGTGTCTCCTCGTGCCTGCTGATACGTGCCTGGGACAGTGGATGGTGCGACGGCCGGTCAGAAGGCGTCGGCGAGACCCTTGATCGCCTTGCCGAGGTCGTCGAGCTCGTCGGCCACGGTGTTGAGCTCCTTCACGCGGCACTGCGCGTGCGCGACGAAGGCGTCGGAGGCCGGGCCGTGCCAGGTGAGGTGGCTCAGCGCGGTGCTGATCTCCTTGCCGAAGGCCTCCACGTCCTTGCTCATCTGCTGCAGCTCGGCGGCGTACTTCTCCAGTTCGGCATCAGGGTCGCCGAACATCTCGCCGAGCACCCACTTGGCGATCTTGGTCGGAGCCCAGAACACGTCCTCGGCGACGTGGACCGCCGCACTTCCGAGGTCCTTGACGTCGTCCCACAGTCCCACAGCCGTTCCCCCATGCTTCTCTTGCACTACAGGCTGATAGTCGGTCAAAAGGCTAGCCGACCCGCAACGGAGCGGGCAGACCCCCCGTCCCGGCCGGGAATGCCCACGGAAAGGACCCGCTCGACCTCCCCCGTCCCGGGCACCCGCCCGACGAGCCCTCCCGAGGAGCCCGCCGAGGATCCCCGGGGGATCGCCGGGCCGCCGGAGTGAGGACGGCCGGGCCCGTCCGCCGGGCCGTTCGCAGATCGCGGTCCGGGGCTGTGACACTGGAGAGGCTCGAAAACCGAGGTGCGCCGCCCCGCGCCTCCTTGCGAATCTAGAGGGATGCCCGCAGTGAGTTCTCCCGTAGCCCGGTCCGCCGACGCACCCGCCATCGCGGAGCTGGCCGCTCGGCTGCCCGAGCTGATGCTCCGCGACCAGCAGCGGATCGGCCGGCGGCTGGACGGCACCCGGCGGGTGCGCAGCCCCGAGGCCCGGCAGAAGATCGCCGAGGAGTTGGCCGCGGATGTCGCCAAGGCCGAGCTCCGGGTCGAACAGCGCCGCGCGGCGGTGCCGGAGATCCGGTACCCCCAGGAGCTGCCGGTCAGCCAGAAGAAGGACGAGATCCTGGCGGCGATCCGGGACCACCAGGTGGTGATCGTCGCAGGTGAGACGGGCTCCGGGAAGACCACCCAGATCCCGAAGATCTGCCTGGAGCTGGGCCGCGGGGTGAAGGGCCTGGTCGGCCACACCCAGCCGCGCCGGATCGCGGCCCGCACGGTCGCCGAGCGGGTGGCCGAGGAGCTGGCGACGCCGCTCGGCGAGGCGGTCGGCTGGAAGGTCCGCTTCACCGACCAGGTCGGCCAGGACACCCTGGTCAAGCTGATGACGGACGGCATCCTGCTCGCGGAGATCCAGACCGACCGCGAGCTGCGCCAGTACGACACGCTGATCATCGACGAGGCGCACGAGCGCAGCCTCAACATCGACTTCCTGCTCGGCTACCTCAAGCAGCTGCTGCCGCGCCGTCCCGACCTCAAGGTCGTGATCACCTCGGCGACGATCGACCCGGAGCGGTTCGCCGCGCACTTCGGCGACGCCCCGATCGTCGAGGTCTCCGGCCGGACGTACCCGGTGGAGGTGCGCTACCGCCCGATCGTCGAGGACGGCGCCGAGGACGAGGAGATCGACCGGGACCGCGACCAGGTGCAGGCGATCTGCGACGCGGTGGAGGAGCTCCAGGCGGAGGGCCCGGGCGACATCCTGGTCTTCCTCTCCGGCGAGCGTGAGATCCGCGACACCGCGGACGCACTGAACCGGATGAAACTGAAGTTCACCGAGGTGCTGCCGCTGTACGCCCGGCTCTCCTCGGCGGAGCAGCACCGGGTCTTCCAGCGGTCGAACAGCCGCCGGGTGGTGCTCGCCACCAACGTGGCCGAGACCTCGCTGACCGTGCCGGGCATCAAGTACGTGGTCGACCCGGGCACCGCCCGGATCTCCCGCTACAGCCACCGCACCAAGGTGCAGCGGCTGCCGATCGAGGCGGTCAGCCAGGCCAGCGCCAACCAGCGCAAGGGCCGCTGCGGCCGCACCTCGGACGGCATCTGCATCCGGCTGTACTCGGAGGAGGACTTCCTCTCCCGGCCGGAGTTCACCGACGCGGAGATCCTGCGCACCAACCTGGCCTCGGTCATCCTGCAGATGACCGCGGCGGGCCTGGGCGACATCGCGGCCTTCCCGTTCCTGGACCCGCCGGACTCCCGGAACATCAAGGACGGCGTCAACCTGCTGCACGAGCTGGGCGCGCTCGACCCGGCGGAGAAGGACCACCGCAAGCGGCTCACCCCGCTGGGCCGCAAGCTCGCCCAGCTGCCGGTGGACCCGCGGATGGCCCGGATGGTGCTGGAGGCGGACCGGCTCGGCTGCGTCCGGGACGTCATGGTGATCGCCGCCGCGCTGTCCATCCAGGACCCGCGGGAGCGCCCGGCCGAGAAGCGCCAGGCCGCCGACGACCGGCACCGCCGGTTCACCTCGGAGACCTCGGACTTCCTCTCCTACCTCGAGATGTGGCGCTACGTCAGGGAGCAGCAGAAGGAGCTGTCCTCCTCGGCCTTCCGCCGGATGTGCAAGACGGAGTTCCTGAACTACCTGCGGATACGCGAGTGGCAGGACGTCTACGTCCAGCTGCGGACGGTGGCCAAGCAGCTCGGTGTGACGATCGACGAGCCCGATCACGATGCCGAGCCGGATGCCGACCGGATCCACCAGGCGCTGCTGTCCGGCCTGCTGTCGCACCTCGGCCTGTTCGACGTGGAGAAGCGCGAGTACGGCGGCGCCCGGGGTGCCCGGTTCGCGATCTTCCCGGGGTCGGGGCTGTTCAAGAAGCCGCCGCGCTGGGTGATGTCCGCCGAGCTGGTGGAGACCTCGCGGCTGTGGGCGCGGATCAACGCGAAGATCGAGCCCGAGTGGGTGGAGCCGCTGGCGGGCCACCTGATCAAGCGGTCGTACAGCGAGCCGCACTGGGAGAAGAAGGCCGGCGCGGTGCTGGCGTACGAGAAGGTGACCCTGTACGGGATGCCGGTCGTCGCCCAGCGCAAGGTGAACTACGGCCGGATCGACCCGGAGCTGTGCCGGGAGCTGTTCATCCGCAACGCGCTGGTCGAGGGCGACTGGGAGACCCACCACCGCTTCTTCGCGGAGAACCGGAAGCTGCTCGGCGAGGTCGAGGAGCTGGAGAACCGGGCCCGCCGCCGGGACATCCTGGTGGACGACCAGACCCTGTTCGACTTCTACGAGGCGCGGCTGCCGGAGCAGATCGTCTCCACCCGGCACTTCGACTCCTGGTGGAAGAAGGCCCGGCACGAGCAGCCGGACCTGCTGAACTTCGAGAAGTCGATGCTCATCAACGAGTCCGCGGACGGCGTCACCGAGGCCGACTACCCGGACCACTGGCACCAGGGCAAGCTGCGCTTCACGCTGACCTACCAGTTCGAGCCGGGCAGCGACGCGGACGGCGTCACCGTGCACATCCCGCTGCCGGTGCTCAACCAGGTCACCGACGAGGGCTTCGACTGGCAGATCCCGGGCCTGCGGGCGGAGCTGGTCACCGCCTGGATCCGTTCGCTGCCGAAGGCGATCCGGCGCAACTTCGTGCCGGCGCCGGACTTCGCGGCGGCCGCACTGCGGCAGGTGAAGGACCGCCAGGAGCCGCTGCTGCCGACGCTGGAGCGGATCCTGCACCGGATGGGCGGTGTGGTGGTCCCGCCGGAGGCCTGGGACGACGAGCGGGTGCCGGACCACCTGAAGGTCACCTTCCGGGTGGTCGACGGCCGGAAGAAGCTCGCCGAGTCCAAGGACCTGGAGGAGCTGCGCCGGATGCTGCAGCCGAAGCTGTCGGCGACGCTGTCCAGTGCGGCCTCGGGCCGGGGCATCGAGCAGTCCGGGCTGACCGCCTGGCCGGCCGGCCTGCCGGTGCTGCAGCGGACCTTCGAGCAGCGCTCCCGCGGCCACTCGCTGCGGGCCCACCCGGCGCTGGTCGACGAGGGCGACACGGTGGCGATCCGGCTGTTCGACACCCCGGAGGCCCAGGAGCAGGCGATGTGGGAGGGCACCCGCCGGCTGCTGATGCTCCGGGCGAACTCCCCGGCGAAGTCGATCCAGGGCCGGCTCGGCAACCAGGCGAAGCTCGCCCTGTCGTACAACCCGCACGGGTCGATCCCGGCGCTGTTCGAGGACGTGGTGGGGGCGTCGGTCGACCGGCTGATGGAGCTGAACGGCGGCCCGGCCTGGGACGAGGCGGCGTTCACCGCACTGTTCGACAAGGTCCGGACGGACCTGTACGACCTGTCTGCGGACACCACGCTGAAGACGGCGACCGCGCTGATCGCCTTCCACCGGGCGTCGACCCGGCTGAAGGCCGTCTCCAGCCCGGTGCTGCTGAACGCGGTGAACGACATCCGGCTGCACCTGGCCTCGCTGGTGTACCCGGGGTTCGTCACCGAGACCGGCTGGCAGCGGCTGCCGGACCTGAAGCGCTATCTGCTGGCGGTGGACCGCCGTCTGGAGGCCCTGCCGGACCACCCGCAGCGGGACGCCCAGAACCTGCTGAAAGTGCAGGCCGTCCAGCAGGCGTACGGGGAGCTGCTGGCCCGGGTGCCGGCCGGCCGGCGGCCCTCGCCGGAGGTCCGGGCGATCCGGTGGATGATCGAGGAGCTGCGGGTGAGCTTCTTCGCCCAGGGGCTGGGTACGCCGGCGCCGGTCTCGGAGAAGCGCATCCTCAAGGCGATGGACGCCGCGGCGGCGACGCTGTGACCGGCGGGCCCGGTCCGGAGGCTCCGGACCGGGCCCGCCGCGGCCGGTTCGACCTGGGGCCCCGCCATGCAGTACGATCTGTCTTGTTCGCGAGCGAGAGCAGACGAACGGATCAGAAATCTCTGGTCCCGTGGAGCAGTTGGTTAGCTCGCCACCCTGTCAAGGTGGAGGTCGCGGGTTCAAGTCCCGTCGGGATCGCAGTGCAGGCAGAGGCCCGGAGCCGTTAGGCTCCGGGCCTCTGGCGTTCCTTCCGGAGGTCGACTGACGGTGGGTCAGTCCCTACACCGGACTAGGTCTAGACCTCAAGATAACGACGGCGTGACAGTCGTCACTTATCCGTTCTTGAGATCGGACACCGGACGCCCCTCGCAGGTGGGCCGGAATTTAATATGTAAAATTGCACATGCATTCCCGGTAATTCCCCCCACCCCCAGGCGCCCCATCGGGAATGCCTGATTCCGGCATGCCGAAGGGCCGTGTCCCCGACCCGGCGGAGTCGGGGGCACGGCCCTTCGGGAAAAACCCCTGAGACCTGTCAGGCCTCGGTTCGCTGAGCCGGAATCCCGGCCAGCAGGGCGCGCACCTCGGCCTCGCGGTAGCGGCGGTGGCCGCCCAGCGTGCGAATGGACGTGAGCTTGCCTGCCTTGGCCCAGCGAGTGACCGTCTTGGGGTCAACGCGGAACATGGTGGCAACCTCGGCCGGCGTCAGCAGAGGTTCAGCGTCAGGGGTACGAGCGGTCATGAGCGGCCTCCTCGGGAGAACCGAACCAGGGCGGTTCTATCCTTCAAATTCTGCACCTTGACCCGCGATGCCCGAAATGGCACACACGGACCGAGTCGGTTATAGGACGAACGGCTTGTCCTGATGTCTACAACTACACCATCCGTCCAGCCCCATCGGCCAAACCGCCTAAATTGGCCCCTCAGGGGTTCAAGCGCGACGGATGGCCATGGACCATCTCATAACGGACAGTCACGATTTCGTGACATCCGGTGACGAGACGACCAGACCCTCCGCTTCCCCACAAAGTACGCACCACCGTCAGAACGACCCAGAAGTGGACACACCAGGTTGAACTTGGGCTGGTTGTCCCATTTTTGCATATAGGGGTAAGTTCGCGTCAACGGTGAGTAGTGTCACGTTCCTGGGGGATTGACCGGTTGGGGCCGGAGGTCTCGGGGCGAGGGGCCGGAAGCCCCTACCTCCCATACCCCTGTCCGGCCCGCGCCTCACCCGGCCGCGGTGACCTCGTGTCAGCTGGCGTGCCGCAGGGCCAGCACCCGGCGCCAACGGGCCGTCACCGACTCGTAGGCCCGCACCGCAGCGGCGGTGTCCCCGGCCCGCAGCGCGCCGATCCCGGCCGCGACGTCCGCCACCGAGCGCTCGGCCGCCAGCGCCTCCGGCCCCAGCAGGTGCACCAGGCCGCCGTAGTCGAGCTCCACCAGCGAGCGCGGGTGGAACTCCTCGAGCCACCGGCCGACCTGCTCCACGCCGAGCACCAGGTCCCCGCCGGGCCCGCTCTCCGCCCCCGGCGCGGCCGTCCGCAGCGCCCGGTAGCCGCGCGCCACCCGCCGGCGGGCCTGCGCCATGGACGTCAGGTAGAAGAGCGAGGCCGGCACGGGCCGCGCCCCGGCGTCCCGGCCGGGCCCGGCCGGGACGAAGTGCCGGTCCTCCTCGCCGAACGGCAGGCACCAGCGGACGGGCACCTCCCACCGGCTGGTGAGGATCCACGGCCGGGCGTCCGGGTGGGCGGTCCGCCAGCGGGCCTGGTCGGCCTCGGCGGCGGCCCGTACGGCGGGCGGCAGCACGGTGTCCAGCAGGAAGGACGGAAGGGCCGCCCGGAGCTCATCCAGCGCCTGCCAGCTCCGCAGCCGGGTGGTCCACGGGCAGATGTAGGTGACCCGGTCGACGACCCGCACCAGCGCCCGCTCGCTCTCCCTGTCGGGCAGCGCCCCCGGGGTCCGGCCGGCCAGCTCGGCCAGGGCCTGCCGCTGCTCGGCCAGGGCTGCCGCGGCGACCGGTTCGCCGGGTCCGTCGGCGTCCGGGCCGTGCTCCGCCGCGTACGCCTGCCAGTGGGCCCGCTCCGGCTCCGGATAGGCGGCCAGCGGCTCGTAGACCCGCAGCTGGGCGGCGTAGGGCGGGAGCACCGAAGTGCGCACGGCGGTCACACCCGGCATCGTCGCACGGCCCGGGGGCCCCGGGGGAGGGTGCCGTACGGGCCCCGCGGTCGTTATCTCCATGGGACCGTCAGGGGGCAGATCGGGCGGCGGCCCCGGGGCTAGGCTTCGATCAGACGCCCGCACCACAGCCGCGGGCCCACAAATACTGGAGTCACCACAGTGACCGACGTACACACCGAGTCCGCCGCGCACCCCGCATCAGGTGTGCTCAGCAGGATCTTCGCGACCGGGCAGGACGCTGCCCCCGGGGACGGCCACGAGCAGGTCGTCCTGTGTCACGACCGCTCGACCGGTCTCAAGGCGATCATCGCCATCCACTCCACCGCGCTGGGCCCGGCCCTCGGCGGCACCCGCTTCCACCAGTACGACTCCGAGGAGGAGGCGCTGGAGGACGCGCTGCGGCTGTCCCGCGGCATGAGCTACAAGAACGCGCTGGCCGGCCTGGACCTCGGCGGCGGCAAGGCCGTGATCATCGGCAACCCCGCGCCCTCCGCGGAGGGCGGTGACAAGAACGAGGCGATGCTCCGCGCGTACGGCCGCTTCGTCGAGTCCCTGCAGGGCCGCTACGTCACCGCGTGCGACGTGGGCACGTACGTCCAGGACATGGACGTGGTGGCCCGCGAGACCCGCTTCGTCACCGGCCGCTCCCCCGAGTACGGCGGCGCCGGCGACTCCTCGGTGCTGACGGCGTTCGGTGTCTTCCAGGGCATGCGCGCCTCCGCGAAGGCCCGCTGGGGCCAGCCCGCCCTGCGCGGCAAGCGCGTGGGTGTCGCGGGCGTCGGCAAGGTCGGCCACTACCTCGTCGGCCACCTGGTCGCCGACGGCGCCACCGTGGTCGTCACGGACGTCTCCGAGGCGGCCGTGAACCGGGTGCGCGCGGCCCACCCGGAGGTCGAGGTGGCCGGCGACACCGCCGCGCTGCTGCAGTCCGGCCTGGACGTCTACGCCCCCTGCGCCCTGGGCGGCGCGCTGGACGACCCGACGGTCGCCGTGCTCGGCGCCGCCGGCACCGCGATCGTCTGCGGCGCGGCCAACAACCAGCTGGCGCACGCCGGCGTGGAGAAGGACCTGGCCGACCGCGGCATCCTCTACGCGCCCGACTACCTGGTGAACTCCGGCGGCGTGATCCAGGTCGCCGACGAGATCGAGGGCTTCAACTTCGATCGCGCCAAGAACAAGGCGACCAAGATCTTCGACACCACGCTGGAGATCTTCACCCGGGCCGCCGCCGACGGCGTTCCGCCGGCGGTCGCCGCCGACCGGCTCGCGGAGAAGCGGATGCGTGAGGTGAGCGCGCTGCGCTCGATTCTGCTCCCGGGCGCCCGCCGGTCCTGATCGGCCCCGTGCACCGGTCCGGAGGGGGGCGAAGCGCTTCGCCCCCCTCCGGATCACAATGTGGAACCGGATTCTCACTTCGTAGCCCGATCGGGCGATACCGAACCCTCTGGCGAGGGATAATCGGAACCGGAACGGCGGGCCCGGGTACGCTCCGGGCAGCCTGCAGAAGCCCGATAAACCTCCTGTGACCTGGAAAGACCCGGTTTTGGGGGTTGGCCGTGCGCGCCACGTCACACGCGCGACGTACCGTCCGGCGGCGGAAACAGGTACCGTTAATGCTCCAAGGGACGGCTCTCCCACTCCGGGCAGGCCGCTCCTGATCATGAACACGTGTCAGACTCGGGGCCGTGAGCCCCATCGTTGAGGGGGTCGACCCATGGGGCGCGGCCGGGCCAAGGCCAAGCAGACGAAGGTCGCCCGCGAGCTGAAGTACAACAGCGGCGGGTTCGACGCGAACCGTCTGTCTCATGAGCTGGGCGTATCTCCGTCCACCGCGATCGAGCCTGAGCCGATCGAGGACGACGACGAGGACGACCCCTACGCGGCGTATGCGGATCTCTACGCCGACGAGGACGAGGACGACGAGGACTCCGCCGACAACGGGCACTCCCGCCGCCGCGCCTGACAGCACGCACAGACCGGCCCGGTGCTCATCGAGCACCGGGCCGGTCTTCGGCGTGTCCGCGGCCGTCCGGCCGCTGCCCGCCGCGGGGGCCCCCCCCCCGGGGGGGGGCCCCCGCGGGGGGGGGGGGGGGGGGGGGGGTGGGGGGGGGGGGGGGGGGGGGGGGGGGGGGGGGGGGGGGGGGGGGGTGGGGGGGGGGGGGGGTGGGGGGGGGGGGGGGGGGGTGGGGGGGGGGGGGGGGGGGGGCGGGGACGCACGACTGGGTGGCGGCGGCGGTGCCGTGCGCGTCGGGCAGGCCGTTCTCCTCGCTGACCAGCTCCTCCAGGGCGAGCCGCTCGCTGGGGACGGTCTGCCGCAGGCCGGAGCCCTTGTTGCGGGAGAACGTGCAGCCGGTGAGCCGGACGGCCTCGGCGGAGTCCGTGCGGACGCCGTCGCCGGTGTTCTCGGCGGCGGCGACCCTGACGAGGACGGCGCGGGCGCCTCTGCCGAGCCGGAGGCCGTGGCGGCGGTTGCCGATGGCGCGAACGCGGGTGCAGTTCAGGTCGGAGTCGTCCTCGGCGGTGATGCCGTCCTCGCCGGAGCCGGTGATCTCGCAGTCCCGCAGGTGGGCGGTGCCGACCCGGCCGACCAACACGCCGGAGCCGGCCGCGTCGCGCACCGCGGTGTCGCCGATCCGGGTGTCGGCGCCATCGGCTATCCGGATGCCGGAGCGGCCGGCGTCCAGCACCTCGCACTTCTCCAACTGGCCGCGCCCGTCCCGCAGGACGGCCACCCCGTCGCCCTTGGCGCGGTGCACGGCGGCACGGCGCAGCCGCGGGTTGGCGCCCTCGGTGATCAGCACGCCGGTGCCGGCGGCGTCGCGGACCTCCAGCCGGTCCAGGTCGGCGGCGCTGTCGCCGGTCAGCTCGAGGCCGTCGCCGCCGCAGTCCCGGACCACGGTGCGGAACAGGGTGGGGCCGGAGGATTCCCCGATCCAGATGCCGGTGCCCTGGGCGGCGGCGACCTCGCAGTCCTCGAAGGTGCCGCGGGAGCGGCCGGTGACGTGGATGCCGTGGCCGGCGGTGCGGGCGGTGCGGCAGCGGCGCAGTTCGGGGTCGGTGCCGGCGGCGAGCGCGATGCCGTGGCCGGAGGTGCCGGTGACGGTGCAGTCCTCCAGCACGACCCGGGCGGTGGAGCTGACGTAGATGCCGACGGTGGTGTCGCGGACGTCGGTGCGCAGCAGCCGGGTGGCGCTGTTCTCCTCCAGGGCGATGCCGGGCTTGTCGGTGACGGAGATCTCGCAGCCCTCGAAGGTTCCGCGGGCGTTGCCGTTGGCGCAGATGCCGTTGCCGCGGGCGTCGCGCAGCACGCAGTTGCGCAGCAGCGGGTCGGCACGTTCGCCGATCACCACGGCGGAGCTGCCGAGGTGTTCGACGACGCAGTCCTCGATGACGCTGTTGCCGGTGGAGGTCTCCACCAGGCCGGCGCCGGCCGGGTTGGTGACCCGGCAGCCGCGCATCGCCAGCGAGCCGTCGCCGCGGGTGAGCAGGGCGGTCCAGGAATTGCCGACGACCTCGCAGTCCTGGAAGGCGGCCTGGCCGCGTGGCACGTCGACAGCGGGCAGTTCCTCGTCCTGGCCCTGCAGGATCAGGCCGGTCAACTGCACCGCCTCGGCGGTGACCTGGACCACGCAGCCGCGCCGGGCGGTGATCCGGACGGTGCCGCGGCCCTCGGCGGCGGTAATGGTGACCAGCTTGCTGATCACCAGGTGCTCCTCGTACCGGCCGGGCCGGACCGAGATCACCGCGCCGCTGCGGGCCTCCGCCAGTGCCTCGCCGATCGTGCGGTAGCGGCCGTCCCGCTGTTCCGGGCACACCGTCAGCACGTGGCGCGACATGGCGTGGGCTCTCCTCTTCCTGGGTGGGCTGGGCGGGCTGGGTGGCGCTGCGAAGGCCGACGGGCCGTCATGTACTGACGCTCCGTCAGGAGCAGTCGGCCCGGACGGCGGAGGCGGCGTGGTGGGCCTGTTCGGCGCCGGAGCCGAAGTCGATGCCGCGGTCGTGCAGCATCACGGCGATCTTCCCGTTGGTGACGGGGAAGGTTCCGGCGTTGACCCACTTGCCGCGGTTGGCGGTCTGGTCGATGGTGAACGCGCTGATGGTGCCCTCGCCGGTACTGAAGTACCGCTGCACGGTGTAGTAGGCGGGCTTGCCGCCGACGGCCTTCACGTCGCCGTTGTTCGGGATGTACACCGAGATCTTGCAGTGGCCGGAGGGGACAGGGTTGGTGGTGAACGCCCACAGCACCGACTTGCCGGCGTCCTTGCTCGCGCTGCCGGACATTGGTACCGACACGTACTTGCCGCTGCAGCCCGAACCGGCGTACCCGCCGGTCGTGTTGGTGGTCCAGCCGCTGCTGCCCCCGGTGTACCAGCCGTTCTGGTCGTAGCCGATGCCCGCGTTGGTGCAGCCGGTTCCGGCGACGGCGGTGAAGGTCGGCGCGGCGGGGGCGCCCTTGTTCGGCAAGGGGACGACCGGGGCGCCGCCGGAGGTGGAGCCGCCCGTGCTGCCGCCGGTGGCCGCGCCGCCGGAGGTGCCGCCGGAGGTGGAACCGCCGGAGGTGCCACCGGTGGCGCTCTGGTGGTTCTGCGCGCCGGTCGCACCGGTGGTCGGGCCGGCCGTGCCGTTCGCACCGCTGGCCCCGCCCGCACCGTTCGCACCGTCGGTCGGCGAGGCCGAGCCGCTGGGGAGCAGCGCCGCGTCGACCGGCACCGCGACGGCGGTCGGATCGTCCGGGCCCGGGGTGGGCAGCGGGTCACCGAGCCCGCTGACCCCGGCGGGCGGCTGGTCGGCCGCGGCGCCGGGGGTCTTGGAGCCGCTGCCGGGCAGCACGAACGGCAGGCCCAGCAGCAGCGCGCCGACGGCGACGGCGGCGAACACCATCGGCTTCCTGGACCGGCGGTGCTCCGGCTCATCCTGGTCGACCCCGTCCGGGACCTGGCCGTCGATGCCGACGGCGGTCGGGTCGGGCATGGGGGCGGCGCGGGGCTCCGGCTCGGGCGACAGGAACGGGAACACCCCTGGCGGGGTGCGGGGCGGACGGGGGGCCGACCGGTCGTCGGCCTCCGAGCCGGGCTCGACGGCGGCGGGCTCGGAGGCGGCGGGCTCGACGGCGGCGGGTTCCGGCTCGGCGGGCGTGGGCCGCCGGTGCACCGCGTTGGGGTCGGGCAGCACCCGGCCGTACTTCGGCGCGGCCGGCGCCTGCGCCGCGGCCGGCTCGACCTGCCCGTACGAGGGCGCGTCGGCCTCCGCCCCCGCCGCGGCGGCTGCCGGTCCGTCCTCGATCTCCCAGGCGACCGTGGGCAGTTGAATGCCCCCAGTGCCGGCCTGAGAACCGTTTCCACCCGTGTTCGTACCCACCGGAACTCCTCGGCTTCCCATGCGGTCCTGTCAACGGGAGCGCCCGGCGATCGGTCTGCGGACGCTCCCTCCCTCGTTACGGCCCGGACCCGCCCGGCGGTTCACCCGTTCGTGCGGCCGGTCGCGGGACCCGCGCTCGAGGATTTCCCGAGTCGCGGACCGGGCCGTTCGAACCCCTGGGACGGGGGGAGCCGTTCGCCTGGTCGGAGAGTCCGGTCCCGGGCTCGGTCGGCGCGAGCGCGGGAGGTAGCCCATGACTTGGTACGAAGGCCCTTGCAGGATCACCGTCGTCGGGGTGGACGCGGACTGGCCGCAACGCATCGTGGTGGACATCCGGCGGGGGGAGACCGTGGTGATCCGCGGCACGGTCGGAGCGAGCGAACTCATCGACGACAGCGCTTGCGGCCACGGGTGGGACCTGTCCCTGGAGCACGAGTACAACGGCGTCTGGCGGCCGAACGTCCGTGCCACGCAGGGCAAATGGACGGACGTGGACGGCGTCCGCAGCCAACTGGTCTGGAGCAAGGACCACGACTGGCCGGACCGCGCCAACCGCGAACGCAACGTGGTGATCCGGATCGACCGCGCCGAGGCCCGGCGTCCGGCCGCCGGGCGAACGACCCGGGCGGTTCCGGTCGGCACCGAGTCCGCGGCGCGGGAGGCCCGAACGACGTCCGCGGTGCCGCGGGGCGGGCGGACGGAGGCCGGGTCCGGCGGGCGGGTGGCCACCAGCGGGGGCGGATGGGCCGCCGGCGCGGACGCCGTGGCCGGCGGCCGAGCGGTCACCAGCAGCAGCGGGGGCACCGACACCGGTCGCCGGACGACCGCGACGGACGGGGTCGGGGCCGAGGTGTCCTGGTGACCCGCCGGAATCCGGCCCGGGCCGACGGCCGCCGCCGGTCCCGGCCGACCGGGACGCCGCGGAGCAGCGCGCGGCCTACCTGTGCGGGACCGGGCCCCGGCCGAGGGGGCGCCGGGTGTCCGGGTCGGTGCGGCTGTCCTCGCTGAGCCCGCTGAGCGCCTCGGTGAGCAGTTCCCGGGCCTCCGCGGCGCGGCCCTGCTCGATCAGCGCGGTGCCCAGTTCGGTCAGGGTCTTGGTCATGCTGTCGGGCCGGCCGGCCTCCTCGTAGTGCACGAGGGCCTGCCGGTAGGCCGTCTCGGCGGCCGACCAGTGCTTCAATGCCGCGCAGTCCAGGCCCAGTTCGTGCGCGGTCATGGCGGCCAGCAGGTGCATCGGCGGCGAGGGCCGGCGCTCCACCAGTTCCAGCGCGCTGGCGAGGACGCGTCGGCGGGTGCCCACCGCTTCCTCCGCCCGGTCGGACTCGCGCAGGCAGGTGGCGGTGCCGCGCAGCGCGACCAGCCGGCCGATCGCCGCCGAGCGGTTGTCGATCCTGGCGAACGCGTCCGCCGCCCGCTGGAGGGCGTCGAGGGCCTCGTGGTGGCGTTGCAGGTGGCGCAGACCGGTGGCGAGGTAGACCAGCGCCCAGCCCTGCTGTTCGCGGTCACCCAGCTCCTGTGCCAACCGCAGTCCCTCGGAGGCCAGTTCGACGCCCCGCCGGTAGCTGTGCAGGCAGGCGACGTACGTCCAGGCGAGGTAGTTGACGTGCACGGTCTCGGCCTGACGGTCGCCGAGCGCGCGGGCCGCGTCCACCGAGAGCTGGAACACCTCCTCCCAGATGCCCCAGCTCATGAGCCGGTCGGAGAACCAGTGCACGGCCTCGGCGGTGTCGATCACCTCGCGGTGGTGTCCGGTCCGCTGCGCCAGGTGCAGGGCGGCCAGCCAGTCGGGGTGCTCCCGTTCCAGCCACTGCCCCGCCTCGGCGGTCCCGGTGTCGTCCTCGGCGTGCTCGGGGTCGAACCGCAGCCCGCAGGCTATGGTGCGGCCGAGCAGCAGGCGGGCGGCCCGGACACGGGCCTGCGCCACCTCCTCGGCCGTCTCGTCGACGGTCAGCCGCTCACCGGCGCAGAGCCGTACCAGGTCGTGCAGCCGGTAACGGTCCGCGCCGAGCGCCTGGACCAGGCCCGCGTCGGCCAGTTGCTCCAGGAGCAGTTCGGTGCGGCCCTCCGAGAGGCCGGTGTGGGCCGCGGCGACGGCTGCCGTGAAGTCCGGTCCCGCCGTCAGGGCGCAGCGCCGGAGCACCAGCCGGGACTCGGCGGGCAGCCGCCGGTAGGACAGTTCGAAAGCGGGGCGGATCGCCAGGTCGCCGGTCTGCAGCAGGTCCAGGCGGTTCTCCTCCGCGGCCAGTTGGCGCACCAGGTGGGCGACGGTCTGCTGCGGCCGGGCGACCAGTCGCTGCCCGGCGATCCGCAGGGCCAGCGGCAGGTAGCCGCACAGCCGGGCCAGCTCCGCGGTCGCGTCCGGTGCGACCTCGATCCGCTCGCGGCCCGCGATCCGGGCGAGCAGGTCGGCCGCCTCTGCCGCGGTGAGCACGTCCAGGCTCAGCCGGTGCACCGACTCCAGCCCCGGCAGCAGGTTGCGGCTGGTCACCATGGTCACCGTCGGCCCGGAGCCCGGCAGCAGCGGGCGCACCTGACCTTCGTCGGCGGCGTCGTCCAGGACCAGGAGCAGCCGCCGCTCGCGCACCAGTGCCCGGTAGAGCCCCGCCCGTTCCTCCGCCCCGACGGGCACGGCCGCGTCCCGGACCCCCAGGGCGCGCAGCACCTGGCCGAGGGCGTCGTGCGCGGACAGGGGCTGCGCGGACATGCCGCCCAGGTTGAGCGAGAGCTGGCCGCCGGGGAAGCTCCCGGCCAGGACGTGGGCGGCGTGCAGGGCGAAGGCCGTCTTGCCGAGACCGGGCTGGCCGTTGACGAGCACCACGCGGGGGTGCGCGGGCAGGTCCTCCGAGGCGAGGGCGACGAGTTCGGCGAGGACGTCCTCGCGGGCCGTGAAGTCGGCGATGTCGCGGGGCAGGGCGAGGGAGCTCTGCCCCGCGCCGACGGCGGGCGCCCGGAGCGCCGGGCCGCGGTCCTCGACCGGGGCGGGTTCGGGCCGCACGCTGCGCGGACGCCCGGACTGGGCGGCCCGGTCCAGCGCCCGGGCCCGGTCGTCCGCCAGGTGCAGGGCGGCGGCCAGCGCCCGGACGGTGCGGCGCTGCGGCCCGCGGGTGCGGCCGCGTTCCATGTCGCCGAGGGCGCGCAGGCTGACACCAGCGGCTGCGGCGAGCTCCTCCTGGGTCAGACCCGCCGCCGTGCGGAACCCGGCCAACAGCCGGCCGAACTCGCCCGCGTCCGTCCTGCCGCCGTCCCCAGCCGCCATGCCCCGTCTCCCGCCCATCCGGTCACGTCGTGCCCGCACGCGTGCGCGCATTCGGCACTTCTGCCTGAACAGGCAGAAGTATCCATGATCGTGAAACGTACCCGGCGCCACCTGCCGTCCGGGGCCGGGCCCCGGACGGATCCGCCGGCGAGGACGTTCTGCTTGCAGAACCGCCGGTGGTTCCTCACTCGGTTCCGCCTCTTCTTTTCCCCAAAACTGCCGGTGCCCGGGTGCGGAGGGGCGCACGGGGCCGCGTCGGGGCGGGTGGGGCGGACCGGGTCAGGGGGCGGCGGTCGGCGCTGCGGCCCGCCGAGGCGGCACGGGGCCCTCGAGGCCCCGGCCGATCGCGCCCAGCAGGTCCGTGAGCAGTTCGTTGGCGCGCTTCTCGACCGCGGGAACGCCGGCGGTCCGGCCCAGGGCGACCGCGAGCCGGGCGGAGGAGATCGCGGCCTCGCGCCGACCGAGCACGTGCAGGGCCCGGGCGCGACTGTGGAGCGCCAGGACGGCCGCGACGTCCTCGGAGCGGGTGGTGGCGGCCCGGACGGCCTCGTCGGCGCGGGCGAGGGCCGGACCCGGTTCCCCGGCCAGGACCAGGGCGTCGGCGAGGCTGGTCAGTGCGGGCACCAGCAGGTGGGCGGTGGCCGAGGTCCGGGCGGCCTCCACCAGGTCGACGAGCATGGGCAGGGCCCGGCAGTGCTGCCCGGTGCGCAGCAGCGCGGCGGCCACCCGGCTGCGGCACTCGTGGCGCAGGACCTCGTCCCCGGCCCGGTCGGCCGCCGCGGTTGCGAGGTCCAGTTGGACGGCGGCCGCGTGGTGTGCAGCCCGCACGGTGTGGAGGACGGCGAGGTCCGTGCCGAGCCGGGCGACGGCCGCGTCGTCGTTCCCGGCCCGGGCCGCGCGCAGTCCGGCCTCGGCGACGGTCCGCCAGTGGGACCGGTCGTGGTCGGTCTCCTCGTGGAGCAGGGCGGTGCGGTGGGCGAGCCGCCAGGTGCCGGGGGCCGGGCCGTTGCGCTCGCCGAGGAGCACGAGGGCGCGCAGGCTGCTCTCCTCCTTCTCGAACGCGCCCCTGATCGACGCCGGCCCGCCGTCCGCCGTGCACGCGGCCGTCCAGTCGGCGGTGACGTCCAGGTAGTGGTCCATCAGCCGGTCGAGGGCGGCGGACCGTTCGTCCCGGCCGAGCTCGGCGGCGTACCGGGCGGCGTAGCGGCG
Source organism: Kitasatospora sp. NPDC085879 (assembly GCF_040686255.1). Lineage (NCBI taxonomy): Bacteria > Bacillati > Actinomycetota > Actinomycetes > Kitasatosporales > Streptomycetaceae > Kitasatospora > Kitasatospora sp. NPDC085879. The sequence continues at coordinate 68,553 of NZ_JBFBJZ010000012.1, read as the reverse complement.
CACCGATTCGCGCCTGGCGTAGCGGCCGGGGGCCGCCTCGTCCAGCAGGTGGACCGCGTCCAGTTCGGCCAGCAGGGTGCGGGTGGCGGTGCGCGGGGCGCCGGCGAGGGCGGCCGCGGCTCCGGTGTCGATCACCTCTCCGGGGTGCAGGCCCAGCAGCGCGAACAGCCGGGCCGCGGGGGGAGCCAGCGTCCGGTGTGTCCGGTCCAGGGCGGCGACCAGGCCGGCCGGGGCACCCGCCGGGCCGGTTCCGGCCCCCGAGAGGATCATCAACCCCGCCTCCGGGTCGGCGAGTTCATGGGCGAGAGCGCTCGCCGACCAGCCCGGCCGGGCGGCCAGCCGGGTGGCGGCCAGGCGCAGGGCGAGCGGTAGGCGCTCGCAGCGTTCGATGACTTCGGCGACGGCGCCCGGGTCGTCCTCGGCCCGGTCCGACCCCCAGGCGCGGGCGAGCAGCGTGACGGCGTCCTCGTGGGTGAGGGAGCCCAACGGCACCGGGACGCCGCCCTCGTGGACCAGCAGGCGGTGCAGTCGGCTGCGGCTGGTGACGACGGCGACCGGGGTCGGCCCCGCGCCTTCGGCACCGGGCGGCGGCGGGTCGGGCAGGAGGGGGAGGATCTGTTCCCGGGAGGCCGCGTCGTCCAGCAGGACCACCATCCGCCGGCCGGCGACGAGTTCGCGGTAGCGGCGGGAGCGTTCGGCCGTCGACGCGGGGAGGTCGTCCGGGGCGACGCCGAGCGCGGTGAGGAAACCGCCCAGGACGTCGGCGGGTTCCCGTGGCCCGCCCGGGTCGAACCCGCCCAGGGCGGCGTCCAGGACGCCGTCCGGGAAGTTCCCGGCCCGCTGCGCGGCCCAGTACCGGACCAGGGCGGTCTTGCCCGCCCCCGCCGGGCCCGTGACCAGGACCGGGCGGCCGGTCCGGGCGACGGGCAGCGCCTCGTCCAGCCGGGCGAGTTCGAGGCTTCGGCCGCAGAAGCGGCGGTCGGGCACGGGGGGCCGGGCGACCGGCGGCGTTCCCGCGCCGTGCGGCCCCGCCCCGGGCGGCCCGGCGGGGCGGACCGGCATGCGGTCGAACCGCTCCCGCGCCTCCAGGTGCCGCCCGTCCTGCTGCAGGCAGCGCACCAGCACGGCGGCCAGGGTCCGCCGGGACGGGTGGGCGTCGGCGGCCTCGGTCAGCGGGGCGACGGCCTCGCCGCCCCGGCCGGCCCGCAGCAGGGTCTCGGCCAGCCGTTCCAGTGCGTCGAGCCGCAGACCGGTGAGGTGCGGGAGCTCCCGTTCGCGCAGCCGGACCGAGCCGCAGTCGGCGAGCGCGGGCCCGCGCCACAGGTCCAACGCGGTCCGCAGCAGCGGAACGGGGCCTCCCCGGGCCACCGCGGCGGGGCCGACCGGCTCGCCCGGCAGTGCCGCCGTCTCCTCGCAGAGGCGGGCGAAACGCAGGACGTCGACCCGCTCGGGGTCACCGGCCAGCAGGTATCCGGAGCCCCGGGTCTCCAGGGCTAACCCCGGGCCGTCCAGCAGTCGGCGCAGTGCGGCGACGTGTCCCTGCAGGGCTGCCCGCGCGGTGGGCGGCGCGGCGCCGTCCCAGACCAGTTCGATCAGTTCGCCGGTGGCCACCGTCCGGTTGAGTTTCACGGCCAGGGCGCTGAGCAGCGCCCGCCGTTTCAGCGCCGAGGGCGTCACGACGGTGCCGTCCGGCCGCCGCACGACCATCGGTCCCAGCAGATCGATGTGCACGCGTCTCTCCCCCGTGCCGGGCCCATCCGGGCCTCCCCCCTGCACGTCCGCCCACCGCGGCCCCCGCCGGTCGCTCCCGTGCCCGCCGCGTCCACCCGCAGGGCCGGACGATGACACATCCCGGACAAGTACGCACACTACACTGCACCCCCCCGGCGCCGACCTGTGGCGCCGGACGGTGTGGACAGGGGGTACGGGGTGCGGATCCGGCTGCTCGGTCCGGTGGAACTGCGGACCGGACGGCTCGGTTTCACCACGGTGTCGGGGGCCCAGCGCCGGGCGGTGCTGGCGCTGCTGGCGCTGGAACTCGGACGTGTCGTGCCCGTGGAGCGGCTCTGCGAGGTGCTGTGGGGCGACCGGCCGCCGACCAGTGCGCGGGCGGCGGTGCAGGGGCACGTCGCCGCCCTGCGCAAAGTCCTCGTCGACACCCCGTTCGACCTGCACACCCGGGCCGGCGGCTACCTGCTGACCGGGCCGGCGGACGACGTGGACGCGCTGCGCCTGGACGCGCTGGCGGCCCGCACCGCGGGACACTCCGCCGCAGCCGGCCCGCTCGACGACGCCGAAGCCGTGGCCCTGCTGGAGGAGGCTCTGCGGCTGTGGCGCGGCGAAGCCCTGGCCGACCTCCCCGACACCCCGCTGCGCACCGCTCTGGTGGACCACCTGAACCGGACCCGCACCGACTTGCTGCTCCGCTGGGCCGCGCTGCAACTGCGCCGGGGCACCGGGGCGGCCGCCGTCGCCGTGCTGGAGCAGCACGTGCGGACGGACGGGCTACGGGAGGAGCTGGTGGCGCTGCTGATGCGCTGCCTGCACCGGGCCGGACGGCCGGCGGACGCGCTCACCGCGTACCACCGGACCCGTCGGCGGCTGGACCGCGAACTGGGCATCCGGCCCGGCCCCGCCCTGCAGGCCGCACTCGCCGAGGTGCTGGCCGACGACGGCCCGGAGCGGCCGGCCGGAGCGGCCGCCCCGACCGGGCCCACCGTGCGCGTCCCCGGCCGGCTGCCGCGCCGGCCGACCGGGTTCGTCGGGCGGCGGGCGGAACTCGACCGGCTGGACCGGGCCGGTCTCCCCGGGCGCACCGCCGGCGGCCCGATCCTGGTGACCGGGCCGCCCGGCGTCGGCAAGAGCGCGCTGGCCGTCGCCTGGGCGCACCGGGCCGCCGCCCGTTTCCCCGACGGCCTGCTGTACGCCGACCTGCGCGGCCTCACCGCGTCCGGCCCGGCCCGGTCCGAGGACGTCCTCGCCGATTTCCTGCACGCGCTCGACGTCCCCGCCGGGGCCGTTCCCGCGGACCGCGCCGACCGGGCCCGGCTGTTCCGCGAACGCACCACGGGCCGGCGGCTGCTGGTGGTCCTGGACGACGCCGACGGCGCCGACCAGGTGGTCGATCTGCTGCCGCAGGACCCCGGCTGCGTGACGGTCGTCACCGGCCGGGGGCCCCTGCAGGACCTGCTCGCCCTCGACGGGGCCGTCGTGCTGCAGCTGGCCGAGCTGCCGCAGGACGACGCCCTGCTCCTCCTGGAACGCGCCCTGACTCCCGAACGGGTCCACGATGATCCGCGGGCCGCCGCCCGCCTCGTCCGGCTGTGCGACGGGCTGCCGATCGCGCTGCGGATCGCGGCGGGCCGGCTGGCCACCCAGCCGGGCTGGTCCCGGTCGGCGTTCGCGGACGAACTCGCCGACGAATCAGGGCGGTTGACCGCCCTGAGCGCGGACAGCGCGTTCGGTGTCCGCAGCCGACTGGACCTGACGCGCCGTCGGCTCTCCGCACCGGCCGCCGATCTGCTCGTCGACCTGGCCGCGCACCCGCGCGACCAGGTCGACGCCCTCACGAGCGCCGCACTGCTCGGCACCGACACCCCGGCCGCCCGCCGGGCGTTGGACGAGCTGGCCGCCCACCACCTGCTCACCGGCACCGGGCCGGGGCGTTACGGCCGCGCTCCCCTGGTGCGCGCGTTCGGCGCCGGGCTGCTCGCCGAACGGACGGAGCCGCTGCGGCGGCTGCCGGGCGAGCGGCTGACGGACTACTTCCTCGCCGTCCTCCGGCGCTGCGGGCGCTTCCTCGACCCCTGGCAGGAGGGGGCCGGGGCGCCGGCGCACCCGCCGCAGGCCCTCCCGGACATCGCCGACATCCGCATCGCGCTCGACTGGTTCCGCGCCGAGGAGCCCACCGTCCGCGCACTGGCGGACACGACCGCCCGCACCGATCCCGGGCGCGCCTGGCAACTCGCCCTGTTCAGCGGGGCGCTGTACCACGGCCTCGGCCGCTTCACCGCCTGGCTCGAGTGCGCCGACGTCGGCCGCAGGGCCGCCGAACGGTGTGGCGACCCGGTGCCGGTCGCGCTGCTGCACGCCTCCCGGGCCCAGGCTCTGGTCGCGCTGGAGCGGCCGCACGAGGCGGCCGAGGCGGCGCGCCGGGCCGTCGCGGTCCTCGAGGCGGCGGAAGGTCCCGGGGCCGTGGCCGCCCGCATCCGGTCCCTCGGCACCCTCGGCCTGGCCACCGCGCTGGTCGGCGGGCGCGCCGAGGCCGAGCGGCTCACCGCGTCCGCCCTCGCCCTCGCCACGGGCGAGCCCCGCCACCTGGTCGAGGCCAAGGTGTACCAGGGCCGGGTCGGCCTGGCGGCCGGCGACCTGGAGGGCGCGCGGCGCTGCTCGTGGGAGGCCCGGGAACTGCTGCCGGCCGTCCCGCTCACCCGGATCCACCTCTGGTGCCTGCTGACCGAGGCCCGGACGCTCGCGCCGGGGCTCCGCGACGACACCGCCGACCTCGTCTGGCACCGGCTGCTCGCCGCCTGCGGGGAAGCCGGGCTGCCGGACCTCCACGCGGCCGCCGAACGGTCGTACGCCGCTCACCTGACGACCCGCAACCGGGCCCGGGAGGCCGAGCGGCGGCTGCACGCGGCGCTCGCCCACTTCCGCGCCGAGGACCGGCGCGGCGGCGGCCCGAGCGAGATCACCGCGGGCCTGGCCGCGGCCCTGGGGATCGACCCGGCGGACCGGCCGGCACAGGGCTGACGATCGCCCCGCCGGACGCTCCTCACTCCCCGGCGGGCCGTCCCGGGCGCCGGCCGCGTCCGCGGGCGCGGGGGACGCCGGCGGCCGCCGCCGCGACCGCGGCCGAGCCGCCGAGGGCCGCGAGGGCGATGAGCACGGCCTGGGTCGGGGCGTGGGTGGCGGGGCGGGCCGGCGGCATGACGACGGCGGCGGCGGGGGGCGGGGTGCCGGGCGCGCTCTCGGCGAACCGGGTGACGGCGGAGACCGGGTCGACGGTGCCGTGGCCGTACCTCGGGTCGGTGCCGCGGTAGGCGGTGTCCTCCAGTCGCTGGGTCAGGCGGTCGACGGTGAGGTCGGGGCGGTAGCCGAGGACGAGGGCGGCCGTGGCGGCGACGAAGGCGGTGGCGAAACTGGAGCCGGTGCCGATGTAGTAGCCGCCCGGGCCGGGCCCGGGCCCGGTGACGGCGTCGCCGGGGGCGGCGAGGTCGACCCGGCCCCCGACGGCGGCGGACGAGGAACCGCCGGGGAGGACGCCGCCGGGCGCGAGACCGCGGACGGCGAGGACCTCGGGATAGGCCGCCGGGTAGGCCGGTCCGGGCTCGGCGGTGCCGGACGGGGCGGCGTCGGGGGCCGCCGGGGCGACGATCAGCGCGCCCTTGACCCGGGCGGCCCGGACGGCGGCGGCCAGCGCCTCGCTACCGGCGGGCAGCGCCACGGCGACCGCGAGGACCCGCGCGCCCCGGTCGGCGGCCGCGGTGATCCCCCGGGCGAGGAGGTCCGGCGAGGAGGCCCCCGTCCCGTCGGTGACCGAGACCGCGAGGATCCTGGCCCGCGGCGCGAGGCCCGCGAATCCCGTTCCCTCCCGCCGGTCGGCGGCGATCAGGTCGGCGAGGAAGGTGCCGTGGCCGACGCAGTCCTGCGCGGGATCGGCGCCGCCGGGCAGCGGGGCGCGGTCGAGGCGGCCGGTGAGCAGGCCGTTCCCGTCCTCGACCCCGGAGCCGAGGACGGCGACGGTGACGCCCTCGCCCTGGCTGAGCGGCCACACCCGGTCGGGCCGCAGGAAGGCCTGCGCCCACGGGGTGAGCGGAGTGCCCGTGGTGGACCGCGGCAGGCAGCCGTTCTGCCGGTCCTCGGCGTCGCGCCGCTGCTGGGTGACGGCGGGCAGGGCGTCCGGGGTGTCGGCGGCCGCACCGGCCGCGGTCGGCACCAGCAGGCCGACGGCCAGCAGCGGGAGCAGCACCGTGCGCGGCATGCCGGGGTTCCCTTTCGTCGGGGGTCGGGAGGTGCGAGTGGCCCGCCGGTTCAGGACCCGACGGTCCAGACCGCTTCCCGGGGCTCCTCCTGCGGGGCCAGGACGAACGCGACCGCCTGCTCGACGGTCTCCGGGGAGGGCTCCGCCCACGGGCCGTCGCCCTGCGCGCGGACGTGCGCGAGCAGGTCCGGGTCCGGCGCCAGCCCGTGCTCCTGGAGGTAGTACGTCACCGTGTCGGTCCAGATCCACCGGCCGTCGGTGCGGAAGCCCATCGGCACGACGGCCCGGCGGCTCGGGTCGACCACGTCGTCCATCAGCATCGTGGTCAGCAGCACCGGCGCCCCTGCCCGAAGGTAGCGGGCGACCGCCTCGCGCTCGCCGTCCTCCCGGAGCCGCGGCCGGTCGGGCGCGAAACCGGGACCGGTCACCGGGTCCACGCCGTCGAACACCGCCGCGAGCCGGAACCCGTCGTGCACTGCCCCGCTCATGCCGTCCTCCTCCTGCCGATCCCTGGTCGTCCACCCTGTCCGACGGGCGGACGGGACCTCCGGGTTCACCGTTCCTCGTCCTCCTCCGCCGCCAGGTGTCCGGTCTGCACCTGGACGGTCCGCCGCCGGGTGATGTAGTGCCCGCGCCCGGTGGCGAGCTGCCGGGGCTTGAAGTTGCCGAACAGGTAGCCCTCCGACGGCGGGCAGGACATCAGCAGCGCGGGCGAGTTGACCTCCTGGAGCTTGCGCAGCAGGGGGTCCTGGAGCGCCCGGCCGATGCCGTTGGCCCCCCGGGCGACGACCAGGTGCAGGCCGATCTCCGTTCCCTGGGAGAGGTACTCCAGCAGGGCGGCGAAGGGGTGGTTGCCGCTGCCGCTTCCGGAGCCCACCAGGTCGTAGTCGTCGACCAGGACGAACAGTTCCGGGCCGGTCCACCAGTCGCGCAGCCTGAGCCTGGCGGGGGTGATGTCGGCTGGCGGGACGCGGTTCTTCATCGCCCGGGACGCGCCGTCGACGATCTGGCGGAGCTTGTCGACGGCGACCGCGTAGCCGAGCCGGTACTCCTCGGGCACCGCGTCGTACAGGCCGCGCCGGTAGTCGACCAGCATGATGCGCGCCTGGGAGGGCGTGTAGGCGGTGGTGATGGCGTCGATCATCAGGCGCAGGAGGTTGGTCTTGCCGGATTCGGTGTCGCCGACGACCAGCAGGTGCGGGTTCTCCTCGAAGTCGTGCCACAGCGGGGAGATATCGGTGTCCTCCAGGCCGATGGCGACCCGCAGGCGTCCCTGGGGGGCCGGGAGGCGTTCGGCCTCCAGGCTCAGCGGGAGCATCCGCACCTCGGGGGCGCGGGGCCCGCTCCAGTGCGCGGCCACGGCGTCCACCAGGTCGGCGATGCCCTCGCCGAGGTCGTCGGTCCGCCCGGAGCCGTCGATCCTGGGCAGCGCGGCGAGGAAGTGCAGCTGCTCCTCGGTGAGGCCGCGGCCGGGGAGTTTGGGGACCTTGGTGGCGGCCCGCATGTTGATCATGGAGTCGACGGCGTCACCGAGGCGCAGCTCGAACCGGGTCTGCAGCTGGTCGCGCAGGCCCCCGGCGATCTCGCCCCAACGGGTGGTGCCGATGACCAGGTGGACCCCGTAGTTGAGGCCGCGCTGGGACATCAGGGTGAGCGGCTGGACGAGGTCGTTGAACTCCTGGCGCAGGGTGTTCCAGCCGTCGACGACCAGGAAGACGTCGCCGTGCTGCTCCTCCTCGGGCAGGTCGCCCGCCGCCCGGCGGCGGCGGAAGTCGGCGACCGAGTCGATGCCGAGTTCGGCGAAGTACCGCTCCCGGCGGGTGATGACGGTGTTGACCTCGGCGACGGTGCGCAGCACCCGCTCGCCGTCGTGCCGGCCGGTGACACCGCCCACGTGCGGCAGGCTGCGCAGGGTGGAGAGCGTGCCGCCACCGAAGTCGAGGCAGTAGAACTGGACTTCGGCCGGGGTGTGGGTGAGGGCCAGGCCGGCGATCAGGCTGCGCAGCAGCGTGCTCTTGCCGCTCTGCGGGGCGCCGGCGACGCCGACGTGCCCGCCGGCGCCGGCCAGGTCCGCGATGAGCAGGTCGCGCAGTTGTTGGAAGGGGCGGTCGACCACGCCGAGGGGCAGCCTGAGGGTGCCGTGGCTGCCCGGGTGTTCGGTGGTGAGACCGCGCCGGGGGTGCGGGACGAGCGGGGGCAGCAGTTCGTCGAGGGTGGGCGGGACGTCCAGCGGCGGCAGCCAGACCCGGTGGGCGGGCGGGCCGGCGTCGTGGAGCCGGCCGGTGGCGACCTCCAGGAGGGAGCCGACGGGGCCCTGCTCCGCCTCCGGCTCGGCCGGGCCGGTCTGCGGTCGGCGGGGCATCACCCAGTCGGTGCCGTAGGCGACGACCTGGCCGGCGATCGCGGCCTGTCGGGCCGCACTGCGCTTGGGCCGGTACGGGCCGGAGACGTAGGCGGCCTTGAACCGGGTCAGGGTGGAGATGTCGCTGCGCAGGAAGCCGTTGCCGGGCTGGGAGGGCAGCTGGTAGGCGTCGGGGACGCCGAGGACGCCGCGGCTCTCCATCGCGGAGAAGGTCCGCAGGCCGATCCGGTAGGACAGGTGGGACTCCAGCGCGCTCATCCGGCCCTCGTCGAGGCGTTGCGAGGCGAGCAGCAGGTGGACGCCGAGCGAGCGGCCGAGTCGGCCGATCATGATGAAGAGCTCCATGAAGTCCCGGTGCGCGGACAGCAGTTCGCTGAACTCGTCGACGACGACGAAGAGCGTGGGCAGCGGACGCAGCACGGTGCCGGCGGCGCGCGCGGTCTCGTACTCCAGCAGCGAGGCGTAGCCGGAGTCGCGCAACAGCTCCTGGCGCCGGACGAGTTCACCGTGCAGGGCGTCGCGCATGCGGTCGACGAGGGAGGATTCGTCCGCCAGGTTGGTGATCACCGCGGAGGTGTGCGGCAGGGTGTCGAGACCGAGGAAGGTGGCGCCGCCCTTGAAGTCGACCAGGACGAAGTTGAGCACCTCGGAGGAGTGGGTGACAGCCAGGGCGAGCACCAGCGTGCGCAGCAGCTCCGACTTGCCGGAGCCGGTGGCGCCGATCAGCATGCCGTGCGGGCCCATGCCCCCCTGGGCGGACTCCTTGAGGTCGAGGTCGACGGGGCGTCCGTCGGGGCCGAGCCCCAGCGGGACGCGCAGCCGCTGCGGGATGCCGCGCTGCGCCCAGAGCGCCTCGACGTCCACGGTGTTGAGGTCGGCGATGCCGAGCAGGGCGGTGAGGTCGAAGTCGGTGGCGAGCGGTTCGGCGGCATCGACGCCGTCGGCGATCCGGTAGCGGGCGAGCCGGGCCGCGAGCCTGGTCGCGGCGGGCAGGGCGAGCGCGTCGGGCCGGCCGAGGTCGGTGACGACGTCCTTGCGGTTGCTGTCCGACCCGACCATGGCGAGCCGACCGTCCTCGATCCGCAGGCGCAGGGTGGCGCGGGCCGGGGACCACTCCAGGGTGTCGGCGAGGTCGATCAGGACGGCGTTGCGGTATCCGGCGAGGGCCGCCCGGCTCCCGGTGTGCGCGCCGGGGCCGTCGAGGACCACGACGGTGAAGGGTTCGTCGCGTTCGGGTGTGGCGTCCGGTTCGAACCCGGGGCGGCCGGTGAACTCCTCGCCGAGCAGCTGCTCGACCTCGCCGAGGCTGCCGGCGACCAGCCGGACCGGGCCGGCGCCGTCCGTGTCGGTCGCGTGCAGGGCGTGCGGCAGCCACTTGGTCCACTCCCAGTCCGCCCGCTGCCCGTCGGCGGTGACGACGGCGACGGTCAGCTCGTCCGGGCCGTGCACCACGGCAAGTTGGGCGAGCACGGCGCGCACCAGGGCCCGGGCCGCCGCGGGGTCGTCGGAGCGCAGCAGCACGTGGCCGAAGCCGCGCAGGTGGATGGCCATCGGCTGGTCGTCGACGGTGCCGTAGGCGTGGATGAAGCGGCGCAGCGCGTGGGCGCACAGCGGCTCCAGGTCCTCGACCGGCTTGGTGGCGAGCGGGGCCAGCGGGGTGGCCAGGCGCTGGGCTCCGAGGCCGATCCGGACGTCGCTGAAGTCCGGGTGGGTGGGGCGGCGCTCCCACAGTCGGCTGGTGCCGACCAGCGTCCACAGGTCCTCGGGGGCCGGGTGGCGCCAGGCCAGCGCCCGGCGCTGCGCGTCGATCGAGCGGCGCACCTGGCGGCGCATCTGGGAGAGGTAGCGCAGGTAGTCGCGCCGCTCGGCGCGCAGTTGCTGCTTGCGGTCGCTGGAGCCCCGGATCAGCTGGGTGAGGAGCATGCCGACGGCGGAGAGCGCCATCATGCCCATCGCCAGGTAGCTGAGCGCGCCGCTGCCCTGGCTGCCGGCGGGGTGCAGGAACATGAAGACCATCGACAGCGAGCCGAGCGCCATCGGGGCCACGCTGATCATGCTCGACAGGCCGCTCTGCTTCTCCGGCAGGCCCGGCGGCTCCTGCAGCTGGACCTCGCCGTCGGGCATCGCCGGCCCCGGCCGCCGGGGCTTCCGCTTGATCAGCACCACGCCCACCCGGGCCTCCTCACCGCCGTCGCCGTCTCCCGGACTGACGGACGGCGGGGTGCGCCGGGTTCAACCGGGGTGAACACACCGCGCCCGACCGGCCGTTCTCCGGGGCGGAGAGCGAAGTGCGCCCGAGCGCAGGGTGCGCCCACCGAGCCGAAGGACAGACATGAGCAACAGTGTCGTCGCAGGACTGTGCCGATTGAGGTTCCACGCACCGGGTACGGCCTTCGAACTGGCGGTGCCCGCCGACGTTCCGCTGGCCGACCTGCTGCCCGCCGTCCTGGGCCATGCCGGCCCCGACCTCGCCGAGGACGGGCTGGAGCACGGCGGCTGGGTCCTGCAGCGCCTCGGCGAGGACCCGCTGGACGAGGAGCGCAGCGCCGAGGCCCTGGGCCTGCACGACGGCGAGTCCCTCTACCTGAGGGAGCGCCACGAGGCCCTGCCACCGGTGCACTTCGACGACCTGGTGGACGGTGTGGCCACCGGTGTGCGCGGGCGGGGCGACACCTGGCGCCCGGCCGCGACCCGGGTGGTGTCGCTGGCCCTGGCGCTGACCGCGTTCGCGGCGGGCTGGGTGCCCCTGGCCGTGTCCGGTCCGGGCGCCCCGCGCACGGCGGTGGCGGCCCTGGTGGCGCTGCTGCTGCTGTTCGGCGCGGCCGGCGCCTCCCGGGCGATGGCCGACGCGGGCACCGGCGCCGCGCTGGGCGCGGCGGCCGTGCCGTACCTGGCGCTGGCCGCCTTCCTGGTCCCGCAGGGGCCGAGCGGCGACGACCTGCTGGGGGCGCGGGTGCTGGCGGCGTCCTCGGCCGCGGCCGGTGCCGCGGTCCTGGCGCTGGCGGCGGTCGGTGCGGCGACCCCGCTGTTCCTCGGGGTGGTCCTCACCGCCCTGCTCGGCATGCTGGCGGGCGGCCTGCTGCTGGTCGGGCTGACGCCGTCCGCCGCGGTGGCGGCCATGGCCGTGGCGACGGTGCTGGTGGGCGCGTTCGTGCCGTCGACGGCCTTCCGGCTGTCCGGGCTGCGGCTGCCGATGCTGCCGCGCAACGCGGAGGAACTGCAGGAGAACATCGATCCGGTGCCGGCTTCCGCCGTCCTTCCCCGCGCGCTGGTGGCGGACGACTACCTGATGGCCTTCCACACCGCGATCGGCGCGGTCTGCACGGCCTGCCTGGCGGTCCTGCCCTTCATCGACAGCTGGGCCGGGCCCGCCGAGACCGCCGCCCTGAGCCTGCTGCTCCTGCTGCACGCGCGGGCTGTCGGCAGCATCCGCCAGCGGCTGGTCGTCCTGCTGCCGGGCGTGTTCGGCATTCTGCTCCTGCTCCCAGGCACCGTGGCCACCGCGTCGGCGACCGGGCGCCTCGCCCTGGCGGGCGCGCTGCCGGCCGCGGGGGCCGTGCTCCTGGTGGTCGGCTGGACGGTGCCCGGCCGACGGCTGCTCCCGTACTGGGGGCGGGCCGCCGACATCCTGCACACCCTGTGCGCCCTCGCCCTGCTGCCGCTGGCGCTCCAGGCGTGCGGCGTCTACCGGACCCTGCGCGGCCTGGGCGGCTGAGCCGGACGGCCCCCCGGGGGCCGTCCTACTCGAACTCCTCGAACTCCTCGTCGGAGAGCGGGGGCGGGTCCTCCAGCCGGCCGTAGACGACCCACTGGTGCTCCGGCGGCACGGTCCCCTCGCCGCTGTCCAGCGGGACGTTCAGCGGGTGCTCCGGCGGGATGATCCGGACGGGGATCCAGGTCATTCCGCTCCCGAAGAGGATCTCCAGCTCCTCGGGGCTCACCGAGATCGCCGGCAGGTACGCGCCCTGGACGTTCTCGGGCACGTACAGGTGCATGCGGATCAGCCGTTCGGCGAAGGACCCGTGCAGCTGCTCGCCCACCGTCGCGGAGACGAAGGTGGGTTCGTGGACCGCCACGCCGACCTGCAGGCCCACCGGGTGACCCCAGTTCCCCACGAACGGAGCGCCCCGGCTGACCAGCAGCGGCGTCGTCACCGGGCACTGCGTGATCGCGTCGCCGATGGTCTCGATGTAGTGCAGGACGGCCGGGCCCTGGGGGTGGGCGGCGATGTCGGCGCCCGGTCCCAGGTCCAGCGTCCACTGGGCCTGCTTGACCTGGAAGTACGAGAGCTCGCCGGCCGCGCCGCCGTCGCCGTCCTCGCTGGGGTTGGTGTAGAACTCCAGCGCCGAGCGGTGGTGCTCGTCCAGTTCGGCGACGAACTCCGTCATCTGCTGCAGCGCGGCGGCCCGGTCCTCCGCCGCCTGCTGGTCCCGGGCGATCGCCGTGTGGAACTCCAGTTGCGCGTACCGCAGTCGGAAGTCGCGGGGCATGGCCTCGAAGTGGTCGTGGGCCAGTTGCCAGCGGCCGCTCTGCTCGAAGAACGCCTCGGCGGCCTGCGGGCCGGTGGTGCCGGGCGGCCAGTTGGCCGGGTTGAGCCATCCCGCGGCCGGCGGCGTGTGCAGGCCGATCTCCGGCGGCACCTGGAGGGCGTGGTGCGGCTCGGGCCCCACCAGGTCGTTCAGCACGTTGGCGATGTGGTCGGCCGAGTGGTCGGTGTGCCACGGACCGACCTCCGTCGGCAGGGCGAAGTGCACCGCCCCGTCGAGGGCGGACGGCCCGCTCGGCGCGGTGGTGTCCTGCGGCACCGCGGCCTCGTAGCCGGCCGGCAGGTCCACGGGGACCTCGCGCGGCGGCGTGGCCGCGCTGTCGAACTCCAGCAGCGGCCCGTCCTGGACGATCATCGGCCGGCCGTCCAGGCGGAACACCTGCCGGGCCGGGACGAGGTGGCCCCCGACGCCCGCGCCCTCCGGCGGGACGACCCAGAACAGGCCCTTGGCGGCCCTGGCCGTGGCGTGGACGCCGTGCCCGGCCAGTTCGTCGAGCAGCCTCGGCAGGTAGCGACCGCCGTCGGCGGACCCCAGCGAGCAGGCGAGGAACACCAGCCGGTCGGTGCCGTTCCACACCCCCTCGGCCTTCCAGCGCAGCAGCGTCCGGGCGAACTCCACCGGCCCGATCGCCCTCCCGTCGACCACGGGCAGCCCGCCGTCCGGGTCGGTCCGCACCGCGACGACGAACTCGCCGTCCCGGTGCGGCGTGTGTGCCAGGGCCTCGCGCACCGCCGTGTCCCCCGCCGACTCCTCGGTGGAGCTGCGCAGGTAGCGCCCGTTCGCCCGGCTGCCGAGGTCCGACAGCGGCACGCCGTCGTGCGGGGGCGGCTCCTCCCCGTGCGGCCGCGGCGCGTTCGGCTGCGGCGCGTCGGGGTCGTGCGTCACGCCGGCGAGGTGGGCCGCCCCCGGCTGGAGCTGCACCGCCCCCTCGCCCTGGCCCTCGTTGTTCCCCTGGTTGGTGTGGACCGTGTTCTCCGGCACGGTCGCCTCCGGCCGGGCCGCCCAGTAGTAGAGGTTCCCCTCCACCGGGACGGCGTCGCCGTACGGACCGTCCCCGTCGACCCGCTGAAGGGCGAACCGGACGCGCTGGCGCAGCAGGACCTGCTCGCCCTTCAGGGCGGCCTTGCCGGGCTCGGTGGGCGTCTTGCCGTGCGGCACCTCGCCGATCGGGAGGTCCCCGTGCGGCACGCCGGGGGCGTACGTCGCCGGGCCCGGGTGGTCGAACGTGCTGGTCCCGCCGGGCCGCAGGGTGTTGACCGGGACGATCACGATCGGTGCCGCCGTCGTCGCGGCGAAGTCGAGCGGGTTGGCGTTCCAGGCCACCGTGCGGATGCCGGTCACGGTCGACTCCAGCTCGGTCGTCCCGGTGAGTTCGTCCTCGCCCTGGGGGCGGGTCGCGATCTCGGTGGTGTCCCCGACGGCCTCCAGGCCGACCCGTAGTGCGGTCCGCCCGTCCTGGCCGAGCGCCACCGTCTCGTATCCCGCGCCCTGTTCCTTGAGGCGGTGGAACACCGCGTGCAGGGTCTGCGGCGAGAGCGCCTGGCGCAGCGCGCTCTGCGTGGCCAGCGGCAGCCCGCTCTCGGTCCGGAGCGGGTGGTCCTCGGCGAGCCTGGTGTCGGTGGTGAAGGAGGCGACGGTATTCCTCGCCGTCGCCAGGACGTGTTCCGGGACGACCGCCGACACGGCGCCGGCCGCCATGCTGCCGACCAGTCCGTGCACCGGTTCGTAGACCTTCGCCGCGTTGCGTCCCAGCGTGCCCAGCATGCCGTCGCCCCAGGGGCGGGGGGTGTTCAGCAGGGTGACGGCGGTGTCCAGGAGCAGGTTCGTCCCGTCGAAGCCGACCAGGTCGTGCCCCGAGGCCAGCGACCGGGCCCACGCCGCGGCGTCCTGGACGACGATCGCACCCAGTTCGATCGCGCCACCGTGCTCGGGCCCGTGGCCCGCCTGGTCCCCCTGCGGGACGAGCGGCGGCTCGGGCGCCTCCACCGCCCCGGGGACCGTGGTCATCGACTCGGGAACCCAGGCCTTCACGTCCCGGTCCGCGGTGACGGGCAGCGGGGCGTCCAGCTCGACGTACCGGCCGTGCTCCTGCCGGGTGACGGTCACCTCGAATCGCATCCGAGCGGTGAACAGGCGGGTGGCGCCGAACTTCGACGTCTTGTGCCCGACCTTCGTGGTGATCCCGCCCTCGTGGCCGGTTCCGCCGCCGAGCTCGCCGCCCAGGGTGGGGGCGTAGCTGAGGGTCCCGAAGTGCTGGGCGGCCCGCGGCACCCCGTACGAGGGACGGACATTGAGGTCGCCGCCGCCGGTCCAGCTCTTGCCGTCGTTGCCCTTGACGGTGCGGGCGATCCCCGTCTTGCGGGTGATCTCCATGGTCGACTGCTGCCGCGCGTCGGTCCAGCCGCCCTCGACGATGCCGCGGACCAGGACCTTGGTGACGACCCGGGTGGTCCGGGTCTCCTGTACGTGGTACTCCAGGATGCCCTTGTTGACGAGGTCGTCGAAGTTCGCCGACAGGCTGTGCGGGGAGAACGCCTCGGCGAAGGGCAGGGCCGCGTCCGGGTCCCTGGGCTGGGCGCCGTCCGGCTGCCGGCCCCGGATCTGGTTGTCGATCTCCCGCAGGATCGCGTCCGTGTCGTGGAACTCGACGACGGTGCCGGCGCCCACCCCCGACTGCAGCAGGTTGGCCTCCCGGGGTTCCGGGAGGGGCGTCGCGTCGTTCACCGGCCCGCCGGGCCGCGTCGCCATCGCCTTGGCGTCCGCGTCGGAGAGCAGGACGAGCACGGTGTGGTTCTCGCTCTGCCGTCCGGGGCCGTGGCTGACGTTCCCGTTCGCGTCGGTGACCCGGCCCTTGACGGTGATCGTCGCCGTCGACTCGTAGACGTGCCAGGTCCCCTTCTGCGCGGCCTCGCGGGTGGTCGAGGTCTTCTCCTTGACCGCGTCGCTGTACTCGTCCCCGAGGGAGCCCTTGAGCCTGCCGCCGCCCCGGAGCTGGTACGTCGAGGTGTTCAGGCCCTCGGGGGTCTCCGGGAAGCGCCCGAAGTCGCCGGCCAGGTTCCCCTTCCTGCTGCTGGTGTCCTTGTCCGCCGTGGCGCTGGACGTGCTGGACTTCAGCTCCAGGGCGAGCTTGCCCTCGCCGGTCAGCGTCTCCCGGTACTGCAGCGGGCCCAGTTCGGTGTGCAGGGACAGTCCCACGGTGTCCCGGTTCCGGCCCGAACCGACGTGCAGGTCCATGGTGGTGGCCCAGCCGTGGTGCGAGGCCTGGACGATCCCACGCAGCCGCCGGCGGTCGGTGAGGACGTCCAGGGCCTCGTGCAGTTCCTCCGGCGCCTGCGTCCCGTCCTTCCGTGCGGTGTAGGCCGACTTGATCGCGTCCTCGGCACGGAGCCGGAAGTCCGCGGTGCTGATGTCGCGTACCAGGTGCAGGGCCGGCAGCTCCGCCGGTGCCAGCCGCTCGGGGGGCGCTTCGGCCTCCGGCACGTCCCGCAGTCGGTGCACGCCGACGACGAGCTCGCCGACCGGCAGCAGGTCCACGGGGTCCTGGGGTCCGAGGTTCCTCCGGGGGGCCCGCGGGTCCAGCGGGCCGATGTGGACGCCGAGGGTCACCGGGTAGGAGATCCGGTCGGTGGTGCTCTCCAGACTGAAGTCCTGCTTGACCTCGGTCTCGGAGCCGGTGGTCAGCTGGTGCGAGTTCCCCCGGGAGTACTCGAAGCCGAGCGTCACGAAGGCACGCTGGGTGTTGGGCGGGTTCAGCGCGGTGCGGAGGGAGCTGCCGGCGGTGAAGGCGTGCTTGCCGCCGAGGCCCACCGACTTGTCGGCCCCCACCGACCGGGTGACGACCTCCTTCGCGGTGGCCGGGCCACTGCTCAGGAGCCGGCCGGCCGCGAGGTCGGCGCGGACCAGGATCTCGTACGCGGACTCCGGGAGGCCCGGCAGCCGCGGGGCCTCCAGCACGATCCGGAAGGTGCCTTCCAGCAGGTCCGGGGCGGCCGCGCGCAGCGCGGAGGGCGAGAGCTGCTCGTGCAGGCTGCGCAGGTTCGCGTGCGCCTGCGGGGTGACCGGCGTGCCGGGGTTCCCGGCCGGCGGCAGGAGGCCGGGGGCGAGGGTGTGCAGGCGTCCGACGATGGTGGTGACCAGCTCGGTCGACCCCGGGACGTCGAGGTAGGCGGTGCGGCTGCGCACCCGCGGGGCGGTCAGCGCGTCCGGCTGGGGAACGTCCCCGGCGGGCGCCTCGGTGCGCTCCCGCAGCGGGCTGATCCGGACGACCTCGCCGGTGGCGTCCACCGGCAGCGGGATGTCGGTGGCACGACTGTGGACGAGGCCGTCGGCCCCGGGCGACAGGTGGTCCTCGATCAGCCGCACCCGGAAGCGGACCTCGGTCGCCACCAGCTCGTTCCTGCCCTGCTCCTCGTGGCCGTGCTCCAGTGTGAGGGTGTTCTTGCCCTTCGTGCCGTGCGAGGTCGACGCCGTGTAGCCGTAACCGAGGTTGCCCGTCAGCCACTTGCTCTCCTTGGAGACCGGCGACTGCCAGATCTGGCCGGAGAGGCCGTGGTTGGTGCCCAGGCTCCGGCTGCTCCCCTCCGAGCGGTTCGCCGCCTGCTCGGCCGACCACTTGGCGCCCAGGACGCTCTTGCTGTCCAGGACGTCCTGGACGGTGCTCTCCAGCGGCTCGACCGTCAGCCGCAGCCGGCCGGTCCGCCCGTCCGAGAACGTCAGGTCGGGCGAGTCCAGCCCCCAGCTCGACGCGTGCTCGAAGCCGTCGATCACGCTCTTCGTGCCGAGGAAGTCAACGATCGCGCGGTGCGCCGTCCCGTCGGGGCGCTGCTCGCGCGGCAGCGCCGCGAAGACCGCCTCCCGCACGGCGTGCAGGCCACGGACCGCCCACGGGTGACCGCCGGCGGACTGCCCGCCGGCGGGGCGGTTCCAGCCCTGCCACTGGGGCAGGAGCCCGGCCGTGACCGAGCCGCGGGGGATCTCGGCGGTCACCTCGGCCGTGATCGGCCCCCGGTCCTCCAGGGGCAGCAGCTCCCGCCGCTGCTCGTCGTACACCCGCACCCGGTAGGTGAACTCCGAGGCGTAGGTGTCGGTCCGACCGACAAGGGCCACCTTGTTCGCCGCCGACGCGGTGACCTTGAGCGAGGACTCCGTGCCGTGGCTGGCACCGCCCAGGCCGACGGACACCGTGTGCAACGACTGGAGGACGGGGTTGACCGGGTTGATGTGGGTCGGCCCCAGATCCAGACCGGCCTCGTTGGTCGCGAGCTGCACCTTGCGGGGGTCGGAGTCGTGCGCCGCCTCGGAGACGACCTCGAAGCCCTCCCCGGTGTTCCTCGCGTCCGCCTCGCCGGCGGTCCGCAACTGCCAGACAGCGGCCTCCGCCGTAACCACCAGCTCGTGCTGCCTGCCGTTCACCCACACCACGGTGTGCCAGCCGCCGTTCACCATCTCGGCGTGCTTCGCCCGGAAGTTCGCCGGATCGAACGCGGCATCCAACTGCCACCGCACCTGCCGGTCGTTCCCCGCGGCACCGAGCAGATCCTGCACCCGCGTCCGCACCGCGGCCGGACCCGGCTCACCGACGATCTTGATGCCCTCCAGGTACTGCCGGTGCCGCCCGTCCAACGCCGCCGGCGGCTCCGGATCGGGCTGCTGCCGCTCGGCCTCGAGCTGCTGCCGACGCTCCTGCTCCTCCCGCTCCAGCTCCTCCTGTTGCCGGGCCTTCAGGACCTCCAGCGCCTCCTGAGCCTCCCGCTCCCGGGTCTTCAGGGCGTCCAGGGCCTTCTGTGTCTCCTCCTCCTGACGCTCCAGCTTCTCCAGGGCCTTCAGCGCCTCCTGCTCCTCACGCTCCAGCTTCTCCAGGGCCTTCAGCGCCCCTCGCTCCTCACGCTCCAGAGCCTCCAGCTTCACCTGCGCCGCCCGCTCCAGACCATCCAGCCGCTCCAGCTCCTCCTGAGCCGCCTTCGCCTCCCGCGCCAAACGCTCCTGCTTCTCCTCCGCCTTCGACTCCAGAGCCGTCAGACGCTCAAGTTCCTTCTCCGCCTCCCGCTCCCGGGTCTCCAGGCGCTCCCACTCCGCCTCGGTCTCCCGCTCCAGAGCCTCCAGACGCTCCAGCTCCTCCTGAGCCTCCTTCGCCTTCTGCTGCTGACGCCGCGGCTCGAACTCGTGCTCACGCTGTTCGCTCTGGCGCTGGCGCTGCTCCTCCAGCCTGCTGTTGCTCGCCTGGAGCGCGAGTTCGAGGTTGTGGTTGTACTCGTCCTCACGCTGGTTCCGGGGTCCGCGCTGCACCTGGCTCGTGGGGCCGGACTGCACCTCGGTCTCGGAATTCGGCTGCGGCTGCAGTTGCTCCTGGTGCTGCCCCGTCTCCTCCCCGGGGGACAGCTCCGAACCGTCCTCGGTCTCCGAGGACCGGCCGCGCCCGGCGAACCTCAACTCCTCGTCCAGCAGGGTGACCTTCTGCACGGTCGACTTGTAGCCCAGGGAGTCCGCCCGGTCCGTCACCTCCCTCCGTAGATACTCGATCACCCGCTTTTCCATCGGATACCACCCGAAGTCGATGGTCACCCGCTTACCGGGTCCCTTGACCACGGGCAGACCCTTACTGTCGAAACCGACCTCCTTCGCGCTCACGAGGGCGCGGTCCCCGGTCTCCTGGGGGTCACTGCCATTGCTCTGCTCGAAGACGGGAGCGAACCAGACGTCCTCCGTGAAAGCGTGGATGAGAGCCGTCACCCCCTTGCGGTACAGGGCGGTTTCCAGTTCTTTCAGGTAGGTGTTCTTCTCGGAGGCGAGACGGCAGGCGGCGATCTCCAGGGGGTCCTTGCCGTTCCAGTGACCTTCGTTCTTCAAGGAGGCAATCAGATCGGCCATGTCCGTCGCGGCATAGGGATGCCCGCCCACCGTCGGCCGGCCGTCCTTGTCGGTGTGGACCACGATCCTGAACGAATCGCCCGGACCACCCACCATTTTCCTGAATTCAGGCAGCGACACGGGACCGTCCACCACCCACCCGTAGGTCTTGCCTCCGTCTCCCACCAAGGAGTGGCCGGGAAGCGGGAGCGAGGGAGACTGCCCATCGACCCGCACGGCGTCCCCGACGGAGCCGCTGATCCTTGTTTCACGAAGCAGCGAGTAGTGGTCCTCCCCCCGCAGGAGGCGGACCACATTGTTTGTCTCCCCACTCGGCCCGTACGAGGTCCAGGCGATTCCGTCGAAAACATCGAATCGAACCCGGAGGGACTTGGCGAGGGTTTTCAGGACCTGCTCCCCGAACTCATCGACCCACTTCCCCTCACCCTTGAGCGCAGCCTCGAGTTCCCTACTCCCGGACATTCCCTTCACACCGCTGCTCTTGAAGTATGAGTCCAGAGCGCGGGTTTTCAGCACCTTCGCCCCGGAAACGACCTCCCCCTTGACATTCCCCCATGACTCTCCAGGGTAATTCAGGGCCTTGTGGATCGCCTGGTAAAGACTCCCCTCACCCGCCGGCAGCCAATCAATGGCGCAGCCCAGATCGGCCGCATTCGAGTGCTCCTCGAAATCACGCCTGATCCTCCACATGTGGGCGATCCCGGGCAGAATCCTCTCGGCCAGGCTTTCGTAGTGCTTCTTCGGGTCCCCCATCAGAGCACTGCTCGCAAGCATCTCTCTCTCGATTCGACGGACCAGCCCGCCAAAATCAAATCGATACTTTTCGGAAGTCTTGACGAGCGCGGGATCCGCTTTTGACACGAGGGTGGCCTGAACCTCCTTGTACACCTTCTCGTACTGGGCCCGGAGGCTGGCGATGCGATCCCGATAGAAATCTCTGACCTGTTCCCCCCGGAGTCCCTGCGCATGTCCGAGCGCACCCATGATGTGCTGCATCGAATCATGGTCGAACCCGCGCGCATTGCCGTAGACACCGGAAGGCTTGCGCCACAACCCACCTCCCGTCGGGGAGTAGGTGAGTGAGTTCTGGTTGCGCGAATCGAACGGCTGGGCAAACCGTCCGGAAGCGGTCGGAGGAGTAGTGATGTTCAATCGCTCGTACCCCGGGGGGAAGCCCCCGAGAACGGTCTTACCTGATGCCTTCCTGTGCCAGTGGCTCATCCGATAGGAACCACTGGCTCCCTTTTCCTCCAGGTAATGGACGGGTTGGCCGATCAGCGCCACGGCCTCCAGATTTCCGGAGCGGGCACCGAGGTGCTGCACGTCGTACTCCCTGCGGAGGTAGTCGTACAGCCGGAGCTGTCCGGACCTCGAACCCCCCGTCCATCGGTCGACGTCGGCCGCGTCCGGCCTGTCCTTCCCCCAGAAGTTGGTGATGTCATGGAAGCGGTCGTCACTGCTCTTCGTCCGCATCCGCCGAGCGGCGTTCATTTCCTTGATCAGCCCGTCCCACTTGCCGCTCTTGTCCGCAGCGGGGTGGGAGTCGCCCGTGATGAGCACCGTGTCGTACTTGTCACCCAGGGCCCGCAGGAGCTGCCGTGTGCCCTCGAAGCTCGTGTCGTGCTCCATCCGGCCCTTCAGGCTGAACCACTCGGTCTTCTTCCCGGTGAAGCGGGACCAGATCACCAGGACCTTGCTGCCGGGCTTCGGGCCGATGCCCCGCTTCTTCAGCCACTCCCTGATCTCGCCGTCCTTCTCCCCGGTGAGCCCCCAGGCATTCCGAATGATTTCGGCGGTCTCCCTGCCGTAGTAACGGCCGACCATCTCCGTTCCGTAGTAGACGGTTTTGATCGAGTCTCTTCCGTACCCCTGGTTCTTCAGTTTCTTCTGGACTTCCCCTGCCACCTCCTCCAGGGCGCCGTACTGATCCCTGGTGACCATGCTTTTGGCGGAGGCGAGATGGATGCGGTCCTCGCCGACCCCGGAGCGCCGGTAGAAATCGGCGATCTCCTCGGACTTGTCCCCCTTGTCCCTGACCCGAGACTTTCCGATCACGATGTGCAGCTTGTCGTTGAGGATCAGCGCCACCGCAATGCCGAACTGGTCGCCCGACGCATAACCGGGCTGCATGATGATCGCTTTTTCGTCCACCGCCTTCACCTGATCGTAGGAATTTCCGGAATCCCTGACCTGCGGGGCGACCTCCGTCACGGCGGGCTCGCTGCCGTGGAGCTTCGGCTCGGAGACCGGGTCGACCCAGACGTGGCTGCGCGCCTGCGGGACGGTGGCGTCGCGGACCTCGTCCCAACTCCGGTGGCCCGCCCCGTTCCCCGGGTGCTGGTCGAGATGCCCGACGACCGAGGAGATCAGCGACAGGTGCCGCTCACGCAGACCGCCCTGCCGCAGACCCGCCGGCGCCGGGGCATGCGGATCGCCGATCAGACTGCCGCCGACATCCGGACGGTGCGAAAGGTCCGCCGTCCGGTACTCGTCCCGCAGACCCAACTGGTGACCCAACTCGTGCACATAGTCGAGGGAGTCACCGTCCGCCCACCACGCGTTCTGGTCCATCTCCCGGTCCCGGCCCACCAGGTCCACCGTCAGATGCGCATCCGCACCCGGCTCGACCCGCACCACCGTGACATGCATCAAGTCACCGTTCGCCAACCGGTAACCGGGCCCGTTGAGATGCTCCTCCACCCCCGCGACCAACTTCTCCCATACCCCGGCCGCACCCCGCCCGGCACCCGCCCGGAACGCGACCCGCACCGTCAGATCGGTGTGCTCCTCACCACCGTGCGCAAAACGCCGCGCATCGAACGACGACCGCACCACAAAACGCGGCCGCCGATCCACCCGCACCTGCTGGACGGCGGTGGCGTTCTCCATGAACTCCCGGAAACCGTCGAACAGTTCCTCCTCCGCCTCGGTGCGGGAGATCGGGTTGGCCGGTTCGGTGTGCTCCGCCCGCGGGCCGGGGCCGAAGAGGGACTCCAGCACCGGTACGAGGTCCGGGACCTTCTCATGCACCCAGTCGGCGCCGTTGTTGCGGGGCAGCCCGGTGGCCGGGTCGTTGCCGTGGTTGTGCCCGAAGTACGCCGTGACCAGCTGCGCGAAGAACTCGTGCTCGTCGCGGGCCGAGTAGTTGCCCACCCGGTTGCCGGCCGCGTCGAACACGCCGCCGTCCGGCCAGGCCGCGGCGTTCTGCTCGGCCAGGGCATCGATGGCCTTCCGGTCCCGGTAGGCCTGCGCGACCAGCTCCCGCTGCTCCTGGGTGAGGCCGAACTCGTGGATGGTGTGGGCCAGTTCGTGGACGGAGGTGGAATAGCCCTCGGGGTGCTGCAGGTTCGGCCCGACCGTCGTGCGGGCACCGAGCAGGTTCTCCTCGGTGATCAGGACCAGGCGCTTCCCGCTGGAACCGCGGACCATCGACCAGTCACGACCGTCGCCCGACCCCTGCGGGTGCCCCGAGAAACCGGGCACGTCCGTCATCGGGACGTCGCGCGGCACCACCTCGACCCGGACACCCGCGTCGACCAGCCGCTCCGCGAGCGCCTTGTCCGACAGCATCCGCGCGATCAGCGCCTCCGCCGTCCGGCGGGCGGCGACCGGCTGCCGGGTGCGGGGGTCGACGTCGAGGAGCAGGCGGGCCACCGCCTGCGCGAAGTCCTCCGGCCCGAGCTCGGTGGACAGGTTCTCGACGAAGTCGCCGTCCTCGGCGAGCCTGCGCCGGTCCTCGCGCGACAGGTGCTCCAGCGCCTGCACCTGCTCATGCAGCGGCCCGGGCACCGGCATGTCGCCGCCGCCGAGCCCGACCGGCGGCCGGCCGAGCACGACCCGCCCGTCCTGCCCGGGGGTCGGCGGCGCCGACCGGGTCTCGTCCTGCCGGAAACGCTGCGCGTCCCGGCCCTCGTGGTCCGACCCGCCCTCGAACGGGCGCTTCGAGGAGCTCTGCGACACCACCTGCTCGCCCGACGTGCTCGGAACCAGCTCCAACGGGGTGTAGTGGTTCCCCGAGAGGTCGAGATAGATGTCCCTGGCCTCCGGGTCGTAGTGGCCGTCCATCGGCCCGACCTGGTGCCACATGTCCCCGATGCGGATATGCATGCGCAGGCGCAGCGAGGAGGCCAACAGCACCGGAACCAGCTCACCGGCGGCCCCGGCCCAACTGCCAGGTGTGCGGACCGCGGTGACCAACGCGTCGAAGGTCGTCCCGGACCTCGTCGCGAGGTCCTCGATCCCCGATTGCCGGTTGCCTTCCATCCAGGAGGCGAGTCCCTGTCGCGCGTCCCCCGCCCCGATGGACATGTGGAGGGCGGCGGTGACGGCGTGGTAGAGGGAGTCCCCGTCGTGCGGCACCGACCGCAACACCTGGACGTGGACGTTCGCCATGCCGAGCAGGTACTCCGCGTGCGCGGTGCGGACGACCTGCTGGAGCGTGGGCAGATACTCCAGGTACGCCGCCATCGAGGCGTAGTCGTTCTCGACGCTCGAAAAATCCACCGTCTTCCGGAAGACGGTGTCGTAGGACCCGCTCAGGTAAGCCTGGCCCTCCGGGGATCCATACGTGTACGTGCTGTAGATCTGGCGGAGTTTCTCGTACCGGCGCTGCAGGTGGTGGACGCGGTTCACCATGAACCTGGTGTGCGTCACCTGCACGTGGCGCTCCTTGGGCAGCAGCCTCTTCCTGATCTCGACGAGGTCCTCGTAGGCGAAGCCGCGCTCATGGCTGTACACCTCCGACGCCTTGGGCCACTCCCCCGCTTGCGGCACATACGGAGGGGCGCCCTCCACCCTGCTGTCATAGGGCTTGGCGTACCGGCCGGAGGCGGTGGGCGGCTGTGAGACGAGCACGCGCTCGTAGCCCACGGGTTTGCCTCCGACCTTGGTCCTGCCGTCGTTCTGGCGGTGCCATCTCTCCATCCGGGACGATCCGGTGGCGCCGAACTCCTCCAGGTACGAGACACGGTGACCGATGAGGGCGACCGACTCCAGGTTTCCCGATCGGAATCCCAGGTGATCCACGTGGTAGCGCTGCTTGAGGTATTCGTACAGGCGCAACTGCCCGATCCTGGTGCCCCCCGTCCAGGCGGATGTCAGCTCGTCCTGCGCCCGCCAGAATCCGGTGATGTGGTGAATGCCGTCACTGCCGAGTTCGGAGCGCATGCTCGTGACCAGGTTGTCCCACTTGCCGCTCCGGCTCGGGTGGGGGTCACCGGTGATGATCACCGCGTCGTAGCTGTGTGCGAATTCGCGCAGGATCTGCCGCACACCCTCGAAGCTCGTGTCGTGCTCCAGCCGGCCGGACACGTTGGCCCATTTCGCCGCTTTGCCGGTGAAGCGGGACCAGAGCACGAGAACCTTGGAATCCTGCGGCAGCATCGGGATGCCGTGCCGCTCCTCCAGCCACTGGCGGATCAGCGGGTCGAAGGTGCGGTCGTTCATGCCCCAGGCATCGCGGATGGTGTGACGGAGTGGCTCGCTGAAGTGCCTGCCGAGGTAGTAGGTGGCATCGGTGACACCCCTGACCGACTGCTTGATGTCCTCGGAGGACAGGCGTGACACCCCCCGGGCGGTCTTCAGGAGCTGGATGGCACGGTGCTGCAACGCGGCCCCGAAGGCTTCCTTCGTCGCGCTCTCCGCCCTCACCACGTGGATGCGCTCGCGGGGGATCCCGGCGGAGCGGTAGAACTGCTCGATCTCCCGGGACTTGTCCATGGCGGGGTCGTGGCCGGCCTCGTGGGGATCCGGCCCGCGTGCGATCAGGACGTTCAACCGGTCGTTGTGGAGCATGGCCGCGGCGATCCCCCACTGGTCGCCGGACGCGTACCCGGGGTGCTTGATGATCCACGGGCCCGTTGCCGGCGGGTCGATCCATCCCTGCCCCGCCATCTGCGGGGGGACGGCGCCCTCGTCGGTGTGCAGCGGCTCGGAGACCGGGTCGACCCAGACGTGGCTCCGCTCGTGCGGCGCCACCGCGTCGCGAACCTGCTGCCAGGTCAGGTCCTTCGGACCGGAGGTCGGGGGCCGCTCCACATCGCCGACGATCCTGGAGATCAGCGACAGGTGCCGCTCGCGCAGACCGCCCTGCCGCAGACCCGCCGGCGCCGGGGCATGCGGATCGCCGATCAGACTGCCGCCGACATCCGGACGGTGCGAAAGGTCCGCCGTCCGGTACTCGTCCCGCAGACCCAACTGGTGACCCAACTCGTGCACATAGTCGAGGGAGTCACCGTCCGCCCACCACGCGTTCTGGTCCATCTCCCGGTCCCGGCCCACCAGGTCCACCGTCAGATGCGCATCCGCACCCGGCTCGACCCGCACCACCGTGACATGCATCAAGTCACCGTTCGCCAACCGGTAACCGGGCCCGTTGAGATGCTCCTCCACCCCCGCGACCAACTTCTCCCACACCCCGGCCGCACCCTGCCCGGCACCCTCCCGGAACGCGACCCGCACCGTCAGATCGGTGTGCTCCTCACCACCGTGCACGAAACGCCGCGCATCGAACGACGACCGCACCACAAAACGCGGCCGCCGATCCACCCGCACCTGGTTCACAGCGCTGCTCGGGGAGAGCGCGTCCGCGATAAGGTCGTCGATGCTGTCGATGGGGGTCTCGTGCCCGTCCTCCTCGCCGGAGCGGTCCTCGCCCTCCTCGGGGCGCGGCTGCTCGCGGTGGGCGAAGGCGTCCTCGTGGGTGCGTTCGTGGATCTGCCAGGCGACCTCGTCGAAGTGGCCGAGGGTCCACAGTTCGCGGTAGTGGGTGAAGAACTCGTCGCCGTACGCGCGCTTGAGCGCGGCGGCCCGGTCCTGGCCGACGACGTGCGACCGGGCCAGGTCTTCGAAGGCCCGGGCGGCTTCGCGGAGCGCGGGGGCGGCCTGCCGCTCGAAGGAGGCGTGCTCGACCAGTTCGTCCGCCAGCTCGTTCCGGCGCTGCTCCCACTGTTCCTGACGGGTCGTCAGGTCCTCGGCCGTGCGGAACAGTTCGTCGAAGGCGCGTTCGGTCCGCTGGGCGTGGCCCTCCGCCAGCCGGTCTCGGGCGTGCTCGGACAGGACGCCGTGCGAGTGGGCCGCCGCCTGCGCGGCGGTCTCGGCGGTGCGGTGGGCCGCCGCCCGGGCGGCGCGGTGCACCAGCAGGTCGCGGACGTTCCCGGCCTCGGTGAGGCCCTCGATCGCGCGGCGGAGGACGGCCGGGCGGTCGGCGTGTTCGAGGAACTGGTGGTCCACGGCCTCGGCGAGGTCCTGGGTCACTCCCTGCTTGGCCCGGTGGATGTCCCCCGCGGTGACGCCGAACTGTTCGGCAAGCGCCTGGTGCCGGGGGTCCAGGTGCCAGGACTCGGCCGCCTGCTCCACCTCGTCGAAGGTCGTCCGGATCGCGCTCTCGCGGGCCGTCTGGACGGCGAGTTCGTGGGGCAGGCCGCTGACGTGGCCGCCCAGGGCCAGTTCGAACAGTTTCACCGCCTCGGCACGGTCGCGGCGCTCCCCGCTCTCGGGGTCGAGCGGGCCGGTGAACTCGGCGAAGTCCTCGGCGACCCGTGCGCGCAGCTGCTCCTTGATCGCCTTCACGCCGGCGTCCGAGGGCCCCGGCTGCCCGGTGACCCCGGCCGCGGTGAGCAGGTCCCGGTCCTCCGCCGAGAGCCGTTCGTACCAGCCGCTGTCCCGGGTCGCGAGCTCGACCAGGCGGTCGGCCTCGGCGAGGGCGCGCTCGCGATCGGCGTGCAGGCCGAGTTCCTCGCGCAGCCGGACGGTGAGCCCCTCCAGGGAGTTCTCCGCCCGCGCCCGGGCCGCGTCGACGTCATCCTCGGCCCGGTGGGTGGGACCGGTTCCCTCGGTCGGGGCGTAGAGCCGGGCGGCCTCGGCCTCGGCGCGGGCCAGGAACCCGCTCTCCGTACCCGTGCGGACCGCCCGCAGCGCGGCTTCCGAGAGCGGGGAGGGCGCGCGGGT
This sequence comes from Kitasatospora sp. NPDC085879, assembly GCF_040686255.1. Lineage (NCBI taxonomy): Bacteria > Bacillati > Actinomycetota > Actinomycetes > Kitasatosporales > Streptomycetaceae > Kitasatospora > Kitasatospora sp. NPDC085879. The sequence goes on along the minus strand of NZ_JBFBJZ010000012.1, from coordinate 40,847 downwards.
GGGGCCGGTGCCGTCGCCGATGAGCTTCGGGGAGCCCGTGGCCTCCAGCGCCTGCTCGAAGCGCTCGCGGGCCATCCGGACGTAGCTCTCGCGCACCGCCGCGACGCGCACCAGCCCGTCCAGCTCGGCGAGGATCCGCTCGCGGTCCTGCGGCCGGGCGGCCAGTTCCTGGTTCAGCATGTCCTGGGCCCGGCGGCGCACCGCCGCGGGCAGGTCCACCGACGCGTGCTCGGGGAAGTGCACGGACCCCTTGGCGAACTGTTCGGCCAGCCGGTCCGCGGCCGCTTCGTCGAGCGGGTGGCCGCTGCTGTCGGGGTCCGTCCGGTGCTGTTCGGCGGCTTCGGAGAGCTTGGCGCCGTAGGCGTCCTGGAGGTTCCGCTGGGTCTCCCGCCACTGCTCGGCCCGGGCGCCGTCGGCCTCGGCGCGGATGTGCTCGGGGGCCTCGGCGTAGTGGTAGGCGGGTCCGGCGGGGGTGTGGTCCGGCCGCGCGCCGTCCTGCGGCGGGTGGGACGGCTGGTCTCCCGAGGCCGGTGCCCCAGGGGGGAACTGCGGTGCCTCCTCGCCGAAGCGCCCGGCGAGCTCCATCTGCTCGGCGATGGGCCCCGTCGACGCGTCGGACCGGCTGTTGGAGTAGTGCTCCGGGAACGAGGAGGTGGACGAGTCCACGATCGCGACGGCCTCCCGGGTGTTCGGGGTCTTGCTGTACTCCTGCCAGTTGCCGCGGCCCTCGAGCACCGGGCGCCCCGCCGCGTCGAAGCCGACGGCCCTGGCGACGACCAGGTGACCGGGACCGGGGAGTTCCGCTCCCTTCCTCGGCTCGCGGAAGGCGGGCACCACCCAGACCGGCCCGTCGGCCGCCCGCCCCTTGAGATGGGAGAACTCCGGCTGCTGCCAGACGAGTTCCATCACACTGGCGCCGAAGTCGAAGCGCTCGCCACCGTTCAGGTCACAGGCGACGAAGTCGATGACCTCCTTGCCTTCGAGCTGCCTGCCGAGATCGAGGATGATCCCGGCGATGTCCTTCGGCGTCAGCCGCGTGCCCCCGTGGACCGGGTAGCCCTGCTCGTCGGTGTGCATCACCAGGGCGTAGCGCGCCCCGTCCTCGGGCAGGTGCGCCAGCGCCTTCAGGAGCGGCTCCGGGAGCGGGTCGCCGACCACCCAGGCCGACCTGTCCTCGGGATTCAGCGGGCGGCCGAACTCCGTTGCCCGGCCGTAGTCGAGCGGCGGGTGCTGCACGACGGGCTTGTCCGGGAGCACGGACGTGGAGTCGTTGTCGTGCTCCACGGGAGCGGGCCGGCCGTGGGGGGCGACGTGCTCCGGGGGTGCGGGCTGCTCCTGGTGGTGGGGGGCGGGCTGCTCGTGCAGTTCCTGGTGGCTGCTGCTGACCGTCGGGACGTTCCTGGGCGGGGGGACGTTGGCGTGGGCGGAGGCCTGCGCTTCCGCCTGCGGCTCCGGCTTCGGCGTCGTTCCGTCGCCTCCGCCGACCGTCACGACCGGCTTCGCGGGTTCGATGTTCTCGGACTCCGTCTCCTTCTTCGCCCCGTCCTCCCGGCTCTCCAGCGACGTGTCCGGCTTGCGGTTGCCGGATGCCGTCGCCCCGAGTCCCTCGGAGTCCAGCTTCACCTTCACGTCCCCCGCCCGGGGGGCGGATCCGCCGGCGGTCTCTCCGCCGGTCGGGTGGGAGACCCACAGCGAGGTCGGGTGGCCCATCAGGGTGGAGACCACGGCGAGCGGGAAGCGGGCGTAGTTGGGCAGGTGCAGGTCCAGTTCCTGCAGCTTGAGGCGCAGCGGGCCGCCCGCGATGTGCCCCAGGTGCCCCAGCGCACCCATCGAGACGCCGCCGTAGAAGCTCTCGATGCTGACGGTGAACTCGTGGTTCTCGCCGAAGGCGAGGTTGTAGGACCCCTCGGTGAGGACGTTCTGGACGCCTCCCCTGATCCAGCCGCCGACACCCTCGCCGAACCGGTACAGGAACTGTCCGGCGGTCTGCGGGTGGAGTCCGTCCATCATGCCCACCGCGCGCTGGGCGAGGTCCTGGGTGGCCCTGACGGTGTCCTGGAGGCTTTTCAGCTCCAGGCGCTTCAGGTCGCTCTCCAGCGCGTTGCCGGTGAGGCCCTTGATCTCGTTCTGCAGCTGTCCGATCCGCCGGGTGAGGCTTTCCGCGCCCTTGAGATCGACCGTGCCCGCGGTCTCGACCAGGCTTCGCGCCAGCTTGTTGAAGGCTCCGAGGTCCACCGCGTAGCGTCCGCCGGCGGCGAGGGCCCGGGCCGCGACCAACCGTCCGGCCGCGTTGGCGACTTCGGCGTTGACGCCCATCTTGACGAGGTCCTTCTCGAACACCTCGCCCATCTGGTCCGCCAGCCGCCCCACCTTGGTGAACCCGGCTCCGAGGTGCTCCACCGACCACAGGGCGTCCTTGCCCAGGGTGTTCTCCGCGGTGCTCGCGGCCTTCTGGGCGACCTCCTTGAGCTGTTCGCGCCAGACCGCTCCCGCGGTGTCCTTGGCGAGGGCCTTCGCGGCCTGGGCCTTGAGGTCGCTCTCGACCATGGCCAGGGCTTCCTTGTAGCCGAGCTTCGACCCGTTCTTGAGGACGGCGTTCAACTCCGCCCCGCTGAGGCTCTTCAGCCTGTCTCCGACCGCGTTCTTGAAATCGGCCCCCGCCAGGGTCTTGATGTCGTTCAGCAGGCTCTTGTTCAGGCCACTCCCGAACACCCGCCCGAACAGCTTGCCGAGGCCGAAGGTGAGCAGCTCCAGCGGACCGGTCAGCAGGCCATTGATCGCACCCATCTCGATGGACTGGATGAAGGACTCGCTCTCCCAGTGGTCCTTGTGGCCCTTGCCGATCTGGATGCCCTGGATGATGCCGTCCATCACCATCGCGGTGGTGATGGAGAGGAATTCGTGCAGCATGAGCTGCTTCAGCAGCCAGATGAAGACCTGCTTGATCAGCTGGCCCGCGGTCTCGTAGGCGGCGAAGATCGCCGCGACCGACCCGCCGAAGGTGATCGGCAGCATCGCGATGGCCCAGGCGATCTGCGCGACGAGCTGGATGAGCTGGGCGATGATCATCCACTTGGCGTACTCGACCTGGTTGGCCACCTTGTGGGCGAAGTCGCCGAGCTGCTTGGCGACCTGGCCCGCCGAGGTCACGTAGTCGGTCCCGCCGGTGCCGCCGATGAGCGGCAGCACCCGCTGGTAGAACCGGTCGGCCGCCTCGCCCGCGAACACGTCGTTCTGGTGGACGGTGGCCAGCAACCTCCGCAGCCACTCCCGGAGTTCGGGGACCTCCTGCGCGATGGCCAGGTAGTCGTCCCCGGCCGCGCGCAGCCGGTCCTCGTCCGCCTCCGGCCACTTCATGCCGGTCGCGATGCTGAAGAACTTCGCCAAGCCCGGCGGCAGCATGATCGACACGGAGGCACACTCCTGGCGTTCGGTAGATCGAGCGGCGCTCGGCCGCGGGTGGGGGCGGGGCTGGGACGGCTGCGGAGGCCGGGCCGGTCGAACGGTCCGGTCAGACCTGGTGCGTGGCGTCCTCTCCCGCGTTGTGCAGGATCCGCGAGCCCAGTCGGCCCGTGACACCGAGGCGCTCCACCTCGCTGCTCACCAGCGTGAACAGCTTGACCAGATCGACGGTCGGCCTGTCGACGTTCTCGTGGTACGTCTTGCCGATGTCGTCGTGTCCGGCCGAGTTCCGGTTGAACGCGTTGATCTCGACGCACCGGTTGCTGATGTCGGTGAGGATGTCCGCGAGCGGCCCGAACTTCTTGAACTTCTCTTCCAGGTCCCCGCTGACGCTCAGGTGCTCACCCACGGAACTCCTCCTGCCGGTCGTGCTTGCGCCGTTCCTCGGCGGCTGCCGCCTCGGCGTACCCGGGGCGCATCGCCTTCAGCGGCGCGAACAGCTCGTCGAGCTCGGTGCCCTCGGTCATCGAGGCCCGGAGGGCCTCGCCCAGGCCGCTGAACGCCGTCATCCTGGTGGCGATCCGCTCGCCGAGGTCGGCCCGGGCGGTGTTCAGCACCTCGGTGATCGCCGCCCCGAGCTCGGTCGGGGCCATCGTCCGGTACGCGTCGGTGTGGAACACCAGGGACACCACCTGGCCCTGCGCGCCGACCGTCGCGGTGACCAGCCGGTCCTTGGAGGTCGCCGAGGCAGTGGCCGCTTCCAGTTCCTTGGCCGCGGCAGCCATCCGGCTGTGCTGTTCGGCCATGGTCGCCATGGCCTGCTCGATCTGCTCGGCGTACGAGAACGTCATCCGTCCGTGCCTCCTGTCTCTTCCCGTGGTCCCCGCGGTGCGTCCCGGGTCGGGTTCCCGGGCCCGGGACGCACCGGCTCGTGGGGCCGTACGGTTCTCTCTACGGCCGGAGCCCGGACGGCGGTTCGACACCGCCCGGGCGGACCGGAGGGGCCGCGGACGGAACCGGTCCGTCAGCGACCGATGACGCCCGTCACCGCGCCCGAGTCGGTGCCCCAGACCTCCTCGTCCTCGGAGAGCCAGGTGGTGCGCTGCCGGTCCTTCTCGCCCTGGCCGGCCATCCCGGCACCGGCCCCGGCGCCCATCGGCGGCATCATCGGGCCGGTCATGCCGCCGGTGGTGCTGATGCCCCGGCCCGTCAGCTGGGCCTCCTGGGCCGCGGCAGCGGCGGCCGCCTCGGCCGCCGCCTCGGCCGTCGGCTTGACGCCCAGGGTCGAGGCCAACTGGCCGCCGATGCCGAGGCTCGCCGGGCCGGAGGCCACGCCGCCGACGGTCCGCGGGCCGGAGGACGCGCCGCCGGACCACCCGCCGAACAGGTCGGCCCCGGCTCCGCCCGAGCCTCCCGAGCCGAAGGAGACGCCGCTCCCACCGATCGCAGGGTTCCAACCACCCCCGCCGATGCCCGGGGCGAGGGCGTGCTCCTGGTCGGTGAGCAGTTGCTCGAACCGGGAGACCGGTCGCCCGTTCGCGTCCCGGACGGTGCCGTCCCCGGCGATGGTCCGGTCCTTGCCGAGCACCACCGGGTTGCCGTTGGAGTCCTTCACCAGCGTGCCGTCGGGGGCGGTGACCGTCCCGTCGTCGTTCCGCTTCGAGCCCGGCGGCACCTTGAAGGGCGTGTCCGTGCCCGTGCCGCCGGTCCCGCCGGTGGAACCGCCCGTGCCGGGCCGGCCCACGACGGTGCCCGGCGGCACGGTCCAGGGCTTGCCGTCCTTGTCGAGGAGCGGTTTGCCGTCCTTGTCGACCAGTTGGCCCTTGTCGTTGACGTGGGTGCCGGCCGGGACCATCTGCGGCTTGCCGTCCTTGCCGAGGAGCGGCTTGCCGTCCTTGTCGAGGAGCGGGACCTTGCCGGAGGTGTTGCCCCCGCCGATCCCTCCGATCCCGCCGATCCCACCTTTCCCGCCGCCGGTGCCGCCGCCGGTCCCGCCGCCGGTGCCGCCGGTCCCGCCGATCCCCGGGGGCCCCTTGACGTCGGTCTTCGACCCGTCGCCCTTGTCGTCCTTGCCGTCCGGGGTCTTGACCTTGTCCTTGGGCAGGTTGAGGTCGACCTTCGGGATCGGCATCAGGAGGTTGGCCGCCGCGTCGTAGGCGTCGGTCAGTTTCCGCCCGGCGGTGGTCGCGGCCGAGTCGAGGACCGTGACGACCCATTGGGTCCACTTCTCCTTCGCCTTGGCGTCCAGCTTGGTGACGAAGGCGTCCAGGCCCGCACTGTCGGCCGCGCCGTTCTTGCTGGACACCAGCGAGATCCCCGCGCCCGAGACCGTGGCGGAGTACGAGCCGGTCATGCTGGTGAGGACGGCACTGAGGTCCTTGACCAGCTCGGTGAACGCGTAGTGCACGCACGCGTACGGATTGGAATAGCTGCTCGTCAGTCCGTCGGCGCCGGTGTATTTCCAGTGCTCACCGTTGGCGTTGTCCCCGCTCTGGGTCACCAGTGTGTTCTTGTCGCCCGTCCAGACCTTGAAGCCGCTGTTGTACATGTACGTCAACTCGTCCCGCAGGGCGTCCCCGGCCTTGTGCAGCGTGTTGGCGACGGGATTGTCCGGGTACTTGTCCTTGGAGCCGGGCGCGGGTTGCGTCCTCGTGGCGAGCTTGGGCGGGCTCTGGTACGCGCTCTTGTCATGGCTGAGCCCGTAGTGCATTTGGATGAACTCGTTCTCCAGGCCGAAGAGGACCTCCCTGAACCGGCCGGCCGCAGAGCCCTGGAACTCGCTGTCCGGCTCACCCAGGTCGGTGTACCACTTGTTCACCACCACCCGCTCGTCCGCGAAGAAATTGTCGGCGGTGTAGATGGCCGCGGCGGCGTCCCACAGCGTCGAGGGGGCCGTGGAGTCGTTGCCGGAGCAGCTTCCCGAGATCGACGGGCCGAGGATCTTGTCCGGACTGGAGTTGAACAGTCCCCAGGGGGTCGGCGCGGTGTCGCCCGGATTGCCGTCCCAGAACGGCCAGTTGCAGGTGACACCCAGGATCGTGCTGTAGGCGACGCCACTCGTCACGTAGACCCACTCGGCCCACATGTCGTACCCGGCGTCGCCCTTCTTGTATCCGTCGTTCTTCTTGCGCTTCTCGTTTTGGGACTGCTCGTCCGTGATCAGGTAGTGGGCCTGTATCCAGGGGCTTCCGGTCACGTTCGCCCGCTTCGGAACACCGTCGGCCTGGTCCGACCCGGCGAACGCTTTCAGCAGATCGTCCCAGATGTAGTTCGTCTGGTCGGCCATGGTCTTCCTCCGGGAGGAGCGGAACGGGTTCTCGGTCGGCGGTGCGGCGCCGCGTCGGCGGGCCGTGCGGCCCTCCGACGCGGCGGCGGGGGGCTCCTGGGGTCAGGAGGGCGGCGTGCTCGTCGGGGCGATGCCGGTGAGCACGTCGTGGAAGACGTCCAGCACCTGGGTCTCCGAGAGGGCGTCGTCATTGCTCTCGTGCAGCGTCCGGCCGGCACTCAGCAGGTCGTCTGCGATGGTCTGGACCGTCGTGAAGACGGCTCCGATGCCGTCCTTCACACTCCCCGCGTAGGTGCTGTAGTTCACCTTCAGCGACTTGGCGGCCGTGAACAGGTCCTGGCCCGCCTTCAGCGCCTCCGGCGCCTTGGTCCAGTTCGTCTTCTCGCCCTGCACCTCACCCTCGAGTCTCTGCAGGTCCGCGACGCGGCCGTTCAGGTAGGAGAGCGTGATCTTGATGTTGTCGCCACTCATGCGCGGCCCCCTCAGTGGGCGATCTTCTTACCGGCCTCGTGATCGCCGTTGATCATGGTCTCGTGCATCCGCTCGAGCGTGGTCGCCGCGGAGTCGATGTCGTCCTTCATCTGCACGTCGTTCGCGGCCACGGCTGCGGAGAACTCGTGGAACGCGCCGGCCGCGACACCCTGGAAGTGCCCGTTGTCGATCACGCTCGTCAACCTCTGCATGAGCTCTTTGAGGTTGGTCTCCATCAGGGAGCCTGCCGCGCGCAGTTCCCTCGCGGCCTGCTCGACCGTCTCGTGGTGCAGGTGGATGGTGCCGAAGTCCATGGGAATTGTCCGATCCTTGTGTGTCCGTGAGGTGGCGTCAGTCGCCCTGCAGGCCGTAGTAGATGCCGTCGGCAGCGTGGGCGCGCGCGTCCTCCTCGGCCTGGTTGAGGATCGCGTTGGCACCCTGGGTGGACTGCATGAAGTGCTCGAAGGCGCCGATGACCTGCTGGTATCGGGTCATCCAGTCATCCAGCTTCCCCTGGTACGCGGTACTGGCGCTGGAGATGTAGCCCCCGGCGACCTCCTCCTTGATCCGCTCGACGGTGCGACCGGCGGTCACCATGTTCTCGATCTGGTGCTCCAGGTCGGCGAGGACCTGGCGGATCGCCTCGTCCTCCTTGGTCAACATGCCCGGGTCAACCATGGTGTGCTCCCTTCCCTGCACCCACCGGACGGAGGGCCCGGCGGGAATTCCTGTTCGACACAACGGCCCTGCGGCACACGCCGGTTCAGCCGCACGGAAGAACGGCCCGCGGCGCGGCCGTGGCGGCCGGCGTGGCACCCGTCCCGTCGCCGAGGGCGGCCGGGTCGAGGACGGGCCCGGACGGCAGCAGCCCGAGCACCGTCGCGGGCACGCCGACCGGGGTGGCACCGCCGTAGCCGAGCAGCTTCGCCACCGCCGGGGACGGCAGCGGGTAGCGCACCCCGGTCTCGGTGACCAGGTACTCCGTGCTGCCTGTCCCCGCACCGGACAGCGCCCGGACCAGGGCGCCGCGGCCCGGACGGACGGCGATCAGGTCCGCGGTCGTGCAGGCGCCCGCCGGGGTACCCGCCGGAACGGCCGGGGCGCGGCCCGCCTCGGCCCGTTCGGCGGGGAGCACGGTGACGCCGGTCGTCGGGGATCCGCTCCCGGCGTGCACATCGACGCAGACCCCCTCCCCCCGCTGCGGCACCACCAGAGCGGGCGGCCGGTCCGGGAGCCCTGCGCCGGGCGGGGCGCCGGGCGCGGTGTGCCCGGCGAGGTCCATCGCGCCGATCGGCGCGGCGGTCGGCGCGACGCCGCCGTAGGCGTCCTTCTGGGTCCGCAGGTCGCCGAGCACCAGCCCGTACAGGGTCGGGGTGAGCGGCACGAGACCACCGCGGGTGAGCAGGTAGTGGGCGCCGCCGGGCCCGTCGAAGAGCTGGCCGACCCGGGTCGGCCTCCCGCCCAGCGCGGGCCCCGCCTCGCCCCGTCCCGGGACGGGCGGCGCGGCGAGGTCCGGCCCGGCGGGCAGCGCGTCCAACAGGCCGGGCTTGACCGGCAGCGGGGTCGAGCCGCCGTAGCCGAGCGCCTGCAGCGCCTGGTTCCCGGTGTCGACCCGCAGGTGCTGGCCCTGCCAGAGCAGGTGCACGGAGCCGTCCGGCACGGACACCAGCAGCCCCTGGTCCCTGGTCAGGACCCGCCCCTCGGTGGACGGGTCCACCACGAGGCCCAGCCGGGGCACCGGCGTGCCGGACGGGCCCGGCCGGGCGGTGCCGCAGACCAGCCAGACGCCCCCCGCCAGGTCGGCCGGCTGCGGCAGGCCGTCCGGGGCACCGACGATGCCGATCGGCGCGCCGCGCGGGGCGTCCGCGAGCGAGCTCCGGCCGACCTGACGCACCGTCATCCGTTCGCCGGCCACCAGCCGGGCGCTGGCATCGTTCAGCACCGGGTGCAGCTGTCCGCCGACGTAGAGGTAGCGGGCACCCGTCTCCTCGACCACCACGAGGGTGCCGGACGTCGCCCAACCGTCGTTGCCCCCTGGGCTGATAACGCCGAACACGGCGACTCCCAGTCCGACCAGCACCGCCAGCGCCAGGCCCGTCATGGTGCCCCGCACGGTCCGCCCGTTGGGGGTGTCCGGTGCGTCGGGTTCCGCGCGCAGCATGCCCGCGGCCATCCTGCTGACCACGAACATGTGCGCCTGCACCTGGTCACGACGGGACTGCATCCGGTTCCTTCCCGGCCCACGGGGCGCGTTCTCGGCTTCACCGGACGCGCGTCCTGCACGTCCTCTCCCGAGTCACGGGCCGTGGGCGCCGCACGGTTCACCGGGCCCGCCCGGGTCGGTGCGGGCGGGCCCGGTGAACCCCGGGGCGGCCGGGGGCCGTAGAACCCGGCGATGAGTGCCTTCCGTTCCGGCTCCGCCACCGGCGACGCCCCGCAGCCCGACCCGCCCCGCCGACGGTTCGGCCGTCGACGCGGGGCGGCCGCCGCGCTGCCCGGCGGGACCGGCCCGGCGCCGGAGGTCGCGCGGCCGGAACCCACCGGGTCGGCGCACCGCTCCGAGCTGCGGGAGCTGGGGTCGCACGTCGTGATCGCCCCGGCCTCGGCCACCTACGACGACCTGTGGGCGGCGGTCGGGGTCCTGCGGCCGATCCCGGACAGCCTGGTGGTGGTGGCCGCCGCCGCCGACGCCGCGCCCGTGCTGCGCGACCGGATGGGCGAGCTCGGCGACCTCGCCCGGACCCGCGGCGCGAACGCCCTGGTGCTGGCCGCGTCCGGCCTGGCCGCGCTCGCCCCGAACGGCCGCCGCCCCGCCGAGGTGGTCGCCGCCCGGGCCGGGATCCCGGTGATCGCCCCCGACGGCCTGGTGGAGATCACTCCCGACGGCGACCTCGATGTGCTCGCCCCGGACGGCGCGTCCGGACCCGCCTCCTGGTGGTACTGCGCCCCCGACGCCGCCCCCCGCCGCGCCCGCCGGGCGGCCCGCGTGCCCACCGCGGTCCCCGCGCTCCGGTCCTCCGTCCCGCCGACCGTCCGGGTGCGCAGGCTGCCCGCCGGGTACTGGCTCACACACGTCGCGGCCCCCGCCCCCGACCCGCTGCCCGGACTCGCGATGGCCGCCGGTCCGCTGGGCAGCACCGTCCTGGTGGTCGGTACACCCGCCGCGCCCGTCCTGCTGCCCGAGGACTTCGTCGCCGCCGTCACCGCGCTGCCCGTCGCCCCCGACCGGCTGGTGGTCAGCGCCCCGTGGGCGGCCCCCGACGAACTCACCGCGCTCACCGCCGCGCTCACCACCCGGCTGGACCGGCCCGTGCACGCCTCGATCGGGGTGCCCATGGCCGGGGCCGCCGGTCCCACCTCGCGCGTCCTGGACGCCCAGGGGCACCCCCGCTGGGAGCCGTTCCTGCTGCGGCTCGCCGCCGTTCCCGGCGACGCCGTCGCCCCCGTCGCCTGGCGCAACGGCGGCGCCGACTGGCGCACCGAACAGCCCGCCGTCTTCGCCGCTTTCCCGCACTGGGCGCTAGAGGCCGTCCCGGCCGGCCTCTGGCTGCGCCCCGAACCGCCGCACGTGCTGACCCCGCGGTTCCGCCGGCCCGAGGCGACCCGTCCGCTGCTGATCGTCGGCGAACGCGACCGCCCGGTCGCCCCGGACGTGTTCGAGGAACTCGGCTGCCTCCTCGACCGGCTCCCCGCCGTCGGGGTGCACGGCTTCGGCCTGCTCGTCCACGGCCTGCTCGACCCGGCCGCCGTCCCCGTCGCCCGCTTCGTCGCCCGCACCCACGACCTCGACTGGCTCGGCCCCGAACAGCCCGTCGGCGCCCCGCCCCACCCCGTGCCCGTCCGCTACGGCGCCGTCGCGCCGCCGCCACCGCCCGTCCGGCACCAGCACCGGCCCGTGCCCCCGCCGGCCACGGCCCCGCCCGTCCGGACCTCCACCTCCGCGGCGACCGGACCCGAGGCCGTCGCACCGATCGGCCCGCCCGCCCGCACCACGGCCTCCGGCGGCCCCGGCCTCCCCGCCCTCGGCGCCACGTCCTCGCCGGAGACCGGGGAGCCCACCGCGACCGCCTCCGCCGGCTCCCCGTCACGGCCGGCCGCCGAACCGGCCCGACCGGCCAACGCCCCGGCGGAGTCCTCGTGGACCGGAGCGCCACCGGCATCCGCGCCCCCGTGGGCCGACGCGCCGTCAATCCCCTCGCCCGGCACCGCCCCTGTTCCTCCGCCCGACGAGCAGCCCGAGCCCGGCGCACGACCCTGGCCCGACCCGGTGTCCGCGCCCCCGCTCGGGGGCACCCCGGGCGCTTCCGCGTCAGGCAAGTCCGTGCCGCGCCTGCTCCGGCCCGAGGACCTTTCCGCACCCGCACCCACCGGGGTCAGCACCGTCGAGGACCGGGACGCCGTCCGGGCGCTGCTCGGCGAGCACTACCGCCGGTGCTCGGGGAGGGTGGAACAGCTTTCGACCCGGCTCCCCGGCCTGCGGTTCACCACCGGGGACGACATCACACCGGACCTGGCGGCCGTCCTGCTACACCACACCGACGCGGGCGTTCCGGCCCACCGGGACGAACTGGTCGCGGCGGCCCGCTCCGGCGACCCCCGGCTCGCGCCGTTCCTGCGCTGCCTGGGCTCCGGGCTGCGTCGGCTGCCGAGCCACCACGGCGCGGTCCTGCTCACGGCCCCGCCCGGGCCGGATCGGGACGACCTGCTGGCGCAGTACCGGGTGGGGCAGCAGCTGACCGAGCCCGGACCGGTCACCGGCCTGACCACAGCCGCCGCCGAACTTCCGGGTTCCCCGGTGGAGTTCGTGATCTGGTCGGTCACCGGCCGGCGCACCTCCGCGTTCGCGGTCGGCCCGGAGGAGACCCGGGTCACCTTCCCCCCGGCCACCGCGTTCACCGTCCTCGAGGTCCTGCCGACCGCCGACCCGGCGGACGGGCCCGCACGGGTGCTGCTGCGCGAGTCCGGCGGCACGAACGCCGATCCGGCCGGGCGCGACCGCGCCACCCTGACCCGTCTGCACTCCTGGCTGGACCGCCGCGACCGGCTGAGCACGGCCGAACGCCGAACGATCGAGCACCCCGGCCGCTTCCACCTCACGCCGGGGGTGGAGCTCTGCCCCGCACCGGCTCCCGGGTAGTCCCGTCCCGGCTGCCGACGGCGGACCCGGACAGCACCCGGCGACCGCCCCGACCCCATCGGACTCACAGGCTCGGCCCCACGCCCGGGTCACAACCTTCGGGACGCAGCCGTTCTGACGTCAGGTCAGGAGTATCGCCCGTGGGGCCGCCGGGTCACGGAGCCCGACAACCACGGCGCGCCCGCTGCGGTCGGCCTCGCCCCGGCGGCCCGCCGCTCAGCCGACCGCTCCGCCCGGCGGGCCCGACACCCAGACCTCCGAGCGGCCGAGCTCGACGGTTCGCGCCGTCGGCCCCGTGGCCTCCTCCGCCGCCGACAGGCGCCCGGCCGCCGGCAGAACACCGCGCGCCGCCCTGCGCCGACCGGGCTCCACGGCCCGCTCCGCGGGGCCGCTGCTCGCGGTGCGCCGCGCACCGGGGGCCTCCCGCTGCGGCCGGCCGCCGGCCGTCTCGGACTCCTCGTCCTCGACGTCCCAGAGCGCGGGCGTCCGGCGCTCCTCCGGCTCCGGGGCATCGCGTTCCGCCTCCCGGGACGCGGGCGCACGGCGCGGCGCACGCGACGGCTCCCCGGCGGCGGCCGCGCGGCGCGGTGCCGACCCCGCGCCCGCGTCGTGCCCGGCCAAGGCGTCGAGGACGGTCTCCTGTTCGGTGGCCTGCCGCGCCTCCACGCCGCGCATCAGGCCGAGAGGCCGGCTGAGGGCCGGGCCCTGCTTCGGGCGGATCGCCCGGACCTCCCCCGGTCCGAGCATCGACTCCGGCACCGGGGCCAACTCCCAGCCTTCGGGGACCGGGGGCTGCTCGGGCCGCCGGTGCACCGCCCCCGCGGTCGGGGTCTCCTGCTGCTCCGCCCGCCACTCCCGTTCCTCCCGGCGCCCGCCCGCCCCGGCCCTCGGCCCGGCCACCGGCTCCGTCCCGCGCCGCCCACCGTCCGCCGACGGCTCCCGGCGCCCGGCGCCGAGCGTCCCCGACTCCGGCTCCCACCCCCAGCACCGCGCAGCACCGCCTCCGCCGCCACCGGGCGTCGAATCGCTGGAGGTCCGCACCACGGGCCTGGTGGCCGGCGCCGGTGGCGGGGCGACCCGGGTCGGGGTGTCGAGGCGGTGGAAGTGCAGGGTGAGGCCGTGGCTGCGGACGGTTCCGGCCCTGGTGTCCTGCCAGGGGGACGGCTGCCAGCCCGTGCCGGGGGCGAGGTGTTCCGGCGTCAGGTGCCATTCGGCGGCGGCGGGGACGTCCAGGACCGCACCGACCCGGCCGGGCAGGATCCAGGTGCCGCGAGGGGTGCGGGCGACCGCGCGCCGCTCCTGTCCGGTGTCGGTGCCGAGCACCGTGATCCGCCACGCTCCGCTCATCCGCAGCAAGGCTGCCTCCCCGAGTCCGCGCGGGGCGGACGGTCCGGCCCCGCTACCTGCTCGACGGACCGCCGGACATCCGGGGTTCAGCCCGGCCCGGGGCGTGGGCCGGGCCGCCCGGCACGCGCCGGCTCATCGTGACAGCTCGGCCACCAGCTCCTGGACGCCGTCCTCGCCGAAGCGGTGGACCAGCAGCGCCACCCACCGCACCGCGTCAGCCCGTTCCGGGGCCGTCCAGTGCACGGCGGACGGGTGCTCGTCGACCACCAGTGCCTCGGCCAGCGCGCTGAGCGCGGGCGGCGCCGCCGACGGCGACCCGTCGAACCCGCGCAGGGCCAGCCGGCGGGCCGCCTCGGCGACCTCGGCACCGGTGGCGGGCGGCACCGGCAGCGCGCCGCCGCCGTCCTCGTCCGCGCAGGGTCCGACCCCGGACGGCTCCGGGACCTCCTCCGCCGCCAGCCAGGACCCGATCAGTGCGCGCATCGCCTGCTCCCCCTCATGCCCCCAGGATGCCAGCACCGCCGCCGGCCATCACCACCGTTCCTGTCGACGAGAACGGCCGCGCCCCGTCCGGCGTTCATCCGGTGGCGAACCACCCGGGCGTCCGGCCGGCCCGCCGCCGAGGGGGACGGCCGCTCTGCCGGTGGCGAATCCGCCCCGGGCAGATCGGGCTGCCCGTCGGACCGTCCGGGGCCGGGGGGAGGGGAGGGCCTTCGCGGCCGACCGCCTCCGTCTGACAGGGAGTTCCCGATGAGTCCACTCGCCCCCCACCGTCCGCGCCCGAGGACGACCCCGACGAGCCGGTTCGACGACCACCTGGCGGCGCAGCTGCTGGCCCAGCGGATCGTCATGCCGGGCACCCAGGTCGACGAGGTGTCGGCGAACCAGGTGTGCGCGCAGCAGCAGCTGCTCTCCACCGAGGACCCGCGCACCTGCGACCACACCGAGGACTGGCCGATGTGGCCCGGCGACCACAACGCGACCACCAGCTGACCAATCAGCAGAGAGAGCCGATACCTGGCTTCCCAAGTATCGGCTCTCACAACCGACTTCACAGTCAGGACGACAGGATTTGAACCTGCGACCCCTTGCCCCCAGGCGCATCAGCGGTGCACCGGCTCGGCCACTTGGCGTGGTGAACCGGTCCGCATGCCTGTCGCCCGCGGCGCTTCGCCCCAGCCTATGCGTCACTGTGCCGGCCTGTTGATGTCAGCTGCGGATGTCAGCCACGGCAAGGCGCTGGGACTGCAGATGCCATGGGAGCCACGCGCCGAGCAGCACAGGGATCACACCAACTTGGTTGGCACCCATGCACCTTACGCCCATGACAGGTACCAGCATGAGGAGAGACGTGGGGATCCGATACCTGACGGATGCAGATGCGGTCCTGAGCGCGCTCAGGGAGTTCGACGACGTGGGACAGAAGAGCTTCCTCGTCGAGACCCACGGCTTCAGGTCCTCCACCCGCTACTACCTCCAACACCCCGACTGCCGCTACGACCCCAAGGCGATCGCGGGGGTGGCCCACGGCTACCAACACGGGAAGTCCCTGGCCTACAACGACTTCCCCGGTGGGGAGGCGAGCACCAACGCCGTCCTGCGGCTTCTCGGCTTCACCGTCCTGTCCGGCATACCCTCCACCACGAGGAGGAACGGGTCTGGCGCTTCACCATCTGGAAGAACCTCTGCGCCCGGCAGAACGCCGACGGGCTGCTCTCCCCCGGCGACCCGCGCGCAGTGAACGCCTACGGCGGCCAACAGGGCATCCGAGTCGACAAGGCCCGCACCGAGAAGCTGAGCCCCGTCGGCCTGACCGTGGAACTCGAGCACACGGGCGTCGACTACCCCGACGAGGTGGACGACGAAGGGGCGCTCTACCACTGCCCTGAGACCAAGCGGGCCGGCCAGGACATCGCCGAGATCGACGCCACCAAGGAGACGGCCGTCCACCGACTGTCTGTCTTCCTCATCTCGGAGCACGGTCCACTGCGCTCGGTACGGCTCGGCCGGGTCGCGGGCTGGGAGGAGGAGAGCAAGCTCGGGGCTCGTGGCCCGCCCATTCCCCCGAACCGCGACGTGTGCGCACGTGAGCAATCCTGAACATCTACGATGTCCGCATGGACACACGCACTCCGCTCGCAGATGCGAACCAGTCGCAGCAGCATCCCGGCGGCGTGCGCCTCGAGGTCGCCGCCTCCGTCCTCGCACTGCTCGCCGACCGCACCCGCCTCTCCCTGCTGGAGCGGCTCGGCCGCGGCGAGGCGGACGTCACCACCCTGGTCGAGGCCACCGGGGCCGCCCGCCCCTCCGTCAGCCAGCATCTGGCCAAGCTCCGCCTCGCCGGCCTGGTCACCACCCGCAAGGATGGCCGCCGCGTCGTCTACTCCCTGCGCCACGGCCACCTGCGCCGCCTCGTCGACGAGGCCCTGAACGTCGCCGACCACCAGATCGGCGCCCTGCCACCCCACGACTGACCGGCTCCTCTCTGCCCCTCACCGAACCGCTTCGGAACAGACATGTGCATAAGTACGCACGTATTGCCTAGGATGGTGGCTTCACCACGCCGAACCGGGACGGGGCCATGCTGACCGTGCTGCGCAACCGCACCTACCGCCACCTGTTCACCGCGCAGGTCGTCGCACTGGTCGGTACCGGGCTGGCGACCGTCGCGCTGAGCCTGCTCGCGTACGACATCGCCGGCGACAACGCCTCGGCCGTGCTCGGCACCGCGCTGGCGATCAAGATGGTGGCGTACGTGGCGATCGCCCCGCTGGCGGGCGCCGTCGCCGACCGAATACCGCGCCGAGCCCTGATGGCGGCGATGGACCTCACCCGGGCCTGCGTCGCGCTGACACTGCCGTTCGTCACCCAGGTCTGGCAGATCTACCTCCTGATCTTCCTGCTCCAAGCCGCCTCTGCCGCGTTCACGCCGACCTTCCAGGCGACCATCCCCGAGGTGCTCCCGGCCGAGCGCGACTACACGCAGGCGCTGTCGCTGTCCCGGATCGCGTACGACCTGGAGAGCCTGTTCAGCCCCGCACTGGCCGCCGGCCTGCTGGCTCTGGTCTCCTACACCTGGCTGTTCGCCGGCACCGCGGTCGGCTTCCTCGCGTCCGCCGCCCTGGTCGTCTCCGCCGTGCTGCCCAAGCCGAAGCCCGTCGAGCGCACCGGCGGCATCTACGCCAAGGCCGCCTTCGGCACCCGGCTGTTCCGGGCCACCCCCCGGCTGCGCGCCCTGCTCGCGCTGGACCTGGCGGTCGCCGCCGCCGGGGCGATCGTCTTCGTGAACACCGTCGTCCTGGTGCAGGGACACTTCCACCGGCCGGCCGGGGCGGTCTCCCTCGCCCTGGGCGCCTACGGCGCCGGGTCGATGCTCACCTCGGTGACCCTGCCCCGGTTGCTGCGCCGGCTGAGCGACCGTGCAGTCATGCTGCCGGCCGGGTACGCCCTCCCGGTCATCCTGGCCGCGGTCGCAGTGATCACCGCCACCGCCCCGTCGACCTGGTCGTGGACCGCGATCCTGGTGGCGTGGGCCGCGATCGGGGCCGCCTGCTCGGCCGTCCTCACCCCGGGCGGGCGGGTGATCCGCCGCTCCGCCGCGGATGCCGACCTACCCGCCGCGTTCGCCGCGCAGTTCTCCCTCTCGCACGGCTGCTGGCTGCTGACCTACCCGCTCGCCGGCTGGCTCGCCGCCGCGGCGGGCCTCCCCGTCACCGCCGCCGTCCTCGGCGTGATCGCGCTCGCCGCGACCGCGGCCGCGACTGCGGCCTGGCCCGGACTCGACCCGGCCCGACTCGGCCACGTCCACCACGACCTGCCCGCCGGCCACCCGCACCTCGCGGCCGCGCGGCGGACCGAGGACGGGTGGCGGCACGGCCACGACTTCGTCATCGACTCCCTGCACGGACACTGGCCCGGCTCCGCCGACCGTGCCCGTGAACGGCCGCACTGGTCCCCGCAGGCCGACCGCGCGCGGGGCTCCGGGGCGACGACACCGGCCGGAACGACCACGAATCGGAGGAGAACCGCGCGATGACGAGTGAACCCACCGAGCGTCCGGGGCCTACGTGCGGCGACGAGACTGCCGTGGCGGCGCAGCGCGCCGTCCGGCCGCGGTTCTGACCGCCGGTCGGCGGCACGCCCGCGCTGACATGCGGCCCAGACCTCCGCCGTGGTGGCCGACGCCCCGGCCGCCGCCCGCTTCTGCCGCGACATGATGATCCATCACGCCGAGGCCGCCGACGACAGCACCCGGATTCGAACGGGTCCGCGGCGCCACATCCGCGTGGCCGACCGCGACGGCGGTACGGATCCGACTCACCGGGGAAGCTCGGGTGGCGACCCACGCGGACCCGACCGACGCAGGCGGCTACTCGCCGCGCTCTCCCCGTCGACGCAGCCACCTCCGACCGAGCGTTCCCGCCGCCACATGGCAGAGGGCGCCCACGGCGGCGAGAGCCAGGCCCGCCTTCGTGCCCAGCCAGAGGTGGAGCGCGAGTCCGGCCGGTACGAGGGCGATCGCCGACAGTCTCAGGACGCCTCCCGGTGGTGTGGCGCTCATCGGGCGTGCTCCGGCTTCATGCCCTGCACGTAGCGGATCCACGGGAGGTCTCCGGCGACGACCTGCCCGAAGCCTGCACGACGGACCAGCGGTTCGAGCAGGTGGACGGGGTTGTGCTCCATCGCCGGGCCGGTGACGGCGCCCACCAGGTGACGTGCGATCCGGCCGCTCGGCGGGCGGAAGTCGGCGACCAGGACGCGCCCGCCGGGGCGCAGGACCCGCATCATCTCGGCGACCGCGCGCTCGTGGACCTGCTCGGGCAGGTGGTGGATCACCAGGCTCGTCACCACCACGTCGTAGGTGCCGTCCTCGGCGTCGAGGTCCTCCGCGATGCCGTCGGCGAACGTGCAGTTGGCCAGGCCCGCAGCCAGGCGTCGGGCGTGGGCCACGGCGTCACCGGAGGGGTCGATGCCCAGGACGGACCCGGAGCCGGTGACCGCCTCGGCCACGGCTCGGGTGAGGTAGCCGGTGCCGCAGCCGACGTCCAGGACCCGGTCGCCGGGCCGGGCGCCGCTCAGCCGGGCGAGCCGGGTGAAGACGGCGCGTCGGCGGCCGAGGAAGAAGGCGGTGCTGAGCGCCTCGTATCCGCGCCCGTGCGCGATGGTCGTACCGGCGGTCCGGCTGTCGGGACTGCCGTGCAGAAAGCGTGCGAGCTCCATGGCCCACCCTTTCTTAGTCGTGACTAAGTACTCTTAACTTAGTCACTACTAAGTTTGTCCGCAAGAGGCCCACTAGGATGCAGATGTGCCAGAGCCGACCCCCGCCGCAAGCCCCCGCCGGACCAGGCTGAACGCCGCCGACCGCAGAGCCTCGATCCTCGCCGCGGCCACCGAGGTCTTCGCGGAGGCCGGCTACCAGCGCGCCAAGATGTCCGATGTCGCCGGGCGGGTCGGGGTCAGCGAACCGGTCGTTTTCCAGAACTTCGGCTCCAAGGCCGCAGTCTTCGCGGCCGTCCTCGACACCGCAGCCCTGCGCGCCACGCAGATGATGCGCGAGTGGGCCGCCGCAAGCGGGTCCACCGGCGCCTGGCTCACCCAGTTCCTGGCCCCCGACCACCTGACACAGGTCCATGCCCGCGGCACGCTCAGCGTCCTGTTCTCCGACGCAATGGCCCTCGCAGCGGACCCGACGATCGCACGGGCCGCCCGGAACGCGAACCAGGCCGTGGCGGAGGTGCTCACCGAACTCCTCGCCCGGGGACAGCAGGACGGCAGCGTACGCCCGGACCTCGACCCCGCCACCGCGGCCTGGTGGCTGCTCTCCCTGCTCGCCTCCCAGGGCTTCCGCCACGCGGCCTCGTCCGAGGCCGAACGCGTCGAAGCCGGCCTCGCCGAGATGACCCTGCGCCTGCTCACCACTCCCGAGCGCAGCTGAGGGCCGTCCCGCGATCGACCTTTGAGGGTCGGGGCGGTGCCGGGCTCGGCGGCCCGCAGGTCACGTCATCTCCACCGTCCGCCGGCGCAGCAGCTTCTGACGTCACGTCGGCCCCGCACCCGCCCGCCGCGGAGGGCCCGCCCCTCTCAGCGACGCCCCGCCGATCCACAGGTTCCGAGCACTGCTCTCTGCGCCGCCGATTCACCGAACCACTGCCGCCGCACTCCTGTGCAATGTTACTGTCGCGCCGTGTCCAAGAGTGAGATCGATCTGCTGACCGCCGAGTTCTTCGGCGCCTTCGACAACCGGGACGGAAAGCCCGCCGACGTGGCGCGGATCCGCCGCCTGATGCTTCCTGGTGGCGTGATCGTCAGCACCAACCCGAATTTCACGGCCTACACCGTCGAGGAGTTCATCGAGCCACGGGTGCGGCTGCTGGCCGACGGCCGCCTGGTCGAGTTCTCCGAATGGGAAACCTCCGAGCGGACCGAGGTCGTGGGCGACATCGCCTCGCGGTTCGGCGAGTACCGCAAGTCCGGGATCCTGGACGGCGAGCCGTTCGAGGGCGGCGGCACCAAGACCATCCAGTTCGTCCGCACCCCGGACGGATGGCGAATCTCGGCCTTCGCCTGGCACGACGAGGTGTGACCGACCCGAGAACGCGACCCGCTGCTCGGCCGGGCGCCCCGGCAGACCGCCGGTCAGCGCCGGCGCGGACAGTGGCCGCACCATTCCGGTGAGTGACGGCCGAGCCGAGCCGGACGGGAGGGCGGCGCGGTGGCGGTCACAGGGTCAGCGGTCACAAGGCCGGTGGAGCGAGTCCCCGTCGGTCGTCGAAGAGCCCGATGGCCGGGAGCCGATCCTCCTCAACGGTTGCGGCCGGGCGGCGTTCCGGTACGGCGGTCTAGCATGAAAGCGAGGTCCTGCCGGGTGTCCTCGGCGGCTGTGTGAGGAGGCCGATATGGCACGCGACAGCGCGACCTTCGAGAGGCTGGACGGCTCGCGGTACATGCCGATCTCCGAGCACGGCCTGATCGGCGATCTCCGCACCGCCGCGCTCGTCGCCACCGACGGCACCATCGACTGGTACTGCTGCCCGCGCTTCGACGCGCCCAGCGTTTTCGCGTCCATCCTCGACGCCGACAAGGGCGGGTCCTTCGAACTGGCCGCCGACGTGCCGACGCGTACCCGGCAGTTCTACTTCCCCGACACGAACGTCCTCATCACGCGGTTCTTCGCCGCGGACGGGGTGGCGGAGATCCAGGACTTCATGCCGGTGGTCGACGAGTCGCGCGAGGCGGACCGGCACCGGCTGATCCGGCGGGTGATCTGCGCACGGGGCACTCTCCCGTTCCGGGCGAGGATCGCGCCCCGCTTCGGCTACGGCGCCGAGCGCCACACCGTGCAGCTGGAGCCCGGCCGGGCGGTGTTCCGCGCTCCGTCGCTGGCGCTGGCGCTGACCGCGACGGTGCCGATCGAGGGCGACGGTGTGGACGTGCAGGCGCACTTCAAGCTCCTCGAGGGCGAGTCCGCCGTTTTCGCCCTCGACGTGGCGAGTGCCGACGTCAGCCCGCGCGGGTGCCCCCGCGTCGAGGCGGAGGAGCAGTTCGGGGCGACGGTTCGGTTCTGGCGCCAGTGGCTGGCCCACTCGCGCTACCACGGACGGTGGCGCGAGATGGTGCACCGGTCCGCACTCCTGCTGAAGCTGCTCACCTACGCCCCCACCGGCGCGATCGTCGCCGCACCGACGACCAGCCTGCCGGAGCAGATCGCCGGCGAGCGCAACTGGGACTACCGCTACGTCTGGGTCCGCGACGCGGCCTTCTGCCTCTATGCCATGCTGCGTCTCGGATTCACCTCGGAGGCCGAGGCGTTCATGGGCTTCCTCTCCGAGCGCGGAATCCTGCGGGGCGCCGGCCCGACCGGGCCGTTGCAGATCATGTACGGCATCGACGGGCGCAGCGACCTGCCCGAGTACGAACTCCCCCACCTCGAGGGGTACCTCGGATCCGCCCCGGTGCGGGTGGGAAACGCCGCCACGGGACAGCTCCAGCTCGACATCTACGGTGCGCTGATCGACTCCGTCTATCTCTACGACAAGTGGGGACAGCCGATCAGCAGCGGCCATTGGGACGAGGTGGGTGCCGTTGTGGACTGGCTCTGCGACCACTGGGACCAGCCCGACGAGGGCGTCTGGGAGACCAGGGCGGGCCGGCGGAACTTCGTCTACTCGCGGCTGATGTGCTGGGTGGCCCTGGAACGGGCGATCCGGCTGGCCAACCGACGCGGCCTCCCTGCTGACCTGCTCCGCTGGCGGCGGTCCCGCGACGCGATCTACCGGCAGATCATGAGCCGCGGCTGGTCGGCCGAGCGGGGTGCGTTCGTCCAGGGGCTGGACGACGATGTGCTCGACGCGTCCCTGCTGATGATGCCGATGGCGAAGTTCATCTCCCCGACCGACCCCAAGTGGCTCTCCACCCTGGACGCACTCGGCGCGGACCTGGTCTCCGACTCGCTGGTCTACCGCTACGACCCGGTCGCCAGTCCGGACGGTCTGCGGGGTGACGAGGGCACCTTCTCCATCTGCTCCTTCTGGTACGTCGAGGCGCTGGCCCGCGCCGGGCGGCTGGAGGAGGCCCGGCTGGCCTTCGAGAAGATGCTGACCTACGCCAACCACCTCGGACTGTTCGCCGAGGAGATCGGCCGGACCGGCGAGCAGCTCGGCAACTTCCCGCAGGCCTTCACCCACCTCTCCCTGATCAGTGCCGCCTTCAACCTCGACCGAGCGCTCGGCTGATCCACCGTCATGCCGGCATGTCGTCCGCCGCACGACCGCGAGCGGACGACGCTTCATCCGAGACGGGCGCCGGCATGTCCGATCGCCCCTCCCGTCTCGGCAAGTCGGGTGATCCGCTCTCGGTGATACTGGCGGTATGGACGCACCGGTGCCCGCGTTCGGCGAGGCTCCCGAGGACCCCTTCGCGGTGGCCCGTTCGGCCTGGGCGGTCCTGGACGACCGTGGCAGGGTCGTCGGCTGGAGCGAGCGAGCCGAGGCCCTGCTCGGCTACGGGCCGCGCGAGGTGCTCGGTCGCGCTGCCGCCGAGTTCCTGGTCCACCCCGCCGATCGGGATGCGGTGCTGAACGCGGTTGCGGAGTGTGAGCACGAGCGCGGCTGGTACGGAGTGTTGCCGGTGCTGCACCGTAACGGCCGCCGAGTGGAGCTGGGCTTCCGCGCCCGTGCCGTGACCCGGGTCGACCTGCGGTCCGAGTGGTTCCTGGTCATGGCGCCGGCCGAGGAGGTGGTCCAGTGGGAGACGGACCGGTCGGTCCTGGACGGCCTGTTCCGGCGCTCTCCGATCGGCCTGTCGGTGCACGCCCCCGACCTGAGCATCCTGCGGGTCAACAGGGCGATCGCCCGGTTCAGCGAGGTCCCGGTCGATGAGCACCGCGGCCGGCTGATGAGCGACTTCATGATCGGTCCCGACGTGGAGACGATCGAGGCACTGCTGCGGCAGGTCCTGGAGACGGGCGAGCCGCTGATCTTCACCGAGCAGCCCTGCCGGGTACGGCGGGATCCCGACCGCGAGCGCATGGTGGCGATCTCGGCCTTCCGGATGCACGACCCTGCAGGCCGGATCCTCGGGGTCACCCAGATGGTCGAGGACGTCACCGATCGCCATCGGGCCCGGCGCCGGCTGGCGCTGCTCAACCGAGCGAGTGCCCGGATCGGCACCACCCTGGATGTGGCGCAGACCGCCCGGGAACTGGTCGACGTCGCGGTCCCCGATCTGGCCGACGCCGTCGCGGTGGACCTTCTGGAGCCCGTCATCCGGGGCGAGGAACCCGTCCAGAGGGCGTCCGGGCCGATGCGCAGAACGGCGATCCGGACGGTCGGGCAGGACGCGCTCGATGTGATGTACCCGGTCGGCGAGGTATTCTCCTTCGATCACCGCACACCGCAGGCCAAGTGCCTCACCGTGCAGGCGCCGGTCCTCGAAATCGAGCTGGAGACCAGCCCCGGCTGGTACTTCCAGGACCCGGAGCGCTCCAGGCGCGCCGTCGCTCTGGGGGCCCACTCGCTGATCGTGGTACCGCTGATCGCCCGCGGCCTGCTGCTGGGCATCGTCAGCCTGTGGCGGGCCGGGCGGCCCGAACCGTTCGAGCAGGACGACCTCACGCTCGCGGAGGAGTTCGCGGCCCGCGCCGCCGTCTGCATCGACAACGCCCGCCGCTTCACTCAGCAGCACCAGGCGGCGCTGACCCTGCAGCGCAGTCTGCTGCCACACGCTCTGGCCGAGCACCGTGCCGTCGAAGTCGCCCACCGCTATCTGCCGGCCGATCCGGCCGCGGGCATCGGCGGCGACTGGTTCGACGTGATCCCGCTCTCCGGGGCCCGCGTCGCCCTGGTGGTGGGCGACGTGGTCGGTCACGGCCTGCACGCCGCAGCCACCATGGGCCGACTGCGCACCGCCGTCCACACCCTGGCCAACCTGGACCTCGCGCCGGACGAGGTGCTCTCCCATCTGGACGATCTGGTGAACCGCCTGGCCGACGAGCAGGAGGCGGCCGGCGGAGGTTCACAGACCCAGCAGATCGTCGGAGCGACCTGCCTCTACGCGGTGTACGACCCCGTCACCGGGCAGTGCACGCTGGCGCGGGCCGGCCACCTGCCGCCCGCGGTGGTGACTCCGGACGGCCGCTTCAGCCTTGTGGACCTACCCCCCGGGCCTCCGCTGGGCTTGGGCGGGCTGCCCTTCGAGGCCGCCGAACTCCATCTCGCGGAAGGCAGCCTGCTGGCGCTGTACACCGACGGGCTCATCGAGACGCGGGACCGCGATCTCGACATCGGGCTGCAGCGGCTGCGCGAGGCGCTGTGCCGGCCCGCCGAGCTGCTGGAGGAGACCTGCCAAGCGGTGGAGGACGCCCTGCTTCCGAAGCTCTCCCACGACGACGTCGCGCTGCTCATCGCCCGGACCCGGGTACTCGCGGCGGAGTCCGTGGCCACCTGGGAGCTTCCCGCAGACCCCACCGCCGCCGGCCGGGCCCGCAAGCTGACCACCGCCACGCTGGCCGAGTGGGGGCTCGACGAGCTGGCCTTCACCGCCGTACTGGCCGTCAGCGAGCTGGTCACCAACGCCTACCGCTACGGCGGGGCACCGGTGATCCTGCGGCTGATCCGCGACCGATTCCTGATCTGCGAGGTCTCCGACGGCAGCAGCACCTCACCCCACCTGCGGCGCTCCCGCATGACCGACGAGGGCGGGCGCGGTCTCTTCCTGGTCGCCCAGCTCACGGAGCGCTGGGGTACGCGCTACGCCCGGGACGGCAAGACCGTGTGGACCGAGCTGCCGCTGCCGTAGCCAGGACGACAAGAGCACGGTGCTGCGGGTCAGCCTGCGTGGTGACGGCGACGGCCCGCCGCACCACGCAGCGTTCATGGTCGCCGCGTTCCCGAACCGGTAAGCCAGGCGGTCACACGCGGGGGTGGCCGAATGCCGTGAGACTTCGTCAACATGGCCCGGTGAAAAGCTTGTTGGCGCAGACATCTGCCCCTGCGCCGCGCGCGGGCGCTGCTGCCGCACGTCACCCCTGGTGCGACTGTGGATCGGGTGCGTGAATCGCTACGCTCGGCTTGAACCGGGATACGTTACTTCTGAGTAGCTGCCGCTCAGCAGGCCGTCCTGCATCCGCTGTCGCGGCACGACCTGGCCCCCAGCCGCACACCACCCCGGTCCTGTCATCATCCCGTGTGTCTGCCGGGACCGGCGCGATTCCCCGCGCCCACGGTGGCCGGGTGCACCGCGGCTGCCACGGATCCGCGGTACGCCGATACGATCGGCGTGTGATCGTACCGGGACAAGTACCGACGGCTCGCGAGGCGGCGATCCGGCGATGGCTGCCGATCGGGCTGCGGGCGGCCGCGTTCCTGCTGGTGCCGTGGATCGTGGTGCTGGGCCTGTCGGTCCGCCGTTTCGGCGCGCGCAACCTCGCCAACTCCTGGGTCTGGCTGGACGTCATGGAGGTGGCGGCGCTGCTGCTGCTCGCCGTACTGGTGCGCCGCCGCCACCGGGCCACCAGCCCCCTGGCCGCCGCCACCGCCGTGCTGCTGGCGATGGACGCCTACTTCGACATCTGGTCCGCGCACCACGGTCCCGACTACCTGCTCGCCCAGGTCCTCGCCTATAGCGCCGAGCTGCCCGGCGCGACGGTCCTCGCCGCCCTCTCCTGGTACTCGCTCCCCTGGGCGGCCCCGGGACCGGTCACGCCGTAGAGAGGGCCCCGGGCAGGCCCGCCCGACGCGCCCCGGCGCGAGCCGTGAGACTCGGCTGCGGGCCGCACACCGCCGGTCCCCTGTGCCTGCGGCAGCGGCCTTGCGCCGTCCGGGTGGCGGATCGCGGGGAAGGCAACCGCGCGGGGGGCGGTGGGAAAGCATCGGACCGAGCGTCGGCAGGAACAACGAGAGGGGACCGGTTCATGAGCGCCCACGCAGGGCAGCGCGGCTCCCCGGCCAAGGGCCTGGTACGTCGCTGGAGCCAGGCTGCCGATACCCACCTGACGCCGACCAAGCGGTCCCTCCTGGTGACCTGGACCGCCTTCGGTACGACCTTCGGCACCGTCCGGCTGATCACCCACGGCATCCGGGGCGGCTGGCTGCCCTGGGGCAACATGTCGGCGGGCGGGCGGCACCTGCACCACTACAACATCGGCATCGCGGTCCTGGCCGGCGTCGGCCTGGTCGCCGTACGCGGCGACGAGCGGGCCGTCCGGCATCCGCTGGTCGCCGGGGGCTACGGAGCCGGTACGGCACTGATCGCGGACGAGTTCGCGCTGCTGCTGGACCTGCAGGACGTGTACTGGACCGAGGAGGGCCGGATCAGCGTGGACGTGGCCCTGGGGATCATGGCCGCGCTCGGCACCTACCTCACCGCGGCGCCCTTCTGGCACGAGATCGTCCGGGTCACCCACGAGCACGCGAGGCGCCGCGGTGCCGCCCTTCTGGCGCGCTCGGTGCCGTACGACTGACGCCGCCGCCGAACGGTCCGACGGCCTGTCAGTCCTCGGCGTTCCGGCTCGGACCGGCCTCGGTATCCCGGCGGTCCAGAGCCTCCGCGGTGACGGGGTACCTGGCGCGGAGCCGGTCCCGGAGCGACTGGGCCGACGTGCCGCCCACCGATGTCACGTCGGGCTCCACCCCCGGGCCGGCAGGCAGGACACCGGGTGCACGCAACCGCGTCACCTCCGCTTCCAGCTCGGCGACACGGGCCTCGAGCAGCTGCACGTCCCGGGCCGCGTCCTTGTATCCCTCCTTGTGGCGCCTCGCGACGTGCGTGAGGGTGTCCACCCGGTCCGCGAAGGCGTCGCGTTCGGCGGTGATCGGCTCCACAACGTGGCCGGCGATGACGGCCGCAATCCAGTCGACCCATTGGTTGATGCGCTCGGCGCCCGGCGCGCCGATCAGGTCGGCGTCCTGCAGACCGTTGAGCATCGCTGGTCGGATGGCGTCGGCGATGCGCTGCTGCGGGCCGGGCTGCTCGGTCACAGCTGCTCCTCGATGACGATTCGGACGGCTTCGCCGACCGCTCTGATGCGGATGGTGTCGGGGAAGCGATCTTCCCATGCGCCGGCCCTCCGGGTTCGATGCGGGCGAACCTGCCGGCCGGCCGATGCGTCCGGTGACGAGATGGTGACACCACGGACACGCGACCCCGGGCGACCGGCCGGGTCGGGGACGACTCCGACTCCCCCGACCCCGGCCGGTCCGTCGGTACAGGCGCGGCGAAGCAGGACGTCGAGGACGCCGCACTGGTTCACGCCAGGTGTGGCCGACGTCGGCCGGTCACTCGTCGTCGGCGCAGTGGCTGTCGCAGTAGCCCGGTGCCCGGTCGCCGGCGGTGGCGCCGCCGATCGGCGGGCGGTTGTCACTGCGGCCGACACAGACGTCGCGGTGACCGGCATCGGTGAATTGGCAGCCGCCGGTCCCACCGGACGACCATGATGGTATACGCACGGCCGCCGCAGTCGACCAGAGGAAGTGAATCAGATGGCCGCCATCTCCACCCTCGTCCCACTCGGGACACCGGCGCCGGACTTCTCGCTGCCCGCGATCGACGGCCGGGTCGTGGCACGGGACGACTTCGCCGCCGCACCGGCCCTGTTGGTGGCCTTCCTGTGCAACCACTGCCCGTACGTACGGCACGTCGAGCAGGCTTTCGCCGAGTTGGTCGGCGAGTTCCCGGACCTCGCGGTCGTCGGGATCTGCAGCAACAGCCCGGCCGTCGCACCCGCCGACGACACCGACGGGCTACGCGCCCAGGTCACACGCACGGGGTGGGCCTTCCCGTACCTCGTCGACCTCGACCAGTCCGTCGGCCGGGCGTACCAGGCCGCCTGTACACCGGACTTCTTCCTCTACGACGCGCACCGCGAGCTGGCCTACCGGGGCGCGATGGACGACTCGACGCCCGGCAACGGGAAGCCGGTCACCGGGGGCCTGCTGCGGCACGCCATCGACCTGGTGCTGGCCGGCCGGACCGTCCCGGAACCGCACCGGCCGAGCATGGGCTGCTCCATCAAGTGGGCGTGACGGACGACTGCCTTACGCGCTTACGCGCTGGGCGTGCCGCCGGGCAGGCGGGCCAGCGGGAGATTCACGGTGTCCTCGGCTGCACCACCCGTACGACGCCTTCGGCGTGCGCCGCTGCGTTTCGAAGTCGCCGTGGACGAGCCCGAAGCGCTGATGGAACCCTTCCGCCCGTCGAACACCCTGTTGCCGCATCCGCAGCCCCACGCTCCGGGCGGACCACCGAGTGCCGGCGCCGATCCAGCGGCCCGGTCCGGCCGTGGTCGTGGACACCACCGAGCGGCTCCAGCCGCAGTGGCCCCGGGTTCGGCATCCGCTGTCGAGGCTGCACTGCCGGCCCGCGATGCGACCCGGATCATCGTCGTCCCCCACACGCGACCTGGCGAAACGGCACCGTACCGGTCGTTCTCACCGATGGACGCCGATGTCCGGGTGACATTCCATCCGGACCGAAGGCGACTCGCGGCTGATCTCCGTCGACAGCGTCAGCACCTGGCCATCTCCCTTGATAGCGTCAGCGCGTGGCAAACCAACGGCCTGACCGAAGCAGTGGCCTGACCCGGCGTAAGGCGCTCGCCGGGCTCGGCGGAGGAGCCGCCGCCTGGCTGCTGCGCGGCACCGTCGGGCCGGACAGCGCGCGGGCGGTCGGCGCCGCCCCCGCCGGGCTCCCGGCCGGGGTGACGCCCTACCAACGGGTGTACGAGAACTGGGCCGGTGAAATCCGAACCGACCCGCTCTGGGTCTGCGCGCCGAGCAATCCGCGCCAGGTCGCCGACCTCGCCGACTGGGCCCGCGCCGCAGGCTGGCGGTTGCGTCCGCAGGGGTACCGGCACGGCTGGGCACCGCTCACCGTCACCCCTGGCACCCCTGCCTCGGCCCAGGTGCTGCTGGTCGACACCACCCAGCACCTCACCTCCATCGCCCTGACGGGAAGCTCGGTGGCCGGAGCCCCGACCGTCCGGGTGCAGACCGGCGCCTCGATGGAGGACCTGCTCGCCCGGCTGGCCGGTCACGGCCTCGGTGTCACTGCCTGCCCCGCGCCCGGCGATCTCACCGTCGGCGGCGTACTCGCCATCGGCGGCCACGGCACCGCCGTGCCGGCCACCGGCGAGACCTCGCCCACCGGTCACGGCTTCGGCTCGCTCAGCAGTCACGTCGTCTCACTCACCGCCGTGGTCTGGGACGACTCGCAAGCCCGTTACGTGCTGAGGGAGTTCGACCGGAGCCAGGCCGACAGTGCCGCCTTCCTGGTCCAACTGGGCCGGGCCTTCCTCACCGAGGTGGTGCTCCGGGTCGGCGCCGACCGGAACCTGCGCTGCGTCAGCCGCCTCGACATCCCGGCCGTCGAGCTCTTCGCCGCACCGGGCATGTCCGGCAACCGGACCTTCGCCGACTTCGTCGCCCGGGACGGCCGGGCCGAGGCGATCTGGTACGCCTTCACGACGCACCCTTGGCTCAAGACCTGGCAGGTCACCCCCACCCGCCCGTTCGCGGCCCGCACTGTCACAGAGCCGTACAACTACCCCTTCTCCGACAACATCCCCAAGCCGGTGGCCGAACTCGCCGGCCAACTGATCGAAGGAGCCTGGTGGTTGGCCCCAACCTTCGGCCAACTCCAGTTTCTGATCACAAAGATCGGCCTCACCGGCGACCTGACCGACGTCCTGCTCTCCACCGGTCTGCTGCGCAGCCTGCTCACCGGCGAGCTGCTCACCCACCTGCTCGCGGACGGCCTGCACTCCGACCTGTGGGGCCCGTCGCGGGCGGTGCTCCAGTACGTCCGGCCGACCACCCTGCGGGTCACCGCCAGCGGGTACGCGGTACTCGCCCGGCGGGCCGATCTCCAGTGGGTGGTCAGCGAGTTCACCACCCACTACCAGCGGCTGCTGACGGAGTACCAGCAGCGCGGCGAGTACCCCGTGAACGGCGCCGTCGAGATCAGGGTCACCGGCCTGGACGACCCGGCCGTCTCCGGCGTACCCGGCGCCCGACCACCACTGCTCTCCGCCCTGCGGCCCCACCCGGACAAGCCCGAGTGGGACACCGCCGTCTGGGTGGACGTCCTCAGCCTGCCCGGCACCCCCGGCCTGCGCCGGTTCTGCCGGGACCTCGAACAGTTCCTGCTGCGCACCTTCGACGGCACCCGGGCCGGCCTGCGGGTCGAGTGGTCCAAGGGCTGGGCCTACACCGAGGACGCCACCTGGGCCGACCCGGACGTGCTCGGCCGCATCATCCCCGACAGTCTCCGCACGAGCGGCGGCCCGGGCTGGGACGAGGCGATCGCCGTCCTGGACCGCCACGACCCGCACCGCGTCTTCGGCAACGCATTCCTCGACGGACTGCTCCGCTCCTAGTACTCCAGTGTGACTTCGCGATCTACGCGCTGGAGGGGGCGGAGAGCTGCTGCCGGTAGTGGTTGCGACGTGCCGAAGCTTGGTGGCTTCTGCGCCAGTTCGACCAGTGCAGGAGTGCGTTCAGGGCTGTGATCGGTGGGCTGAACAGTGCGCCGATCAGGCGGCGGATCTCCGGGCCGGTCAGGTCGACCGGGTCTCCGCTTCGGGCCGGGCGGCTCGCATCCGCACGTCTGGTCGGCCTCGCGTCGTCGACTGCCACGGCAAGGAACGCGTCGCGCGGGTGCGGCGCTGTTCCGTTGGCTGGTATGCGTGGCGCCTGTGTCACACCAGTGCCGCGCCGCCGTCTATCGCGAGCGTGGTGCCGGTGACGTAGGCGTTGGCCAAGACGAAGAGATAGGCCGCCGCGGCTTCCTCGGCAGTGCCGACACGCCGCGTGAGCAGCTCGGACCCGGCGCCCCGGAGGAAGGCCTCCGGGTCCGGGACACTGCCGTCCCACAGCTCGGTGCGGATCACACCGGGCTGGATCACGTTGACGCGCAGAGGGGCGAGTTCGACGGCGAGCGCCCGGGACAGCGCCTCGATGCCGCCGGTGATACCTGCCGTGAGCGCGGTTCCGGAAAGGGGGCGGATCGCGAGGACGCCGGAGCTGAAAGTGATCGAGCCGCCGTCGCGCAGTCGCGGTGCAGCGTACTTGGCGGAGAGGAACGCGCCCCAGAACCGGCGCTCGAAGACGGCCCTGGCCTCCCGCGGGGTGGTGTCGACCAACGGCTTGATCAGCAGAGATTCGCCCGCGGTGTAGACGAGGTGGTCGAACTCCCCGACCTGCTCGAAGAACGCGGCGATGGCGTTGCCGTCGGCGACGTCCAGGCGGCGGCCTTCGGCCGGCTCGCCCAACCGCTTCGTCGCGGCGTCCACGCGGTCCTGATTGCTGGAGGCGACCACGACGTCCGCGCCAGCCGCCGCGGCCTGTTGGGCTACCGCGAAACCGATGCCGGAGGTTCCGCCGATGATCACGATCTTCTTTCCAGCCAGAGACATGGGATCCATTCCTTCGTCGATGCAGTGCGGAGTTCGGCACTGCCATGGCAAGAACGTACGCCTCCGCATCGAGACGGTGAATGACTTAAGATCTCGATTCCCTGTCATATCGTCTCGCCATACAGGCACTAGAGTGGCGCTATGGACATCCTGAGCGACACCCTCGAAGTCCTGCGCACGGGACGCCCGATGGTGACTCGCACCGACGCGCACGCCCCGTGGGCCCTGAGGTTCCAACCCATCTCAGGAGCCGGATTCCACGTGGTCGTGGAAGGGCACTGCCACCTGCTGCCACTGCACGGCCAACCGCTCGCGCTCGGACCCGGCGACATCGTGTTCCTGCAGCGCGGCAGCGGACACACCCTGTGCGACGTGCCGGGCCGCGATCCGGTGGACTTCGTACCGGAGCGCGTGGACCGTTCTTCGCCGATCGGCCAGGTCACCGTGGACGGACCGGGGCCGCACACGGTGCTGGTGTGCGGCGCGTACGCGATCGACGTTGATCGCCCGCATCCGCTGTTCAGCGATCTACCGGAGGTCATCCACCTCCCCGCGGTTCCGGGCCGCCACCCGGTGCTGCGCTCGGCGGTCGATCAGCTGTGCGCCGAGTTCCACGCGCCGCAGCCGGGCTCGGACGCGGTCGTCACGGCGCTCATCGATCTGCTGCTGCTGTACATCCTCCGGTCGTGGTACGCCGAACTGCCGAAGGAGCGGACACGGGGTTGGCGGGCTGCGCTGACCGACCCGGCAGTCGCCCCGGCCCTGAAGGCGATCCACGACGATCCCGGCCATCCCTGGACCGTGGAGTCGCTGGGCACCCGCGCCGGGCTGTCCCGTGCGGTGTTCGCCCGCCGCTTCGCCTCGGTGGTCGGCGAGCCGCCGTTGACCTACCTGACCAACTGGCGGATGGCCACCGCGGCGCGGCTGCTGCACCAATCGCCGGCCCCGCTGAGCACAATCGCGCAGCACACGGGGTACACGTCGGAGTTCGCCTTCGCCAAAGCTTTCAAACGACACTTCGGATCGCCGCCGGGGGCCTACCGCAAGCAGGTCAAGACGGCAGGCGACGAACCACGCGGATACAACTGACGGTGAGGGCCAGGACATCACCGCAGCGGGCGGGGAAGCGGTGGTCGCTGCCGATCCCGGCCTCGCGGTGGCCCCGATGTGGTGGAGCGCCGTGCGGATCGTGTCCAAGAACCCGAGCGATGCGGTGATCGCGACGATGCTCGAAGTGGCGGATGTTCTGGAGGCCAAGGTCCAGGGTGACGACGGCGAGTACTACGACGCCTGATGCGTGCGGCCACCGCGAGATGATCAAGGGTTTGTGTGGACTCTTGAAGATCGTGCGGTGGCCGTGGGCCGTAGCGTAGACCCCGTTCGATGGCAGGCGTTGTTCGACCAGGCCATGGCTCGGATTGCGGGCCTGCTCGGGCGAGTGGAACCTAGGGCCGCGGCCCGCGCCTATCTGCTCGGGTTGCTGTCCGGGACCGAGCGCAAGAACTGCTGGCAGCTGGCGGAGCACGCCGGCCATAGCCGTCCCGGTCCGATGCAGCGGCTGCTGCGGTCCGCCTGTTGGGACGCGGGTGCGGCGCGCGACGAGGTCCGCCGCTACGTCGCGGACCATCTCGGCGCCGGTGACGGTGTTTTGACCATGGATGAGACGGGCTTCCTGAAGAAGGGTCGTGGTTCGGCGGGTGTCCAGCGGCAGTGCACCGGCACCGCCGGGTGGATCGAGAACAGCCAGGTGGGCGTCTTCCTCGCCTACGCCTCCAGTAGAGGGCGGGCGTTGATCGACCGCCGTCTCTACCTGCCCGAACACACATGGAGCCGCGACTCCGAGCGGCGCCGCAGGGCCGGAGTACCCGAGGACGTCGTCTTCACGACCAAGCCCCGTCTCGCCCCCTGCAGATGATCGAGCAGGCGTTGGACGCGGAGTGAGCACGTCGTGGGTGACCGGCGACGAGGCCTACGGTCAGGACCCCGGCCTGCGGGCCGGGCTGGAGGCCCGCGGGGTCGGCTACGTGCTGGCGGTCTCCTGCGCGACCAGCGTGCGGATCAACCAGGGCCGCACGGCGATCCGCGCGGACGAGGCCGCCTTTCGCCTGCCCGCCTCGGCCTGGCACCGGCAGAGCGCCGGCTCCGGGGCGAAGGGGCCCCGCTACTACGACTGGGCCTGGGTGCACATCGGCGCTGACGAGCACCGCCACGTGCTGATTCGCCGCAATCCCACCACCGGCGAGCTCGCCTTCTACCTGTGCTGGTCGCCCCGGATCGTGCCGCTGTCGGAGCTCGTGCGCGTCGCCGGTACTCGCTGGTGCATCGAAGAGTGCTTCCAGGCGGCCAAGGGTCAGGTCGACTTGGACCACTACCAGGTCCGGAACTGAACCGCCTGGCACCGGCACGTCACCCTGGCCATGCTCGCCCTCGCGTTCCTGGCCGTCGCCGTCGACGACACGCGGCCCACCAGACCTGCGGATCCGAACCGCCCGGCCCGAAGCGGCGAGCCGGTCGACCTGACCGTCCCGGAGATCCGCCACCTGATCGGCGCACTGTTCAGCCCACCGATCACAGCCCTGAACGCACTCCTGCACTGGTCGAACTGGCGCAGAAGCCACCAAGCTTCGGCACGTCGCAACCACTACCGGCAGCAGCTCTCCGCCCCCTCCAGCGCGTAGATCGCGAAGTCACACTGGAGCACTAGGAGGTCTTGCAGGACTCGCGGGTCCTGCCATAGCGGGGCTCCAGGACTTGCCGACCGTCCTGCCGCCACGCCCCGAACGCGGTACGCAAGGTTGTTCGACGGCCCTGAAGGTCACACGGGTGGCATCAGATCGCTCTCGCTGATGGTGTACGTCAGCAGTGGGTAGACGAAGTCCGTTTCATTGTTCTCACGGCGCCGTAGTCGGTAGAACTCGCGCCTCTGCTCATCGTC
Organism: Kitasatospora sp. NPDC085879; assembly: GCF_040686255.1. Lineage (NCBI taxonomy): Bacteria > Bacillati > Actinomycetota > Actinomycetes > Kitasatosporales > Streptomycetaceae > Kitasatospora > Kitasatospora sp. NPDC085879. The sequence goes on along the minus strand of NZ_JBFBJZ010000012.1, from coordinate 6,361 downwards.
GGCCGACATGAGGCGCGCACCCTGCGGCAGGTATGCATTTCCGTCGCGAAACCGAACAAAGGTCTTCGACGTTCGAAACGTTACACCCAACCATTGATTGTCCGGCATCCGGGCGGGCGCGTCCAATACTATTTTGTGCCTGAGCCGCCGATTCGATTCGACAGAAAACGCGACGACACTGTTGTGGGTGAGGGGGATCTCGAAATTCTCACTACCGGACCCCTTTGATTCGAAGATCAGCTTCCTCGGCGGGCTCGATTCGGGATGTTGATAGCAGGAGAAGACCGCGATAAACGACCCGTCGGCCAGATCGAGGGCTTGGTCGGAATGACTGCCCATTGTTCTGTAGGCGTTCGTGTAGCTCTCGATGAGCGCGTTGTTGAAGCCGACCGGAAGCGCTGCACAATCTTGAATCAGTTGCGCCAGCCGTTCATGCGCCGGCTGGAAACGCTGCACCGGACTTCCGTATCGAGTGGTAGTACGCACGAGAGGCACACCGCCCTCCTGGTCAATCTTGGTAAGCACGGCGCCTCGTCGGCCTTTTCCTACGTCTTCCAAACGAGCCGACGCGGACAGCTCCGCAAAGAGATTATCCTCGATCGGCAAAGCGCACGAGAGAATCTCGTCCGAGATCCTAGACCCGCGGGGCAACATAGTCTCCCGTATTCATGCTGAAGAGAAATCCGTCGCCGTAGTCAACGAAGGACGAGGTCCTGTTCTCCTCGGCGTACAGCCTGCGCAGCTCGTCCATGCCGGCCGGCGTGGGTGGCCCCAGCTCCACCAGATCTCCGGCCACTTTGAGGAACGTGCGGCCGTCCACGTGAACGGCTTCGGCGCTCGAACAGCGCACCACGTATCCCAGGCGGGTCGGGAGCAACTCGGCATCCAGCATTGAGGGCCGGATTTCATGCGTATACAGGCGGTTGGTGGACAGCGGCATGAAGAACACGGATCCGGGGTAGAGAGTCACGGTGAACTCCGGGGGGAGCGCGACCCCGCCCCGTTCTTCGGCCGGCTCCTTGAGGCGAAAGTGGAGCCTGGTCAGGCCACTGGCGCCCTTCACCCCGTAGTCGAAGGCGTCTTCGGCCAGGGGCTGCAGGTTGTCGAGCCGGTCGTAGAAGGTGCAGAAGGCCATGATGCCGTTGACGGGCATGTCCTTGGTCTTGTCCGCATGGGCCGAGATCTTGGCCTTCGACTGCTTGCGCTCGGCCGTGGCGCGGGTGTTGTGGTAGATCTGAGCGAGAACGTGATTCAGCGGTGCCTGGTTCCGGAAGACGGCAGCGGCCTCGCGGTTCAGAGCCTCGACGATGCGCGTGTCGGTCGGGCGAAAACTCTCAGTCGGCCCCGAGAGATTCGTGGAACACCGGAGCAGGCAGAAATGCAGTTCGTCACCGCTTCGCATGACGGGCGTCAGATAGATTCCGCTGCGATGGGCTGTCCCAGGCTTGGTGGACTCCGTCAGGGACTGGAACACGTGCTCCGCACGGATCCGCCCGAAGTGATCGGCGCCGAGTCCGAAAAAGCGGCGATAGTACACGCCGACGCCGTGTACGCGGATGGGAACTCGGCCGAGGTCGACGAAGGTCCAAGGTTCGTCGACACCTTCGCGGTAACCGTGCGACAGCTCCCGGATGACGAATACCCGGGCGGCCGCATGCAGGTGGTGGCCGCTGATCCCGGACATGTTGCCGCACAGGTACACGGTCTTCTGCTTGAGGTCGGGCGAACCGGAAGCAAGGTCCTCCGGCGTGATCACGGACCCGAAGAAGTCCCTGATCAAGTCATTGTCGCGCAACATCGAAGGCGCAACCAAGATGTTGCCCGCATCCTCGATGCAGGCTTCTGCCAGCTCTGGTGTGCGCATCAAACGGTACCTGCCATTCGCAGATCTTGGTGGATTGCTCAGAACCGCGGACATGGCAACGGCCCGCACGCTTTCATGTGCGCTGCGAAGCGCAGAAGAAAGCAGGCGGACCGTTGACCCTTGATGCTCTCACGGGGCCCGACAGCGGACAACGGGTTTCTGCCGCACAGGCGGTGTGCGGAGCTGCTCGGCGAGGTCGTGAGACCGGGCGGACAGCCCGCGGCGATCGGGCTGCACCAGTCGGTGATGCCGATGGTCTGCCTGACGCGCAAGAACCTCTCGCGAGCTGTACCGGCTCCCCCACCGGCTCCCGCGTGCCGTCAGCCACCACAACCGGGCAGCGTCTCGAAGTCGACGTGCACCAGGCCGAAGTGCTGATGGAACCCCTGCGCCCGTCGAACAGGCTGTCATCGTAGACGCGACCATCTGCCGCCCGTCGGCTCCCACGCACGCCAGACCCGAGGCGCCGCCGCTGATCACGACGAGTGCCTGGCTGGAGGTCTGCCTGACAGCAACGGGTTGCGAACAGCGTGCTGGGCAGTTTTGCGGCCCTTCAGTCTGAGGCCCCTTGCGCGAGTCCGTCAGGCCCGGGCGGCCCCGACACGGTGACGACTGGACACCGAGCGTGATGCAGGACGCCCTGGCCGACGGACCCGAGGAGCTGGCCGGTGAAACCCCCGGCGCCCCGCGTGCCGACCACCAGGGCCAGGGCATGCTTCGAGGCCTCGGCCAGGACGGCCACCGGATGTCCGCGCACCACCTCGTGCCTGAGGTCCACTTCCGGGTAGGGCTCCCGCCGCCCGGCGGCTACCTCTGCGAGCACGCGGCGCGATTCCTGCTCCACTCGGTAGTCATCGGCCGCCGAGAGACGCGAAGGGTTCCAGGCGTACAGAGCGCGCAGCCGTGCACCCCGTAGCGCCGCAGCTTCGAACGCGTAGTCCACGGCGTCCTGTGACGTTCGACTGCCGTCCACGCCGACGACGACGTACGCCGGCTGCTGGGTGATGTGCTCCGGGTCCCGGACGACCACTACCGGGCAGCTCGCGTGCGCGATCAGGGGCAGAGTCACCGCCCCGGAGTGGAACACCTCCCGGACGCCGGAAAGCGGTCGTGAGCCGAGGACCAGCACCATGGCACGCTCGGCCTGCCGGTTGAGTACCTCGGCCGGGTCCCCCTCGATGAGCCGGGCTGACACCTGCAGGGCGGGGTGGCGTTCGCTGATGAACCGGGTCGCCTCGTGAAGCGCGTGCTCACCTGCGGTACGGAGTAGTCGGGCACGTTCGTGGAGTTCGGGCCAGAGCCGGGGCCAGCTGCTCTCCCGGGGTGCGGGTTTCCACGCCTGCACGACACGCACCGGCAGGTGGCGCCGGTTCGCCTCATCGGCCGCCCAGCCGAGCACCATGCGACTGGGGCGTTCGGGATCGACGCCGACCACAACGGGACGTTGTCCGTCGGGACTCATCATGTCTCCCACCCACCTCCGCATCCGATCGGCTGGTCCCCGGCGACCGCGACGCCTGCACGGTCACCGGGCGAGGAAACGAACATGCTTCCACGGTGTTCCCGAGCCGCTCGGACATCCGCCGGATCGCAGCGGAAAGAAACGGCCGGAACGCTTGTGGCCACGAGATGGGATCGCACCGCGACTACCACTTGGCGGAAACAACAAATAGGCCGCCTCCGCATCCCTGCGGAAACGGCCCACGCCCTGAATGAACGCTCTACTGAACAACAGGATTTGCACCTGCGGCCCCCGCCACCTCGGCGATCCCGCTATCTGCCGGCCGAAAGGCCGGCCTGGGATTTCGCGATTGCGAGTCGCAGAATCAGGGCTCCTGCTCCACTGTTCTGCATATGCACCTCCTCGCGATCGTCCTACCGGTAAGTTCTCCGGCACCTTCCAGGCTACTCCGGCAAAGCGCGCAATCGGGCCTTTCAGCTGCACGAATATCGTCGCGTGGGTCCACCGCCGCACTGTCTGCCCGATCGAGCCGCCCGGGAAAGGCGCCGGCCGTGCGGCCGACAGCCCCACGGCGTCCAGACGAACCGGCTCCTGAGGTGAATCCGTTGCTCCGCGTTGCGGATTGCCGCCGGTCGCCCGCGAGGACCGCCGGAACACCTCACCCGTTCTCGGGCGGTTCGCCACCGCGAAGGAGGCCGGGGACCGCAGCAGACGCTTCCGGGACAGCCGTCGGGCCGAGCTCAAGAGACGCCGCCGCAGCCCGCCTTCAAGGGGGCCGGCGTACGACCCGGTGGCGACCCGCCGGCCGCCCCCTGTCCGCCCGAGGCCGGACTGTGGCGGGAGTACGGTGGAAGAGCCCACCGTCCACGGCCTGCGGATTCCTGCGCTCCCCCGGCGGCAGCACCAGGCCGTCCTCAACGAGCCCAGGGCAGGTGTTCGACATGACCGCAACCTTCGACCCCGCGTCTGCCCAGCCACCGGGGCAAGAACCGCCGGTCCGGCTCTCACTGACACCCGAGGGTGCCACTCCCGGTCGGCTGGACGGTGCCTGGTGGCCCCGCTCGCACGACCTCCTGCGCGAACTCCCCCCGCTGGCGGCAGCACTGGACCCCACATGGGGGAAGATCACCCGTGTCACCGTGAATCCGACGCACTGGCCGGTCATCCCCCGGCGTGTCCCGGTCGCAGGCCACGTCATACACGTCGGGTGGTTCGAACAGGAGCAGGACGCGGACCAGGTGATGGTGTGCTCCTTCGTCCCTCTGCGCCTGCAGCTCCTGGTGATTCCCCCCGAGGCCGAGGCCTCCGCCGCCGAGTGGCTGATGACAGCGGCGTCCGACCCGGCCAACACGCTCACCGGCACCGACCTCCTGACGGCTGCGGGTGCGCCGCCGGCGGACCCGCGCGCAGGCGGATGAGAGCGGTCGGCAGCGGACGACCCACGCGGCTCGCCGTCTGCCCCGACTCCGGCTCCTTCCGTCGGCGTCCACAACCGCCGGCACCCCGGATCGGGCGGACGGGTGAGCGGAGTGCCGCCCCTCCCAGGCTCGAATCCTGCATCGCCCGCGAACCGGCGCTTCGCGCCGGTCGCGGGCGGTGAACGCCGGCCGGCACGCCGACAGGACCCGGCAGACCTCGAAGGAGGCCGAGGATGGCCCTGGTGCTGTTCCTGATCATCCTGGCGATCGTGCTCGGCATCGTCGGCGTCGTTGCCGAGAGCCTGCTCTACCTGCTGTTCATCGGCATCGCCGTGCTGATCATCGCCATGGTCGTCTCCGCCGTCCGGTTCCGGCACGGCGGCCGCTCCCCCCAATCGTTGAGCCGTCCGTCGGCGCACCCGCCATGCGAGTGCGCGGCGGACGCACCGATGGTCAGCGGAAGTACCCGGAACCGCTTCGCGCACAGGTGCCCGCGACCTGGAGCCACGCCGCGGGGCTGAAGCACACCTCGACCACCTGCGGAGCGTCCTCGAAGGCGCGCAGGATCCGCAGCACTCCGTTCGGGTGCAGGTCGTACTCGTACGTGACGCCACCATGTTCGTCCTGGTACCGCCTGTCCAGCGGCCCCGTGGACGGCTCCGCCCGCGACCGGGCCTCGGCCGGCCCGGCGCACGGACGCCGGGCGGGCGTGCGCTGGTGCCCGTGCACGGACAGGCGCAGGCTGAGAAGCACACGGGCTACCAACCCCTGGTCAGGCCGGCTGGAACTACCGCCCTCGGCGCCGGCCGGGCAGGGATCCGCAGCGGTTCACGGTGCTCCGCGCACGCGGCGACCGAGCGGAACGCCCGCGACGTCCTCAACGCTCGCTCCGCAGAGATCGCGCCCCCGCCGAATCGCCGGAGGTCTCCGATGACCGATACTCCTGCCTCTCGCCCGGCCCACCCGATCGTGGTCGGCACGGACGGGTCAGCCCCCGCCCGACAGGCCGTGACCTTCGCGCTCCGCGAGGCCCAGCTTCGCGGTACCGGCCTGCGGGCCGTCTGCGCGTACGAGTACACCCCCACCCAGCACTCCGGATTCGAATGGACGGCTGACTCCGGCCCCGGCACCGGCCCCATCCCGCAGCAGCGCGATCTCGTCACGCAGGCCGTGGCCGACTCCGTCAAGGAGCTGCAGCAACAGCTCGGCGGACCATCCGTGGACGTGGAGATCGTCTGCGAACGCGGTCGTCCGGCGCAGGTCCTCCTCGAAGCGAGCACGGACGCCTGCCTGCTCGTGGTCGGTTCTCGAGGATCGGGTGCCTGGGGACGCCTCACCCTCGGGTCAACCAGTACCGAGGTCGTCCACCACGCCCGCATCCCGGTCGTTGTCGTCCCGGCGGAACACGACACCGCGTCCTCCTGAGCGTCGATTCCCACCACGGCGCCGCCGCCCCCGGTCGGATGCGACACACTGCACTTCTTGATCACGGTCACGACAGGCCACCGGACTGCCACCTTTCAGAGGACGTTAAGTCCGTTTCTGGATGATCTGGTGTCGCCCGTTCGTGGGTACGGAGTCGTTCAGGCTGACTCCAGTGTCGTGTGCATGATGAGC